>JANOPI010000229.1:0-10542 GCA_031421755.1 Flavobacteriales bacterium | reverse complement strand
GGAGTAGCCAAGGGTGAACTCTACCAGGAAGAAGATGGGCTACATGATATCGCCGAGGCATTGAAATTGAAGCCTTCGATCCCGGGCGGCATGATGAGCATGGCCGTGCTGCTCTACGAAGCCGAGCGCTATGAAGAAGCCATCGACAAGTTCACCGGAGCCATGGCCGTAGACACCGCCGAACTCGCGGCCGCCCACTGGTACCGTGGCGACTGCTACTACCACCTGAAAAACAAGGAGAAGGCCTGCGAGGATTTCAAGGCCAGCGCCGCACTTAGAGACAAGGACGCGCTGTTCATCCGCAAGAACTACTGCGAGACCGATCTAGAGAAGATCCCCAAAAAGCCCGTGAAAAAGAAGCGGAAGAGCATGATCGAGTTCTAGGGGGACCTTAACTGCCATTCGCCAAGACAGGCGTCTCGAGCGTGCTCAGGAACTCTGTGGATTTCGCAGACGCGCTCTTAGTAACGCTGTAGCCATTTGAACCATTTCTGGAGAGCCCTTGAGCAGCACGTTTACGAACCAGTCTGGGGCTCGTGCAAAGGGGTAGCTCCATGTGGCCCCTCCGTTCATCGAGATGCGCTTGCACTCCGCGAACATGTTGCGCTCCTCCGCTGATCCGGAGTTATCGAAGACGTACGCATGATAGGACAAGGCCAATGCTTCCAATAGGAGGTCGAGAGAGCGATAGTATCTTGATTCGATCCGCTCCGGTGGCACATCATGGCCACCTTGCTCAACCCTCGTCCGTACGCGGTCCTTGTTGATCTCAGGATCATTGGTAGCGATGAAATACAAGTAGACCTTGTATCCGAGCTTCGCCGCTCTTTCCATTACCTCCAACTTGGACCGATGGCTGAAGACCGTCTCGAATGAGAGCTTCTTCTTCGCCACCAAAAGAAGGTCGACAATGTGTTGGGCGAGGATCTGTGCGAACCGCTCAGCGTCAGATACCCTGGACAACTTCAACACATTCGTCCCCCACTGTTGACTCGTTTGAAACCAGAGTTGGTCTGCCTGTGATGGGATCAACCCGGAGGATCGAGCAAATCTGCCGAACTTGTTCTCATCGGAAACGACTTCATATCTCCCGAAATTGAATCGCTTGGTCTTTCGGAGCTCGGCAGCGATATCGTCCGGATTGACATAAACACCTAAGTCAACCGGTCGACCATTCACCATCGTCGACCGGACTTGTCGATACATGGTACTCTTGCCGGACCCATTGGGACCTGCGAAGACACGCAAGCGCAACGCACCGGACATGCTCAGGTCGAAGGCAATTGAAGTTCGGGGAGCTTTTTCACACGCTTCACCACCTTACCAGCTTTGTTCACCATGACCAGCCAGCCTTCCTTCTGGATCATGATTGTCTTCCGGACTTTGAAGGCCTCCACCATCGCGCGCTTGGTGGCTTTCTTGAAGGCCTCGTTCATTGCTTGTCCTTCAGCAGAGGGCTTTGTCTTTCTGTTGGTCGTTGGTGCTTTACCTGCCATGTTCCAAAAGTAATCCACCGCTGGCGCGATCGCTCGTTCCATTGTGGATACCGTTCCTCGTACCCCCTCTTGGCCGCTAAGCCACGCTCTTACCTTGGCCGCTCCACATGCGCGCCCTCATCCGCAAAGAAGTCCGGGGCTTCCTCGGTTCACTCATCGGCCACATCGTTATCGTGGTCTTCCTGCTCATTACAGGCCTGTTCCTCTGGGTGTTCCCGGACAACATCCTTGAACTGGGCTACGCGGATCTAGGGCCGCTGTTCATCCTGGCACCTTGGGTCTTCCTGTTCCTCGTGCCGGCCGTTACCATGCGCAGCTTCAGTGAGGAGCGGCGCGCGGGGACGTTGGAATTGCTACTGACCAAACCGATCAACGAATTCACGCTGGTGTTCGGCAAGTACGCCGCGGCGGTGCTACTGGTGCTGCTCGCGTTGATCCCCACCTTCGTGTATTACTGGAGCGTCGGTCAACTCGCTGTTCCGGCCTGGAACATCGATACCGGCGGCACGTGGGGCAGCTACCTCGGGCTCTTCTTCCTCGCCGCCTGCTTCACCGCGATCGGTGTCTTTGCGTCGTCGCTCACGGACAACCAGATCGTGGCCTTCCTCATCGCGGTGTTCCTGTGTTTCGGCCTGTTCATGGGCTTTGAACTGCTCGCTTCCTTCGATGCCGTCGGCGGACTCGAAGGCCCGCTGAAGAACATCGGCATCCAGCAGCACTACGCCAGCATGAGCCGCGGCGTGATCGACCTGCGCGATGTGCTCTACTTCGGCGGGGTCGTACTGATCTTCTTACTGCTGACCAAGACCGTGATCCAAAGCAGGAAGTGGTGAGGTGAGGCGATCCAATACGTTCTGAGAGTCAACAACTGACATCCGTACAGAAACCGTGATAAGCACCCGCAGCCACCGCTCCCGCGATCTGATGGCCTTGCTCATCGGCATCGCATGCGTGCTGTTGGTGCTCTTCATCAGTTCGTTCGTGAGGCTGCGTGCCGACCTCACGAGCGAGAAACGCTACACACTTACGCCCGCCACAATCGAACTGATGGACAGCCTGAAGGATGTGGTCTTCCTGAAGGTTTACCTGGCCGGCGAACTGCCCGCTGACCTGCGGAAGTTGAGCGATGCCACCCGCGAACTGCTGGACGAAATGCGCGTCCACAACCCCGAGCTGCTCCAGTATGAATTCGTGGACCCCAGCGCAGCACCGGATGAAAAATCGCGCATGCAGAACTACGCGAAACTGCAGGAGGAGAAGCTCGAGTACACCAGCATACGCACCAAGGAGAAGGGTGCGGAGAGCGAGCGCATCGTATGGCCCTGCGCCATGTTGAACTATGGGGGAAAGTCCCAGCCGTTGCAGCTTCTGCGCACGCAGTTCCGCACGCCGGATGCGGACATGGTGAACCGCAGCATCAACAACCTGGAGTTCGAGGTGGCCAGCGCCATACGCAAGATCACATCCAGTTCCAGGCCGCGGGTGGCGATACTTGCCAGCAACGGCTGTTTGGATGAATTGAGCACGAAGGACCTGGAGACCGCCCTCGCCGAACAGTACGATATGAAGCGCGTGCGCTTGGATGGTCGGATCAGCGCGCTGAGCGACAAAGTGGAAGGCGGCCGCTACCGCGTCAACACGTTCGACGCCTTGATCGTGCCAAAACCCGACAGCGCTTTTTCCGAAAAGGACGCCTACATCCTGGACCAGTTCATCATGAACGGGGGACGCGTGCTCTGGGCGGTGGACGCCATGAACGCGCACCTCGATAGCCTACGTGCAAAACAGTATTCCATCGCGACACCGCTGGATCTTGGCCTGGACAAGCTGCTCTTCGCCTACGGCACACGGCTGAACAAGGATCTGCTGTTGGACAAACAATGCGCACCGATCCAGATCATGGGCGCGCCCTATGGCAACCAACGCAAGTTGGAAACCCGCCCTTTCCCCTTCGAGCCCGTGGTGGTGCCGCGCAGTACGCACCCCGTCGTGAACAATATCGACCCCGTTCATTTCAAATTCGTGGGCAGCATCGACACCATCGGGTTGGACAGCGCGCAGAGTACCATCCTGCTCACCTCATCACCCTACACGCGTGTGCAGCGCAACCCTGTGCGCATCAGCTTGGCCGTTGTGGATGAGATCTCCAGACTGGGAAAGAGCAACACGCCGGATCTGCCGGTGGCCGTGCTCACTGAAGGTATCTTCCACAGCGCTTTCACTGATCGGTTGGTGATGAGCGACAGCCTGAAGAGATCCATGGGGCACCGCGAAACCAGCCGCAAGAACGCCATGATCGTGGTGAGCGATGGCGACGTGATCGCCAACCTGGTGGACCGCGAGAAAGGCAACTACTACATGCTCGGCTACGACCGCATCGCACGCACCAAGGTTTACGGTAACCGCGAGTTCTTCGTGAATGCCATGAACTACCTGCTCAACGACAAGAGCCTGATCAGCCTGCGATCGCGCACGATCTCCTTGCGCCAGCTCGATCCGGAACAGACCGCACGGGACCGCGGCTTCTGGCAGCTGCTGAACGTTGCATTGCCCGTTGTGCTCAGCATCCTCGGGGGCATCCTGTTCTTCACACTGCGCCGCCGCCGTTTTGCCCTTCACGCCTGATGAAGAAACTCCTGCTTCCCCTGCTGTTCGTGCTTCTGGCCGCCATGGCGTTCTGGCTCTGGCGCTCCAACAGCGGCAGTACGCTCACCGGGCCCTTGTCCGACTTCGCCATGCCCGATACCGCGCGTGTGTCCCGCATCTTCATCGCCGACAAACAAGGACTGACCGCCGACCTACGCCGGGGCACCGATGGCCTGTGGACTGTGAACGGTCTGCCCGCGAACCAGTTCCCCGTTCGCACCCTGCTGAAAACGTTCCTGAAGGTAGAGGTGCGCACCCCAGTGGCGAAAAGCATGGAGGCCATGACCCTGAAGTTGATGGCCAGCGCTGCGGTGAAAGTGGAGATCTACACCGGTGACGATGAGCCTGAGAAGATCTGGTGGGTGGGCCACGGGACGCCCGATCATTTCGGCGTGTACACCATTCTGGAAAAGCCGGGGGTTGGCCGCAGCGACAGCCCATTTGTTCTGGGCATGACCGGATTCACCGGCCTGATCAACACGCGCTTCCATGCGCGTTTGGACGAGTGGCGCAGCACGGACCTGTCCATCTATCCGGACATCGAACAGATCGCCAGTTTGAAGGTGGAACACGCGCAACCTGACAGCGCAGGATACACCGTACAATACGGCGGCGGCCGCATGATGAGTTTGCTCGACGAACAAGGACAGCCAATGGCTTTCGACAGCGTGATCGTGATGGACATGTTGTTGCACGTGAAAGACGCGCACTTCGAGTATTTCGAGCGCACTTGGACCAAGGCCCAGAAAGACAGCATCCTGGCTTCTCCCCCTCAACATGTGCTCACCATCACCACCAAGGACGGCGGCTCAAAGCGTCTTCCATTCTGGAAGAAACGCCCCTACGCCGGAGAACGTAATGTGGATTTCGATCTGCTGGCCGAGGACCTCGATCGGATGCATTCCGTGTTGAACGATACCGCGCTCGTTGTTGTGCAGCGCTACTGGTTCGACCGGATGGTGCCCTATCTGGGGCAGGTGGCCAGGTGACTGTTGGCCAGCGCCCGTCGGCGGGGCTGGTGCTATTCATGCTGGAGGTTGCCGACCCGAACTGGTCAAACAACAACCGGCCAATTGACAAGCGCACACCGATCGTGGATAAACCCGCGTCCTTGTTCATAAAAGCCACCGGATCAGGGGGATGATCCCGGGTATATTCGCGCCGCCTGAAACCGGCCATGGCCGTGGGCTCAAATCCTTTCCAGAACAGATGAAATTCATCGTTTCCAGTGCCGCCCTCCTGAAGCAGTTGCAAACCCTCCAAGGGGTGCTCGCCAGCAGCAACACGCTCCCCATCCTGGACAACTTCCTGTTCGAGATCGATGGCAAAGAACTGACGGTAACGGCTAGCGACCTGGAGACCACCATCACGGCCACCATGCCTGTGGAGGCCAAGGACAAGGGCATCGTCGCCATACCCGCACGCTTGCTGCTGGACACGCTGAAGGCATTCCCCGAACAGCCGCTCACCTTCACGGTAGATCCGAAGCATTTCGGCATCGAGATCAGCAGCGATCAGGGCAAATACAAGATGACCGGCCACAACGGCACGGAGTTCCCCAAGAGTCCGGTGCTGGATTCCCCAAGCAAGTTCACCCTGCCCGCAGGAACGCTGGCCACGGCCATCAACAAGACCATCTTCGCTACCGGCAATGACGATCTGCGCCCCGTGATGAGTGGGATCTTCTTCGAACTGGCCGATGACGGCGTGCGCTTCGTGGCTACGGACGCCCACAAACTCGTGCGCTACACCCGCACCGACATCAAGGCGCCAGGAACGGCCAGCTTCATTGTCCCTAAAAAGCCGCTCAACCTCTTGAAAGGCTCCCTCACGAGCACGAACGCCGAGGTAACCGTCGCATACAATGAGAACAACGCGTCCTTCACTTTCGACAATATCGTGCTGGTGTGCCGCCTGATCGACGGCAAGTACCCCAACTACGAGGCGGTGATCCCCAAGAAAAATCCGAACAAGCTCACCATCGACCGCCAGACCTTCCTGAACAGCGTGCGCCGTGTGGCGATCTTCAGCAACAAGACCACCCACCAGGTGCGCATGAACATCGCAGGCAGCCAGCTCGCGGTAAGTGCCGAAGACCTCGATTTCGCCAACGAGGCGAACGAAAAACTTACCTGTGGCTATGAGGGCGAGGACATGACCATCGGCTTCAACAGCCGATTCTTGATGGACATGCTGAGCAACCTGAACAGTGAGCACGTCATCATGGAAATGAGCGCCCCGAATCGCGCTGGCATCCTGCTGCCTGGCGAGGGCGGCGAACACGGCGAGGACGTGCTCATGCTCGTGATGCCGGTGATGCTCAACAATTGATCCACACACCACCATCGTTGAAGGGCCTGCACAAGCGGGCCCTTCGCGTGTTGTGGCATTACTTTGGCCTTCACCCTACCTGCTGAACAATTTCCGATGAACCGAACATCCCACATCCTCCTCGCAAGCGCTCTTTTCCTGATGTTGACCTCCGAGAAATGTGACAAAGACGCGGCCCCGGCGGGAAGCACCGATTCTTCTATTACCACTGCTTCCATGGTCGGCACCCGATGGAACTTGACAACGATCGCGGGTGAAGCCATCCGCTTGCCGGAAGGTGTGGAGACCCCTTATCTGTCCGTGGCTGAGGACATGCGCCTGTCCGGTTTCGGCGGATGCAATCGATTGATGGGCACGGTGAAGTTGGAAGGCAGCGCCCTCTCCTTCCCGGGCGTGGGCAGTACCAAGATGTTCTGCAAGGACATCCAGCCTACCGAAACGGCTTTCCTTTCGGCGATGCGCGCGACGAATTCATACCGTGTTGATGGCAACAAACTCACGTTGCTCGACAAGGAGACCGAATTGGCCACGCTGGTGAAAGCGGACTGACCGGATGTTCAGATGAGCGGCTCCTGATCCGCACCAGGGTGGCGGAATCGCACGGGCTGGGCATCGCGGTCGAGGCGGGCCCTGGCCGAAGGGCCGGATTCCTCATCACCTGGATCCTCATTGGAATACGACTGGACAAATTCTTCTTCGGGATCGTCTTCAAGAACCAGCGGAGGCGGAACGTGCGCCGGTGGCACCTTGCGGTAGAGCCACGCCATGATCACTCCGGCGATCGCGCCGAAAAGGTGGCTCTCCCAGCTGATCCGCGGTTGCAGCGGAAGCACCCCCCAGATCATGCTGCCATACAGGAATACCACGATGAGCGACACCGCCATCAGCGCGATGCGCAACCGGAAAAGCCCACTGAAGAACAGGAAGGCGGCCAGCCCGTAAATGATGCCACTCGCCCCGATGTGATAGCTGTCGCGAGCGGTGGTCCATACCCACAGTCCACCCATCGCCCAACAGGCAAGCACCACCCGCCACGCCGCTTTGGGATAGAAGTAGACCAACAACCAGCCCAACACCAGGATGGGCGCACTGTTGTTGATCAGGTGCTCGAGATCGCCATGCACGAACGGTGATATGAGGATGCCCCATAGCCCGTTCACTTGGCGTGGCAGCACGCCAAAGCGATAAAGATCCAGATCGAATACCCGATCGAACAGGAAGACACCCCAGATCAATGCGATCGCCAAGCCTGTTGGAATGAGAGCCGTGGTGAGTCTCCTTCGCCCGTGGTCCAACTCGGGGGTGGTTCCCATACTGTCGTTCAGGCGATCATCACGCCACCCGCAAGAGGCCGTCAGGTTGGCAGGCGGTCCCACCAAAGCAAGGCTAAGTTTGCCGTCCACTCCTGCCTTCCAATGAACAGATCATGGCTCTCGGCCAGTTTGCTGGCCTCTTTTTTCCTGATCGGCTCGTGCGACCAAGGCGATGGGCAGGCAGGCGTTGATGCATCCCCCAGCGACTCGACCAAGACATCCTCCTATACGCCAAATACCGGCAAGGACGGCCACTATGTAAGTCCGCTCGCCCAGCTGATGCGTGATATGACCACCTTCGCTGACAGCACCAAACAGCGGTTGCTCCGCGGGGACGAACTCCTGCCCTATCCGGAGAAATTCAAAGAGATGCTAACGGCGGAGCCCACGCCCGGCATGATGGACCACCGGACCTTCGACCCCTTCGCCTTCTCGTACCTGCAACAGCTCGATTCGCTCTACAAGGTGGTGCCTGCCCAGCGGGAAACCGCTTTCGATGAACTGGTGCAGTATTGTGCCGCGTGCCACGGCCAAGTGTGCCCGGGGCCACTGGTGCGCATCAAGAAATTGCGCATGCCGGGTGTTACCCGATAAACCCCGGGCCACCTTCCTCGTCCGAACAGCCATGCGGCTCCTGCTCCTCATGTGCGTTCTCATCGGCCCGTTGATCACACGGGCGCAATCCCTGTACTTCCCCCCCACCGGTAGCAATGAATGGGAGACCACCGACCCCGCCACCTTGGGGTGGTGCCCCGAGCGCATCGATTCGTTCTACGACTTCTTGGATTCACGCAACACCAAAGCATTCATCATCCTGAAGGACGGGCGTATCGTGCTGGAGAACTACTTCGGAACCTTTACCCAAGACAGCCTGTGGTATTGGGCCAGTGCGGGCAAAACACTCACGAGCTCACTCGTAGGCATCGCGCAGGAGGAAGGGTTTCTGGACATCTCTCAGCCCACCAGCACCTACCTGGGCACCGGCTGGACCAGCGCACCGGCGGAAAAGGAGGCGCTCATCACGGTACGCGGCCAATTGACAATGACCTCCGGCCTGGATGATGGCGTCTCCAACAGCGATTGTACGGACCCCACCTGCCTGTCCTACCTGGCCGACGCTGGCACCCGATGGGCCTACCACAATGCACCGTACACCATACTTGACCAAGTGATCGCCAATGCCACAGGCCAACCATTCAGCGCCTACTTCAACGCCCGCATACGGAACCCCATCGGCATGGACGGTTTCTGGTTCCCGGTGGGCTTCAACAACGTGTATTTCAGCAAGGCCAGGAGCATGGCCCGATACGGACTGTTGGCGCTGAACCACATGGCCTGGAACGGAGATACGATCCTGCACGACCTGGACTACTTCACCGCGGCCACTGCGCCATCGCAGGATCTGAACGATAGTTATGGCTACCTCTGGTGGCTCAATGGACAGGCCACCTTCATGGTCCCGGGCCTGCAGTTCGTTTTCCCCGGGTCCTTGATGCCGAGCGCGCCGTACGACATGTTCAGCGCTTTGGGAAAGAACGACCAGAACCTCAACGTGGTCCCCAGCCGGGGCCTGGTGGTGGTGCGCATGGGCGATCCTGCCTCCGTGGATGATCTGGTGCCCATCACCTTCAATGATCAGGTCTGGCAGCACATCGCATGGCTGGAATGCGCAACCGGGCTGCCGGAAGTGGGCCCTACGGAGCCCTTGCGCATCGTGCCGGACCCATGCACCGACCACGCGCAGGTGTACCTGCCGCAGGGTACTCCGGCCAACGATATCGGGGTGTTCGATGCCACGGGGAAACAGGTGCTCGAGATCGGTCAGGATCGCCGTATCGATGCGTCCCTGCTTGCTCCGGGGCTTTATATCGTCAGGGTATCCACACGTTCACGGGCCCTTTCGGGCCGATTCCTCAAACTGTGACATTTTACCGCCAAGTGGGTATAGTCGAGGCCTGCGGCGCAGGATAGGTTCGCATAGTCGCTGAAATCCTCTCCAAGGCGACAATACATGGAACAGAACAACCATCTGGGCACGGAACAAGGCGATAAGCGACCCACGCACGAGAAGATCGACCGGTACGACAATGATCCGGGCATGGACGAACCGCTGTCGGACTTCGGACACGACGAGTACCAGGCCCGTATCGAACGCGCATGGAAACATGCCGCTTGGCGGACAGAAATGGCCCTGCGGCTGCGGGATAAAGGCCAACATCTTGCTAGACCCGAAAGCGAGTTCTGACGCTTCCGATCGCGCGTCTATATTTGCCGCCCCTCGACCGCCGGTTGGCGGCCAATGCCCAGGTGGTGAAATTGGTAGACACGCACGCTTGAGGGGCGTGTGGCCGAAAGGCTGTGCTGGTTCGAGTCCAGTCCTGGGCACGTAATGATGGCCCTGCCGCGTACGCGGCAGGGCTTTTTTCTTGAACAGCCTCGTCGAGCGACCCATAGGCGAACATGCACATCAATAAGCACGGATGACGCGAAGCAGGATCGGCTATCCACTTCATGGCAAACCCTGGTCTGACAAATTTCAGTCAGTCCATTCCTGATCACCGATCGCAAACCCTTCCGATATTCGGAGGGGTTTTCCGCATCCATGAACAAGCCGTTGGAAGGTCTGTTGGTGATCGAGACCGCCAGCGTGCTGGCAGGTCCGGCCGTAGGCATGTTCTTCGCCGAGCTCGGCGCCCGCGTGATCAAGCTGGAGAATGCTAAGGCCGGTGGGGACGTTACCCGCAAATGGAAGCTGC
>JANOPI010000228.1:0-11480 GCA_031421755.1 Flavobacteriales bacterium | reverse complement strand
ATGACCGCTGCCGTTACTTCGCACCCGATGAAGGCGTACCACGATCTGCTCCGGCACATCCTCGATAACGGCACTCACAAAACCGACCGCACCGGCACTGGCACTATTTCGTGCTTCGGCTACCAGATGCGGTTCAACCTGGCGGATGGTTTTCCGGTGGTCACCACCAAGAAGCTGCACCTGAAGAGCATCATCCACGAGTTGCTGTGGTTCCTGCAAGGCGATACCAACATCGCCTACCTGAAGGAGAACGGCGTACGCATCTGGGACGAATGGGCCGATGCGGACGGAAACCTCGGACCGGTGTACGGCAAACAATGGCGCAGTTGGGCCACTCCGGATGGAAGAACCATCGATCAGATCAGCGACCTCGTGGCGATGATCAAGAAGAACCCCGACAGCCGCCGCTTGGTCGTGAGCGCGTGGAACCCGGCCGATGTGCCGAGCATGGCACTGCCGCCATGTCACTGCCTCTTTCAATTCTACGTGGCGGACGGGAAGCTCAGCTGCCAGCTCTACCAGCGCAGCGCCGATACCTTCCTTGGCGTACCCTTCAACATCGCCAGCTACGCGCTGCTCACCCTGATGATAGCGCAGGTGTGCGATCTGGAGCCCGGCGAGTTCGTTCATACGTTCGGGGATGTACATCTGTACAACGACCACATCGAGCAAGCGAAACTGCAGCTCACCCGCGAGCCGCACCAGCTTCCGACCTTGCGCATCGACCCTTCCGTGAAGGACATCTTCGGCTTCCGCTTCGAGCACTTCACGCTGGAGAATTACAACCCCCACCCGCACATCAAAGCCTCCGTCAGCGTATGATCATCAGTGCCATTGCCGCCGTGGCGGAAAACGGTGTGATCGGCAACAAGGGCCAACTGCCGTGGAACCTGCCGGATGACATGAAGTTCTTCCAGCGTACCACGATCAACCACCATGTGATCACCGGCCGGAAGAATTACGAGAGTATCCCCGAACGTTTCCGCCCGCTGCGCGATCGCGTGAACATCGTGGTGACACGCACCTCCGCTTATCAAGCGCCGGGTGCTGTCGTCTGCGGTTCATTGGAAGAGGCGATCGCCATCGCCCGCGCTGCCGACCAGAACGAGATTTTCCTGATCGGTGGCGGTGTACTCTACAAGGAAGCGTTCGAGAAAGGGCTTGTGCAGCGGCTCTATCTCACCACCGTACACGCCAAACCCATGGGCGACGTGAAGTTCCCTGATATCGGCAAGGGCTGGAAGGAAGTGTGGACCGAGAAGCATGAGCAGGACGAGAGGCACGCGTTCGACTTCACTTTCAAGGTGCTCGCACTGACCGGGCGGTAGTCGGCGTTCGGTCCCGGTTCCTGTGGAACCCGATCAAACCCTTCTCCCGTTGAACGGTCCCAAGGGCACGAAACAACCTATTCCATGATGAACCGGAAATCCCTCCTGCTGCTTGCCTGCGCCACCTTTATGCTGGCCGCGTGCCGCAAGGACAAAGACGAAGAGAAGGACCTCGATCTCGATTACACCAGCGCTAGTGACAACGCACTTGCTGACGACGCGTTCAGTGATCTGCTGAGCGAGGTGGACAAGGCCGTGGATGCGAACGGCCTGCGCGGCACCAACGCTGATTGCGATCCCGTGGTCACCTTCGATACGCTCTCCAACCCACGTACCCTCACCATCGACTTCGGAACGGTGAACTGCACCACCAACAATGGCCGAGTGCGCCGTGGCCGCATCCTCGTGAGCTATTCCGGTCGATACCGCGATGAAGGGACCGTGATCACCATTACCCCGGACAACTACTTCGTGAACGATCATCAGGTCCAGGGAACGAAAACGGTGACGAACCTGGGACTCAATACCGATGGACACCCGCACTTCAGCGTGAGCGTACAAGGCTCGTTGACCGCTCCGGACGGCAGTTGGACCGCCACGCACCAGGCCAACCGCGTGCGCACATGGATCCAGGGCCCCGGTACACCCACGTTGTTCGATGACATTTACCTGATCACCGGGAGTGGCAGCGGCGTGAACCGCGCGGGCAATGCCTACACCATCACCATCACCAGCCCTCTTCGCGTAGAAGTGGGATGTCGTTGGATAACCGCTGGTACGGTGGACATCACTCCGGAGAACAAACCAACGCGCACGATCAATTACGGGAACGGCTCTTGCGACGGCACGATCATCATCAGCGTTCTCGGATACAATTTCACCGTGACCATCGGCTAAGGCCGACTGCTTTCCAGAAAGGCCCTTCGCTTGGCGAGGGGCTTTTCCATTTCCCCCCATTGCCCCGCCGTTCCATCACCCGAAGCGCCGTTCGTCACCAACCGTTCGTCACTCACCCAGCGACCACGCGACCTTCGTGCGACCAGCGGATGAACTACTTCCAACGCTCCCCGATCCCCTACCGGATCATTCTGGCCACCGCCTTGGTGATGGCCACACTCTTCCTGCTGCAGGCCTACATGCACCACTATGTGTACGCCGAGATCAAGGACCTGGGCGAGTTCAACTGGTGGCGCGAGGCTCCGGTACCTTACCTCAACTTCCTGTTCTGGGCCTTGCTATGCCCCTTGGCCTACATCGTTTACACACGTTGGCCTTTGAACGTGCGACCCGTTTGGCAGCACGTCGGCATGCACCTGCTCTTCGGGCTGATCATCGCTTCCATCCACGAGATCTGCACCAGCGGCATCTATTACTACATCCTGAACCGCATCGGCGATTTCCCTTGGAACGCGGAGTACCGGGCCTTCGCCTTGAACGCGCTGCCACCCGCGATCCTCCAGCGCTTCATGGAGTACTGGACGCTGCTCGCCGTACTGATCGCCGTGGACTATGCCCGGCAGACGCGCGAGAAACAAACCCAACTGCTGAAGCTCCGCAACGAACTCCAGATCAGCCAGCTCAACGCCCTCAAAAAGCAGCTCCAGCCGCACTTCCTGTTCAATACGCTCAACACGGTAAGCGCACTGATGGACACGGACGTGAATGGTGCCCGCAAGGTGCTCAGCCGCCTCGGGCAACTCCTTCGCGCCAGCTTGGACAAGGACCAGCGGGATATCGTACCGCTTGCCCGGGAGATCGAATTGATCGGCAACTACCTCGGCATCGAAAGCGTGCGGTTCCAGGACCGCTTGCAAGTGACCTACAGCATCCCCCATGAACTGAATGAGGCCCAAGTGCCGAGCATGGTGCTGCAGCCCTTGGTGGAGAACGCCATCAAGCACGGCCTGGACGCCACTACCGACCATGTGGACATCAATGTGAGGGCCGAAGAGAGGGACGGAACGTTGGCCTTGATGGTCACAGACAACGGTAAAGGCTGCAACGATGTCTCCATGGCCATGGAACACGGCGGCATCGGCCTCCGCAACGTGCGCGACAGGATCCAGCTCCTCTATGGGGCGGACGCCACCTTCGCCATCTCCTCTTCCGGAGGAAAAGGTTTTCAGGTCCAGCTCTCCTTCCCGTTGAAAACAGAACCCGTACGTGTCCGTGAATTCGCGCCTCAACTCTCCTCCCCATGAAGCACATCCGTACGCTCATCGTTGATGATGAACCTGCCGCGCGCGCGCGCCTTACCCGACTCGTCTCCCAGGATCCGGAGATCGAACTCGTCGGTGAATGCCGCAACGGCCAAGAGGCTGTGGACGCCATCAGCAAACACAAGCCTGACCTGGTCTTCCTGGATGTTGAAATGCCCCAGATGAACGGCTTCGAGGTCGTGACACGTGTCGGCAAGCAGCATATGCCTTTCGTGGTATTCGTTACCGCGCATGACCAGTACGCGCTCAAAGCCTTCGATGTGAACGCCGTGGATTACCTGCTGAAGCCCTACGATGACGACCGCTTCCACGCCTCGCTCACCAAGGCCAAAAAACACATCGACATGCGTGTGAACAGCAAGCTCACCGGCAAATTGCTCGACTTGATGCGCGAGCATATGCACTCGAAAAGCGAGTACACCGAGCAGTTCGTGATCAAGGAAAAAGGCCGCGAATGGAAAGTGCCCGTGGATGAGATCGTCTACCTGCGCGCTGAAGGCAACTACCTGCATCTCCAGTTGAAGGACAAGCACCACCTCTACCGCATGACGATGAACGCCGTTGAGACCGAGCTCGACCCGACGCGCTTCCTGCGTATCCACCGCAGCTATATGGTGCATACCACCCACGTGCGCAACCACCGGTACAGTGGGAACAACGAATTCATTTTCAGCATGGCGAACGGCGAGCGCATCGTGAGTGGCCGCAGCTACAAGGAGCAGATCGCGAAGGCGTTGCAAGAGCAGACCGTTTAGCATGGTTCGCGAGGAAGTCCCCGACCGAAGCGATCTTTAATTGGCCCCGCTAAACCACTGGAAGCGGTGGGCCAATTACAGATCGCTTCGGGTCCGCCAAATGCGCGGACCCTCGCGACCGGCACAGGGAATATCTTCGGCGCATGCATTTTTCGACCCGTCTCGCGCTCCTCGCCTTTACACTTCACATTGCACCTTTCTCGCCGCATGCCTCGGCCCAGCGCCCGCCCGCCCAGCCCAACGCCGCCGAGATCCTGCACAAGATGCAGAAGCTCAACGTGCTCGGCAGTGTGCTCTACATCGTGGCACATCCGGATGATGAGAACACACGATTGATCGCATGGCTCGCGAACGGAAAGAAGGTGCGTACGGCAGACCTGAGCCTCACACGCGGCGATGGCGGCCAGAACCTGATCGGTCCGGAGCTCGGTGATGCGCTCGGCATCATCCGCACGCAGGAGTTGATGGAGGCACGGCGCATCGACGGCGGAGAACAGTTTTTCACCCGCGCGGTGGACTTCGGGTTTTCCAAGAACGCGAAGGAGAGCTTTGAGAAGTGGGGGCATGATGAAGTGCTCAGCGATGTGGTGCGCGTGATCCGCACGTTCCGGCCGGACATCATCATTACGCGCTTCCCGCCTACGCGCGAGGCAGGTCACGGACACCATGAGGCCAGTGCGATCCTCGCAGAGGAAGCCTTCAAACTTGCGGGTGATTCGACGGCTTTCCCGGACCAAGTCAAGAGTTTGGGCGTGTGGCAACCGCGCCGCCTCTTCTTCAACGGAAGCACCTGGTGGAAGAAGAACCTTGCTGAGATCGCCAAGCCCGACTCCGGTTGGTACACAGTGGATGTGGGCGGCTATGATCCGCTGCTCGGCCTGAGCTATACCGAGATCGCCGGACGCAGCCGCAGCTTGCACAAGAGCCAGGGCTTCGGTGCTGCGGAAACCCGCGGGGAGATGCTCGAGTACCTCAAACTCATCGCTGGCGACAAGCCGAAGGGCGCGGACATATTTGAAGGGATCGATATGACTTGGGGGCGCGTGGAAGGTGGCGATGAGGTCATGAAGATCACAACATCCTTGCTCGCTGATTATGACCTACGCTCTCCGCAAAAGAGCATTCCGAAGCTGCTTGAGTTGTATCCCGACTTCTCGAAGCGCCAACAGCCTTTCAGCCCAAAAGTTTGGGACATCCTGGAAAGCAAGGGAATCGGATCCTTGCTGGTGGCTTGCAGTGGCATCGCTCTGGAAGCGAAGAGCGATGCGCAGCTCGTTGCCCATGGCGGATCTTACACCATGTCGGTCTCTGCCACGAAGAGGAGCGACGTGCGTTCATTCATCAACTACGGGGATGTTGTTGTCGATTCCCTGCGCCTCAATGTGCCTTGGGAAAAATCGATCGTCAGTACTGCAGGCTCCAACGCCGCAGGGCCATACTGGTTGGAAAAGCCGCATACCACCCTTCACCAGGTGCAAGACACCGGATTGGTTGGCCAAGCAGTATCGTCTCCCGACCTTGTCTACAGTCCTAGGCTGAAGTTCGACAACATCAAAGAGATCTACGTGCGTACTCCCTTGGTGTACAAATGGGTGGATAGGGTGGATGGCGAACGCATCCGCCCGGTCTATATCACCCCCGTTGCTTCCATTGTTCCCGAGCGGAATACATGGCTCATCCAAGAGCTCGGCAGTTCCATCGATGTGGATGTGGTGGCGCTGACCGACAACCTCAGCGGCACCCTCGCCTGCTCCGCGCCCAAGGGCTGGATCGTTACACCCACCTCGGTCGGCATCCAGGGCATGAAACGCGATGAACGCCGCTCCTTCACCTTCCAGCACACGGGCAGCAACAAGCCGGAACCGGGCATGCTCCAATTCCTCTTCACCAGCGCGGATGGCCAGCACAAGAGCAACAAGACGTTGCACGAGATCGACTATCCGCACATCATGCCGCAGGTGTACTACACGCCCGCCGAAGTGAAGATGATCCCATTGGACGTGAAGACCACAGCGAAGACCGTGGGCTACATCAAGGGCGCCGGTGATGATGTGCCACAGGCCATCGAGCAGTTGGGCGCTACCGTTGACTTCATCGAACCGGCCACTGCGACCTTGGAGAGCATCACGAAGTATGACGCGATCGTGGTGGGCATCCGCGCCTACAACAACAACCAAGGCATGAAGCGCTTCAACCCGGTGCTGATGAAGTATGTGGAGAACGGTGGGACGGTGGTCGTGCAATACACCACACGCACCAGTGACATGGTGCTGCCGGATTCGCTCATCGGGCCGTATCCCTTCAAGCTCACCCGCGATCGTGTGACGGTGGAAGAAGCGCCGCCGACTTTCCTCGATGCCAAGCACCCGCTACTGAACACACCGAACACCATCACCACCGCTGATTTCGATGGATGGGTGCAGGAGCGCGGTCTGTATTTCTGTGGAAGTCTGGATCCGCACTACACACCGCTGATCGCGTGGAACGATCCCGGGGAGCAACCGCTCAATGGAGGACTGATCACCTGTGACTATGGCAAAGGACGGTATGTGTACACGGGCATCAGCTTCTTCCGGGAATTGCCGGCGGGCGTGCCTGGAGCGTATCGGCTGTTCGCGAATCTGATCTCGAAAAGGGAGGACCAAGGGAATCAAAAATAAAGAATGTAGAATGTGAAATGTAGAACGCTGATGAGCTGACGCATGGAACGGAAATACGATATTGAGGACCGGTGCATTGTCTTTGGGGCGGCGATCGTCAAGTTCACGGACGGACTTCCCGGCACGATGGCAGGCAAGCATTTAGGCGGACAACTATTGCGCAGCGGAACAGCAGCGGCGTTACATTACGGCGAAGTGCAAGGTGCCGAATCCCCGAGGGACTTCATCCACAAAATGCGTATAGCCTTGAAGGAACTGCGCGAGTCCAAAAACAATATGCGTGTGCAAGCCCTTGCCGGTTTTATGGACCTCACAAACCCCGAGCACGAATGGCTCTTGAAAGAATGCGGTGAACTTGTCGCCATTTTCACAACCAGCGTAATGACCGCGGAGCGCAACAACCCAAGGAAGTGACCGGTACCTCCACTCGCACTTCTACATTCTTCATTCTCAATTCCTCCTGTGCACCCGCTCGACTGGACCGTCCTCCTCGGCACGCTAGGCTTCATCGTGGCCTATGGCATCTGGAAGACGCGGCACACCAGCACATTGAACGGCTACCTGCGCGGCGATAACCAGGACCGCTGGTGGGCCGTGATGCTCAGCGTGATGGCCACACAGGCCAGCGCGATCACTTTCCTCAGCACGCCCGGCCAAGGATTTTCCGAGGGCATGGGCTTCGTACAATTCTACTTCGGGCTGCCGCTGGCGATGGTGGTGATCGCCTTCGTGTTCATCCCGCTCTTCTACAAATGGAACGTGTACACGGCGTACGAGTTCATCGGCAAGCGCTTCGATCATCGCACGCGTTTGCTCACGGCCCTCCTCTTCCTGATCCAGCGCGGGTTCAGCACGGGCATCACGATCTACGCGCCGAGCATCGTTTTGAGCAAGGTGTTGCACTGGCCGCTCAGTTGGACCTGCTTGTTCATCGGTGCGCTGGTTATCTTGTACACGACCACGGGCGGTGCGAAGGCTGTTGGTGTTACGCACAAACAACAAATGGCCGTGATGTTCGCCGGGCTTTTCGCGGTGTTCGGCTTTATCCTCTACTACCTGCACGACTCGCTGAGTTTCGGTGAAAGTCTAGGCCTTGCTGGTGCGCTGGGGAAAATGGACATCATTGATACCTCGTGGGACCCGGCGAAGAAGTACACGCTGTGGAGCGGGCTGATCGGCGGCTTCTTCCTGCAGCTCTCCTACTTCGGCACGGACCAGAGCCAAGTGCAACGCTACCTCGGGGGCGAAACACCGCGCGAGGCCCGCAGCGGACTGCTCATGAACGGCCTGGTGAAGATCCCCATGCAGTTCTTCATCCTGCTCATCGGGGTGATGGTGTTCGTGTTCTACCTCTTCAACCCCGCACCGGTGCATTGGAACGCGGCGAACGTGGAAGACATGCGGACGGGCGTAACCGCAGAGGGGCAGAGTTCGCAGAGAACTGAAAATGCCGTAGAGGACGCGCACGCACGCAACGCCGCAGCCATCACCCGATTCGCTACAGCCGCTGTTGTGGCAGAACGAACTGGGAATGCGGCGGAATTGAACGCTCGCACGGCTGATCTCCAGCAAGCGCTTGAGTGGGACAAGTCCTTGCGCGCTGAATACACGGACCAACTGAAAGCCCAGCTTCCCGATGCTGAACCGAACGACAAGGACTACATCTTCATCAGCTTCATCATGGACCACATGCCGGTGGGCATCGTGGGGCTATTGCTGGCGATGATCTTCTGCGCGGGCATGGGAAGTACCAGTTCACAACTCAGTGCTTTGGCAACTACGAGCGTGGTGGATGTGCTGCGCTTCTCCGGAACAGGTGAACAACAGGTGGTTGCCACGAAGTGGGCCACGGTCGCCTTCGGGGTGCTCGCCTTGTGTTTCGCAGCCGTCTTCTCGCTATTCGAGAACCTCATCGAGGCTGTGAACATCATCGGCTCCCTGTTCTACGGTACCATCCTCGGCATCTTCCTGGTCGCCTTCTTCCTGAAGTATGTGCAGGGAACGGCCGTGTTCATTGCGGGGCTTATCGCACAGGTCCTCATACTGGCACACTTCGTCCTGGACCGCTTGAACGTTTTCGCGAAGATGGACGGCAACACCGTGATCAACGACCCGATCGAGATCGCCTTCCTCTGGTACAATTTGATCGCGCCCGCTATCGTGATCGCACTGGCATTGATCTTCCAGCGGTTCTCACATTCACCTCAAGAACCTTCGCAACCATGAGCTCGCCTTGGACACTGACCGGCAAGCGGGCGTTGATCAGCGGCGGCACACGCGGGATCGGTGCGGCTACCGTGGAGGAGTTCCTCGCGCTCGGTGCGGAAGTCGCGATCGTCTCGCGGAAGCCAGCTGAACGCACCGGCGTCTTCTGCATCCGAGCGGATGTTAGTGATCCCAGCGACCGCGCACGCATCGCTTCGGAACTCAGTGCGCATTGGGACCGCCTCGATGTACTGGTGAACAACGCGGGGATGAACATCCGCAAGCCATGGGCGGAGATCAGCGATGTGGAACGCGACACGGTGCTGAACACGAACGCCCTCGGGCCTATGGATCTCACCAAACGATTGCTCCCGTTGCTGCGGAAAAGCGATGCGGCTTCCGTGGTGAATGTGGCCAGTGTGGCGGGCTTTGTGGACGTGGGATCCGGCGCGACCTACGCGCTGAGCAAAGCCGCGTTGTTGCAGTTCACTCGCAGCATCGCTGTGGAATGGGCACCGCTGAACATCCGCGTGAACGCCGTTGCTCCGTGGTACATCCGCACCCCGCTCACCGAGCCGGTTCTTTCGCAGCCCGATCGCATGGAGAAGATCCTCGCGCGCACACCGATGAAGCGCGTGGGAACGCCCGAGGAGATCGCGGCAGCCATCGCCTTCCTGGCCATGGAGAAGAGCAGTTTCATCACCGGCCAGTGCATTGTGGCGGACGGTGGCTTCCTGGCGCTGGGTATGTGAAAGAAAAAGCCCCGTCGCTTGCGCGACAGGGCTCCGATCGGTCAGTTAACGTCACTTGCCGCCTTTGGCTTTCCACTCGGCGATCTTCTCATCGTTCAGCTTCACATAGGCGTCCGCTTTTTCGGTGGCTGCCATTTCCTTCGAGCGCTGTGCCGTTGCGATCGCGGTCTTCAAGTCACCATTCGCGGCTTGCGCCAAAGCGAGTGTATGCACCGTCCAGAATTTCGCGTCCATGTCCACGGACTTCTGCGCCCACGCGAGCGCCTCTTTCGACCGCACGCCACGATCGATGCAGAAGCGAGCCGCTGAGCCATACATGCCCGCTTTCACTTCGGCCCCCGCGAGCGCCTTGTCGATGTTCGCCAGTGCTTGATCGGTTGATGGCGCCTCCACGCTGAAACGCACCCGGAATTCAGCCCAGGCCAATTCGATCATCGCGGCATCCTTCACCACGTCGGTGATACTGATCGTGAATGTCTCCACGAATGGTCCCTTGGTCGGTTCAACCTTGGTCATCACCACGTTCAAATTCGGATCGTAGCCATCAGCACCGTTCACCTTGCTGTCCGAATTCAACATGACCTCCCACGAACCTTCGTGCGGTATGGTGAGCAAGGAATAGGTACCGGGTTTAACCAAGGAACCAGCCACCGTAACCTGACCATCGAAGGTCAGTTTCGTGCTCGCGTTGGCACCGGTGCGCCACATCGTGTTGTAAGGCACCACATCACCCAGGATCTTCCGGCCCTTGACGCTTGGACGGCTATATTCAATGGTAACGTTGGTAAGCCCGACGACCTGCTCCACCTTGCCCAGGGGGCTGGGTTGTGGCAGATCCAATTGGGCCATGCTGGAGAAGGTGATGGCCGAGGCGGCCATTAGCAATGCGGTTCTCATGTTCTGTTGAATTGGGGCGCGAATCTACGGCCCGGGCCGCTCCTCAGGCCACCTTCAACTGCCCCACGCGGCTGCGGTCGAACTTCTCCCGCGCATAGCTTAGCGTGATGCGCAGTTCGGTCGGCTTATCGACCGCGCCGGGTATCTCGTACATGGCGTCCACCATGATGGCCTCGCAGATGCTGCGCAACCCACGCGCTCCGAGCTTGTATTCCAACGCCTTCTCCACGATGAAGTCGAGCACCTTCTTGTCGAAGGTCACTTTCACCTTGTCCATGTCGAAAAGCTTCACATACTGCTTGATCAACGCGTTCTTCGGCTCAGTCAAGATGCGGCGGAGCGTCTCACGATCCAACGGATCCAGGTAGGTGAGCACGGGGAAGCGCCCGATGAGTTCAGGGATCAGGCCGTACGCCCGGAGGTCCGTGGGTGCCACGTACTGCAACAGGTTCTCATCCAGGATCCGTGCTTCCTTGCTCGCGCTGTAACCAACAGCACTGCTCTTCACGCGGCGCGCGATGATCTTGTTGATGCCATCGAACGCACCGCCGCAGATGAACAGGATGTTCTTGGTGTCCACTTGGATCAACTTCTGCTCGGGATGTTTGCGACCACCTTGCGGAGGAACGCTCACCACGCTGCCCTCCAGGAGCTTCAGCAGGGC
>JANOPI010000227.1:0-1759 GCA_031421755.1 Flavobacteriales bacterium | reverse complement strand
GTCATGAACAGGGTGGCTGTTTCCATGTCGATGCCCATCGCTCGGATGTCGCGCAGCTTCATCTTGAACTCCTCGTCGTGCTCCCATACCCTGCGGTTGGTGGTATACACCGTGCCACTCCAATAGTCCAACTCCATATCCCGGATCACCCCGCTCACCGCGCGGTGGATCATGAAACTCGGTAGGGCAGGTACTTCTGGCGGGAAATAGTCGTTGCTCGTCCCTTCCCCGCGGATCGCTGCGATCGGCAGGATCAGGTCCCCAAGCTGGTTCTTCTTCTTCAGTCCACCGCATTTCCCCAAGAACAACACGGCCTTCGGGTCGATCGCGCTCAAGAGGTCCATCGTGGTGGCGGCCATGGGGCTGCCCATACCGAAGTTGATCATGATCATGTCCTCGGCCACGGCCACCTTCATCGCTTTGTTCACCACCGGGATCACCGCCCCGGTCTGCTGACAGAAGATGTCCAGGTAGTTGTCGAAGTTGGTTAGGAGGACATGCGGCCGGAAGCCATCCAAGGGTAACCCGGTGTAGCGTGGCAGCCAGTTGCTGACGATCTCTTGCTTGGTTCGCACTTTTGTGGGGTGATACAGCCCGTGATGCAGGTGCTCGACCTGCCAGACCATGGCGTCAAAACTAAGCATGCGGACAACGGTCCGCAGGTCTTCGATCCTGTTCGTCGGCGTTGGGTAGCACTTACCCCCGAAGAATGGGTGCGCCAGCATGTGCTGAATTATCTCATAACAGACCTGTCGTGCCCAATGGCGCTTTTGGGCGTGGAGACCGCCTTGGTCCTCAATGGCCTCTCCAAACGTGCGGATATCGTCGTTTTCGGCGATGGAGGCAAACCCGTTGCTTTGGTGGAGTGCAAGGCCCCCGGGGTCCAGGTGGGCCAACGAACGTTCGAGCAGGCTGCGCGTTACAACAGTGTGTTCCGCGTGCGCTACCTCATGGTCACCAACGGCATCCGACATTTTTGCTGCGCGGTGGACCATCAACGTGGGGCCGTGGAATTCTTGCCCCGTTTGCCCGATTACAGCGTGATGAAGGGCTCCTGACACCCTTACTTTTGGTACCATGAACAAGCTCTCTACCGTGCTCCTTCTCCCGTTGATGCTTCTGTGCAGCACAGGTGTTGCACAGCGTCAAGAGAAAATGGACTTCCACCTGCGGCACTTCCTGGCTTCCGCACAGGACGCCACGGAGTTGGTGGATGTTTTCATCCATGGCGAAAGGGACGCGGTTAGCGCCGCGGTGAAGCGCGTTGGTGGCACGGTGAAGATGGCCTTGCCTGCGCTCGTTAGTGCGCGCGTGCCCATCGGGAAGGTCGGCATCCTGTCCGAAGACCCATCTGTACACCACTTCGAATTCAGCATGGACAAGGGCGAATTGATGAACGATTCCATGCGCGTGAAGAACCGTGTGGATCTCGTACACCAAGGGCTTGCTCCCCTTGCACAGGGTTACGATGGCACGGGGGTAGTGGTGGGCATCATCGATTCTGGACTGGACATGACCCACCCTGATTTCCGGGATGCGAACGACCAATCGCGTGTGTACCGGTATTGGGACCAAGTGCCTACGGCCAATGCAGGATCACCAGCACCGTATGGCTATGGTACGGAATGGACCCAGGAACAGATCAACGCAGGCCAATCGACCATCGTGGAGCCTCCCGGCTTGTATGGACATGGGACTTCCGTGGCCGGTATCGCAGCTGGGAACGGCCTTGCCAATGGACGGCATAAGGGTGTCGCGC
>JANOPI010000226.1:0-3881 GCA_031421755.1 Flavobacteriales bacterium | reverse complement strand
CGCCCGTGTGCTCGGCGATCTCCTTGAAGCTCATGCTCAGGTACGTGCGCATGATCACCACCTCCCGTTGCTCTTCCGGCAGCTGGTCGATCAACTTGCGCACGTCGTCGTCGATCTGGGTATTCACCATGCGCTGCTCCACATTCAAGCCGCCTTGGGCCAGTGTGGCGAAGACATCGTGGTCCTCATTGCTGCGCACGGACGGCATTTTCTTGTTCCGCCGGAAATGGTCGATCACCAGGTTGTGCGCGATGCGCATCACCCAGGGCATGAACTTGCCTTCCTCATTGTACTTCCCGGCTTTCAGGTGATGGACCACCTTGATGAAGGCCTCTTGGAAGAGATCCTCCGTGATCTCTCGGTCCCGCACCATCAGGTAGATGTGCGACCACACCTTCCGTTTGTGGCGGTGCAAAAGCGTTTCGAACGCCAACTCATCGCCGGCGGCGTACGCGTTTACCAGTTGGATGTCCGAGAGAACGACCGCCGGAGCGGGGCGAAGACGTTTGACGAGCATGAGACCTTACCGTTTGGTCCGAAGGGATTCGGGAACTTCGGGGTAGAGGTCTAGCTATGCGGTCTTCGGGGTTTGTGAGGGGTCTGTCGATCGTCAGCGATCGGTCATAACAGTACGCAGACGTGGCGTGTACACTTAACGTTGCCCAGTAGTGGGTATTGTGCGGGCCGTGAAAATTTTCCTTGCCGCATTCCAAATATAGGGAGGATCGATCTTCCCCCGATGACCGGAGGCTAATTTCGCGGCCCCGTTCGAGAAGCCGGCCCTGCCGGATATGCCGATCGGGCCACTTCGCCCGACCCGCCCTTGCCCACGACAGCTTCCCCAAAGACCACTGCCCTGCCCGCTCCCGCTGCGCAGGAGGCCCTCCGCCGCTCCCTGAAAGGCGTCATCCGCGTGGAAGGTGCCCGCGTTCACAACCTGAAGAACATCACCGTGGAGATCCCCCGCGGGAAGCTTGTGGTGGTTACGGGCCTGAGCGGCAGTGGGAAAAGCTCCTTGGCGTTCGACACCTTGTACGCTGAAGGACAGCGCCGCTACGTGGAAAGCCTAAGCAGTTACGCTCGCCAGTTCATGGGGAGGCTGGAGAAACCAGACGTGGACCGCATCACCGGCATCAGCCCGGCCATCGCCATTGAACAGAAGGTGATGACCAGCAACCCACGCAGCACCGTGGGTACCAGCACCGAGGTCTATGACCACCTGAAGCTCCTTTTCGCCCGGGTGGGGCATACCTATAGCCCGCACAGCGGCCGTGAGGTGAAGCGTGATACCATCGAGGACGTGGTCGCGGGCGCGAACTCCTTCCCCGCCGACAGCCATGTGCTGCTGATGGCCCCCATGCACCTGCCCGTTGGCCGGTCGATCCGCGAGCATCTGGATATCCTTCAACAACAAGGCTACGCGCGCGTGTTCGATGCCGTGGACGTGCAGCGCATCGAAGACCTGCTATTGGCCTCCGAACTCCGGAAAGGGCCGTGGCACTTGGTGATCGATCGCATCGCCGTAGCTCCGGGGAATGAAGACACGGAAAGCCGCGTGGCGGACGGGGCTGAAACCGCCTTCTTCGAGGGGCAGGGCGAGTGCGTGCTGCTGGGTGAAGGGCCTGAAGAGAAGGCCAAGCGTTTGGTCTTCAGCGACCGCTTCGAGATGGACGGGGTGCTTTTCGAGGAACCCACACCGAACATGTTCAGCTTCAACGATCCCGTTGGTGCCTGTACCAAGTGCGAAGGCTACGGCAACATCATCGGCATCGACAATGAGCTGGTGATCCCCGACAAGTCCCTGAGCCTGTATGACGATTGTGTCGCCTGCTGGCGCGGTGAGAAGCTCAGCGAGTGGAAAGAGGACTTCATCAAGACCAGCGCGAAGCACGACTTCCCGATCCACCGGCCATACCGGGAACTCACTGCCGACCAACGCAAGCTGCTTTGGAACGGCGCGAAGGGAATCCACGGTATTGACGCCTTCTTCCAGTATTGCGAAGAGAAGAGCTACAAGATCCAGTACCGCGTGCTCGCGAGCCGGTACCGAGGGAAAACCACCTGTACCGTGTGTGAAGGTACACGCCTGAAAAAGCGCGTGACCTACGTGAAGGTCGCCGGGCGCGACATCACCGAACTGGTACATATGCCCATCGGTGAGTGCCTCCGCTTCTTTGAGACCATCGAGTTGAACGAAAACGACCAGAAGATCGCCGCCCGCTTGTTGAAGGAGATCACCAACCGCCTGCGCTACTTGGTGGATGTGGGGGTCGGCTACCTTACGCTGGAGCGCCGCAGCAATACCCTCAGCGGAGGCGAAACACAACGCATCGACCTGGCCACGTCATTGGGCAGCAGCCTCGTGGGGTCCATGTACATCCTGGATGAACCCAGCATCGGCCTGCACTCGCGCGATACGCAACGCCTGATCACCGTCCTCAAACAACTGCGCGATCTGGGCAATACCGTGATCGTCGTAGAACATGATGAAGAGGTCATGCGCGCCGCCGATCACATCATCGATATGGGACCCGAAGCTGGGACACATGGCGGGCAGGTCGTCTTCAGTGGCGTACATGAAGACCTGATCAAGTGCGACAGCCTCACCGCTCGCTACCTCACCGGAAGGGAAACGATCCAACGGCCTACGCACCGCCGACCCGTGCGCGACAAGATCACCGTGCAAGGTGCCCGCGAGAACAACCTGAAGAACATCGACGTGAGTTTCCCGCTGAATATGCTCACCGTGGTGACGGGTGTGAGCGGCAGCGGCAAGACCACCTTGGTCAAGCGCATCCTCTACCCTGCCCTGCGCCGCGAGTTGGAAGGCTTCAGCGAACGGCCCGGAGAACACAACGGACTTGCCGGGGATCTCGGCCGGATCGTGGCCGTGGAAATGGTGGACCAGAATCCCATCGGTCGCTCTTCGCGAAGCAACCCGGTGACCTACGTGAAAGCGTATGACGATATCCGCCAGATGCTGAGCGAGCAGGAGATCAGCCGCGTGCGTGGCTACAAGCCCGCCTTCTTCAGCTTCAATGTGGACGGTGGCCGCTGCGAAGTCTGCCAAGGCGAAGGCGAAGTGCATATTGAGATGCAGTTCATGGCGGACATCAACCTGAAGTGCGAAGCCTGCCGCGGTAAACGCTTCAAAGAAGAGATCCTCGATGTGAAGTTCCAAGGGTTGGACGTGGCCCAGATCCTCGATCTCACCGTGGACGAAGCCATGGTCTTCTTCCGCGCCAACCACGATAAACACAAGGCGGTCAAGAACATCCTGGAGAAGATCCAGCCGCTCCAAGAGACCGGTCTCGGCTACGTGAAACTCGGGCAAAGCAGCAGCACGCTCAGCGGCGGTGAAGCACAACGCATCAAGTTGTCATCCTTCCTCACCAAAGGACAGGATGTGAAGCCCACGCTCTTCATCTTCGACGAGCCTACCACGGGCCTCCACTTCCACGACATCGCCAAACTGTTGAAGGCGCTGAACGCCCTGATCGCGAACGGCCATAGCGTGCTGGTGATCGAGCACAATACCGAAGTGGTCCTCAGCGCCGATCACCTCATCGACCTCGGACCCGAAGCGGGTGATGGTGGCGGTGAAGTGATCTTCACCGGAACGCCGGAGGAACTGGTGGCGAAAAGCATCGGGCACACGGCCGTGAGCTTAAAAGGGAGGATCGGTTGAGCATCCGTCACACTTTGCGCTGGGATTGATGTGCCTCACTCTGGCGCGAGACTTCCGGCCGACCTCGCCCAAGCGAGGGCAGGCGGGCGTCTCGTGCCCATCCACTGGTCACTCTGGCGCGAGACTTCCGGCCGACCTCGCCCAAGCGAGGGCAGGCGGGCGTCTCGTGCCCATCCACTGGTCACTCTGGCGC
>JANOPI010000225.1:0-8925 GCA_031421755.1 Flavobacteriales bacterium | reverse complement strand
GGGAACCGGGGAAGATCAACGGCAGGGCTGTTCGGGCGACCTTTGTGATGCCGATCACGTTCAAGTCGGAGTCGGAACGTGCGTACAGAAAGCGACTTCGGGCCGAACGCAAAGCGCGTGAGGGATCCAGCCATTGAGCGTAGCCCATGTTTCTCGATCGATGAGTTACCATCCCAATTATTCTGATAGGATATGAAACCATCCGACTGCGTCTTTGTGCTGGCGGTTCTATGCGGCCCGGGATCCTCTGGCCAAGAACCAACGGAGCCGCTCAAGCAGAACGACGACAAGGCCCAGCAGGTCTTTGATAGCGTGATCGCGAAGCCTGCTGTTCAGGAACAGGTACCCAAGGAAGAGATGCCTGTTTATCCTGGTGGAGAGACAGCGCTCTACGCGTTCCTGCAGAAGGAAACGAAGTACCCGGAGGAGGCGCGCGACCAAGGCATCACGGGCAAAGTCTTCGTGCAGTTCATCGTAGAGAAAGACGGCACCGTGGATTCGGTTTGGGTGAAGCGCAGTGCCCATCCGTTGTTGGATGCCGAAGCCATGCGCGTCGTCCAGCTCATGGATGGATGGAAGCCCGCCACGCAGAACGACAAGCCGGTGCGCGTCCAATACATGCTCCCGATCTCCTTCGCCATGGACCCGAAGGAACTGGAGAAGATCCGGAAGAAGGCGGCGAAGAAAGGATCGCTTCGCTCCGCTCGCGACGAGGAGAGGAAGGATTGATCAGATCTTTTCCACAATTCAAATGATGTGTCACGTCGAGCAACGCCGAAGGCGTGGACCGAGGGTCGAGACGCTTCGACTGCGCTCAGTGTGACAATCAAAGAGAGGGTGCAAAAGAGATACAACTTGATCGTTGTCGAAGTCGAGTGCTCAGATCCCGCTCGCTGCCGCCTGCAATTTGTGCCAAAGCACCACAGCGTCACGGTATTCCAACCGGAACGCACGCTCGTGTTCAGCATCGGCCGGTTGTGCGTCCTGCTTGCGGCCATCAAGGATCTCCCGGCAGCGCATGGCGTCGAAGCGCAGGCCTTCGAGATCGAGCTTGGTGATGGCATGCGTGAGCACGCTGTGCGGTGTGTTCGCCAACCACGGCATCGGCATGGTCACGCAACGCTCCGGATGCGCCTTCGCAAAGTCCAACAAACGCTGGTTGTAGAACAACCAGATGCGCACCGCCACATCAGGCCGCGTACGGAACAGTTCGGACGGCAAGCGCTG
The DNA here is from genome assembly GCA_031421755.1 of Flavobacteriales bacterium. Lineage (GTDB taxonomy): Bacteria > Bacteroidota > Bacteroidia > Flavobacteriales_F > PHOS-HE28 > PHOS-HE28. The sequence goes on along the minus strand of JANOPI010000225.1, from coordinate 7,698 downwards.
TACGGACGCCGCGACTTTCCACGGCTCTCGCACAATGAAGAGGAAGCGCGCATCCGGGAGTACGCGCAGCCATTGCTCCAACAACAGTGTGGTCCGGGGATCTTTCCAGCCCCAGACCTTATGGCGCTCGCGCTGCTTCACCAACGCGCGCATGGCGGGTTCGTCTCCGGCCCACGTGTCCTCGTTCAACTTCTCCGCTTCTGTCCATCCCCAATCCGGCCAACCGACAACACCCGGAGGACAGGCCTTCGCGATCATCGTGCGCTGGAGCGTGAGGATGTCCTCGTCCTCGAAGTAGCCGCGCGGATTGCCCGCATCACCGGGGAAGAGCCGCTCGCCGATGTGCAAGCCCGCGCTCTTGAACAGTTCGGCCACGAACGAGGTGCCCGAGCGGTGCATGCCGGTGATGATCAACGCTTGTGACATGCGGTCCGCGTCAACTTCTTCGCTCACCGCATAAGCACTACGTGCCCGAACAGTTTCCGCAGGGTGTACTCGTTCACGGTCTGTGGCCGTATCTCCAACTTCCACGCATAGATGCCGATGGCCGTCGCGTCCGCGGCACCGCCTCCGCCGTCCCATGCCTCGCCCGGGTCTTCGCTCATCCAGACCTCTTGGCCCCAGCGATCGAAAATGGTGAACCGGTACCTGTCCGCCGGGCAATTGAACGACGGCCGGAAGCCTTCGTTGATGCCGTCCCCGTCCGGCGTGAACGCGTTCGGCAGGAAGATGGGGCAATCGCATTGGTCCTGGCTCACGCTGATGCTGTCTTCGAACGTTCCGCACGGGGAGGTGACCAGCACGTGGTACAGGCCTTCTTCGGTGATCTCCAACTCCGATGTGGTGTCACTTGTATTCCACAGGTAGGTATAGCCGGCACCCGTAGCGTCGAGCTCAGCAGTTTGGCCGATGCACAACAAAAAGTCAGGGCCCAGCTCAACGAAGGGGAGCGGGATGCGGCCAAGGTCCAAGCTGTCTGTTGTGGTGCAACCGTTCTCTGTCACGGCAACGTGGTAGAGGCCGGACTCTGTCAACGTGCGTTGCGCCGCCGTCGATCCATCTTCCCACAGATACGTACCGCCGGGTCGTGCGACGTTCAACACCAGCGACGTGTCCGCACAGATGGTCGTGTCCGGCCCCAGGTCGATCAAGGGTAGTGGGAAGTAGGTGAACGAAATGGTGTCCTGATCGATGCAACCGTCCAGATCCACGGTGACGTTTACCGAAGCGGAGCCGGTTACTTGCAAGGTGGATGTGGTGGTACCGTTCTGCCAGAGATAGGCCGCGCCCGGGAATGCCGCGTTGAGCAGCACGATGTCGCCCGCGCACAGCTGCTGATCAGGCCCGAGGTCTATGGTGGGCAATGGTGCGAAGCCGACCTCCACGCTGTCGCGCGCGATGCATCCGTTCTCGGTAACGTCCACCCAATATATACCGGTGGTTGCGGCCTCGATGTTCGCGCTTGTGCTGCCGTCCTGCCAGAGGTAAGCGTCCGCACCCGGCCATGTCGCATCCAGTGGAACCGTGATGCCCGCACAAATGCCCACGTCCGCGCCGAGGTCCGGCTCCGGGAATTCCTGCACGGTGACGATAACCTCATCCGCGTATGTGCAGAATGGCGCGAAGGAGATATCATCCAGCGCGAAATCGTTACCCGAATCCTGGTTGTTCTGGTTGCTGATGCAGATGGTGGCCGTGGTGCTCACGCCGCTGTTCCAAACACTGTAGAAGTTCACCCACTGCCCGGTGGTGAAGGGTGCGAGAAGCGGGTCGCCGATGGTCACGCCGTTGATGGTGAATACCAGTTCTGCAGGTGATCCCGAGACCGCCGATGCGAGCCAAGCGGAAAACGCGTAGTCCGTATTGGGCGCTACCGCAACGGTTTGGCACCAGACGTTCTGGTCCACGAACTGCGCGCCGTTCACCACCAGCATGTTCCCGAAGCCCGTGGTATGATCGCCGAAGGATTGGAAATTAACGTGCGTGAGCAGGGGGTTGGTGCTCACCGCATAGGTTCCCGCGTTCGACAAGAGGCCATAAGTGCCGCCAACGCCCGGGATATAGTCGCCGGTGAACCCCGTGGCCCCCGCGCTGAAGTCGCCGTTCACCACCAATTCCCCAGAGGTGCCGAAATCAGTGACCGAACAGCCGTAGGTGCCCGTAGCGCTCACCACAATGGATTGGGCCGTGCTGCCCGTGGTCCACGCATAACTCTGGTAACCCGTGCCAGCGTTCAAGAACAGGGTGGAGCCTTCACAGATCGTGGTATCGTTGCCCAAAGAAAATGTGGCCGTACACTGGCAGGCCGCATCAACCCACGCGATGAACAAGAGGGCGGCACCAATGGTCCGGAACGGTGGTCTCATCGCGGGGGAAAGCTACCAAGGCGCAGTATAGGGAGGCCCCCCGTATGGTCGGGGCCGGTATCTGATGCCGATGACCGGAGGTCTTTTCGCCCGGAAGGGTGGGTGGAATGAGGGCGTTCGAAGAAGTCAGCCACTGTCTTGCCCATTCACCAATACTTCACAGCCGGATACGAACCTCCACCTTCACGTCGCTTTTACGGTTGCCGCTGGTCTCCTGCAAGCCGCTGCTGATGCGGTCCTGATCCGTGTAGATCCACGCGCCGTAACGCACCCAGAGGTCCACGCCGCGCACCACGCTCCAGCGCGCCATGGCATACCAGCGCATGCCCTTCCCGTAGTATGGCGGAATGGAGAACAGACCGACCACATCGCTTTCATACGCGTAGAGCCGTGCGTTGTAGCCATCGGTGCTGAAGACCGCCACCCGACCAGTGAACTCCATCGGGCTGCGCATCGGGCGATGGATCAGGTCCTGGTAAATGATGAAGCCGTGCTCCTTCGTTTCTCCACGCTGGTAGTCCACGCGCTCCATACGCGTGCGTAGCGTGATGCTCTCGTCCACCTTGTAGCTCGCGTTGAACCGGAAGTTGGTCTGCGTCACATCCACGAGCGGGTCGATCCCTTCCTCAACGCCTTCCGCGTTGCGTTGGCGACTTTGGTGCCGCGCCCGCAGGTACAGTTCGGTCTTCTTGTTCGGCTTCCATGTCACTTGGCCCAGCACATCGCTGCCGCTGCTCGGTGCATCGGTCAAATACCTCAACCACGGGAATCGGAACTGGTCGAAGTAGGCGTTGATCGTCCATACACGGTTGGGCTTCAACTCGATGCCCGTGTACAGGCCACGTTCGTTCCATGGATTGGTGCTCTCCGCGAAGGCCACGCTGTACAGACCCTGATAGTCGCGGCGGTAGTCGCGGTAGAGCATGGAAAGCGAAAGCCGCTTGTCCAACGCCATGAGCAAGCCCGTGAGGCCGGCCATGCCACCGTTCGCGCTGCGCGCTCCTTCACCGAACCAGGTGAGGTTGCGGTACAAGACGTTCCAGTCCACCCCGTACGTGGTATTCTGCTGGCCTTCGAACTCGAATTGGCTGTAGGTCGAAAGGTTCCGGTCGAAGGGGCTGCTGAAGCGCACTTGCGCGGCCGTGGCCCCGACGCTCCATGTGGGCCGCTTGTAGCGCAGGTGTCCGCCGAAGATGGTCTCGTTGATCGCGTCCTTGCGGGAAACTTCGCGGTAGGTGCGGTGGAATCCGTCATCGAGCAAGGAACTGAAGGCCGCTTCCTGGTCGATGTTCTCGGCCGATGGCTCATCGGGGTCCGTCACGTTCGCATCATATCCCTTGTGGCTGATGAAGGCCGTGCCTTCCAGGTTCTTGGCCACTTCCACCGTGGTGGCGGCCCCGCGCAGGAAAAGGTTCTCGTTCACGCTGGCGTACGGCATCAGCCCGGCCGCGTTGCGCTTCACGTTCATGGTGAAAGCGCTCTTCGCCCCGAAGGCCAGACCGCTCCAGAACACAAGGCCTTGTCCGAACTGGGCCGTGTAGTCACCCAGCGCTAGCGCCTTCACCGGTCCGATGTTGCGTACGAAAAGGTGCGCACTGTAAAAGTCGAAGCCGTCCGGCTGCGTGCCTTTGAACAGTTGCTCCCCTTCGTCCTTTTCCGCCGTTACACCGAAGCTGATGTTCTGCCGGTAACGGAAACGATACCGTGCGTATAGTTTGTACGGGCTGCCCAGGTAGAGCTGGTTCGCCAACCGCATCGAGTCGAGCACGTTCGAATTGTCGACATCCGGAAGAGCGTCACCATCGGGATCGGTGTAGTCCACGCCGAAAGGGCTGCTTTGTCCACGGAAACCTTTACGCTGCTCCACGTTGAGTATGGAGCGCACCAGGATCTCGTGCGAACCGTTCTTGAGGATCTCCTTCAGTGAGGCCCGCGTGGCGTTCGCATTGTCCCGCACTTTCACGAAGGGCCGGATCATGGCGATGGTGCGCGCGTCCATCGCGTCGATGGTCTGCAATTCGTAGAAGCTCATCAACGGCCCGAATTTCCGCCGGTGCTCCATGATCGCGCTGATCTGCACGTCGCTCAGAAGTTGCAGCTGGGCGAGTTCCACCACGTCCGTGCGGTTCAGGTCCAGCGGGCTGCGCGCATAGTCCATCAGCATCTCGGTGAGCGCCGTGAGGTCCACGTTGTTGTCATCGCCCAACTGCTCCGCCACCGCTTCGATGCGCTGCTCGATGAGGTCCCGCAATTCGTTCTGGGGATCCAACTCTTCCTGCGGGGTTTCCACCTGCGCGCTCACTGTGCGAAGCAGCACCGCAGCCATCACCGACGCGATGAGGCGGTTCATTCGAACCGGTAGTTCAGGTTGAACATCGGCGTGATGCCCAGTTGCGAGCGTGCCGCCACCGCCAGATCGATCTCGAAGGTTTTCACCCGCACACCCGCACCGAAGTGCGCCTGTGTGGGGCCTGTGCTTATGCCCATGCGTACGAACAGCGCCTTCGCTGGGCGGTATTCGATCCCCACGCGGTACTGCTCGCCGCGCTCGATGTCTTTTTCCGCCTGAGCGCACAGCAGCACTTGTTCATTGAATGTGTAGCCCAGGCCTGCGCCGAATACCGTTGGGGCTTTTTCATCATACGGCCCGCCGAGCTTCGCCTGGTTCGGGTTGTAGAGGTGCGCCCCGATCCACAAGTGATCGCTCAGTTTCGCTTGGATCCCCGCCTCCGCCGTGATCGCGCTACTGCTTCCGTAGTTCTCCCCGAAGCGCAGGTTCAAGTAGTCCAGTTGTACCCCCACGCGGAAGGTCTCGCTCAGCTTCATCGCGTAGGCCAGACCGAATTGCTTCTCGTTGAACAAGCCCCCTGAGCCGAAGGAACTCGCGCTCGCGGCAAAGCAGCCCTTTCCCACCGGCAGGGCAAAGGCCAGCCCCTGCATAGCCACGTCGCTGCTCAGCCAGTGCTGCTGGTAGTACGCGCCAGCCACCGGGTGTTCCAAACCGGCCAGCCCGGCCTGGTTGCCGCGCACGCTCCAGAGATCGACAAGGGTCAGGTTCGCATGGCCCATGCCCGCGAAACGCGCGCCCACCGGCCAGTGCTCGCCACCGGCCAAGCAGATCAACGAAAGGAGGGAGGTCGTAACGATCAGAGCGTACCGCATCGTGCCGAATGTAGGGGGAAGCCGTTTCCCATGTATGAAGGCCACGCCGCTACCTTCGCCGCCCTGCGCCTTCGCCGGGCTTCGGCGACCAAAGCATGTCCACCGTCCAGTTGCACGATCAGCGTTTCGAGCCGTTCATCTCCGAACAGGAGCTGGGCAAGGCCATCGATCTGGTGGCGGTGGACCTGAACAAGAAGTACGACGGCCAGCGGCCACTCTTCATAGGCGTGCTCAACGGCGCATTCTTTTTCGCCGCTGAATTGATGAAGCGCATCACCATCGAGTGCGAGATCACCTTCGTGAAGGTCGCCAGCTATCATGGCACGGCTTCCACCGGGAAAGTGGACCAGCTGATCGGCCTGAACGAGCGCATCAGCGGGCGGCATGTGGTGGTGCTGGAGGACATCGTGGATACGGGAACCACCGTTGAGCACATCATGGCCGTACTGGCCGATCATCATCCGGCTTCGATCAGCATCGCGGCCTTGCTCTTCAAACCGGACGCGTACAAGAAGAACATCCCCATCGATCATGTGGCGATGCGCATCCCCAATGCGTTCGTAGTGGGCAGCGGTTTGGACCATGATGGCCTCGGTCGCAACCTGCCCGGTATCCTGCGCATCGTTGAGAACTGAAAGCGAATGAAGAAATTGAACCTTGTCCTCTTCGGCCCACCCGGCGCAGGAAAGGGCACACAGAGCGAATTCCTGCTCGCGAAGTATGGCCTCGTTCACCTCAGCACCGGCGATCTGTTGCGCGCCGAGATCAAGGCGGAAACACCCTTGGGGCTGGAAGCACAAGAGGTCATGGAGCGCGGTGAACTGGTCGGCGACCACATCGTTATCGCCATGATCCGCAACAAGATCGACGCGCACAACCAAGCAGCAGGCTTCATCTTCGATGGTTTTCCCCGCACCCGCGCACAGGCCGAAGCGTTGGATGAAATGCTCAATTCGAAGAGCGAGCCCATCACCGCCATGCTCGCGCTGGAAGTGCCCGGACATGAGCTCGTTGCACGCCTGCTCGAACGCGGCAAGAAGAGCGGACGACCGGACGATGCCAACGAGGAGGTGATCAGCAACCGCATCGCCGAGTACGAGAAGAAGACCGCCCCGCTGAAGGACTACTATAGCGCGCAGGGCAAGTACAAAGGCATCAACGGCGTGGGGTCGATCGAAGAGATCACCGCGCGGTTGGCGAAGGCGATCAGCTGAGGTCTTTTTGGACTTCTGCTAACCCCCTTTTGAACTCCCGCTGATACACCAAACGATTGTCACGTCGAGCGCAGTCGAGACGCTTCGACTGCTCAGACGCTACGCGCCTTGCGCAGTATCGCTTCGCTATTGCTCAGCGTGACAAATGATGGGATTTTTCGAGGGTAGAGTGTATCGTTGAAGAACTCACTGCTTCACGAAGCGCGTGCTGAACATGCCCGCGTTGTTGTTCGCCGCGAGCACGAAAACACCTGAGGGCAGGCTGCTCACATCAATGGCGACATCGCTGTTCGTGCGGCCGGTCATCACCTTGCGACCGAACTGGTCCTGCACCACATAGTTGACCTGGGATTGGCCGTTCATGGGAAGCGTGATCCAAAGACGGTCGCGGACGGGGTTTGGATGCACTTGTACACGCGTCTTCGTCTGTTCAGCAACGGAAGCCGACACATCCACGCGGAAAGTCGCCGGTGGTGTCACGATCGGCCCGTTGAAGTCGAACACGATGTGCGCGATGTTGACGATCTCGGCACCGTCCAACAGGTCCGTCTCCGGCAGGATGCTGAAGCGGATGAAGCCGTGGCTGTTCGCTTCGTCGCTCGTACTGTCCGGCAGGTTGATGTCCTGGTGCAACACATGCAGCACGCCATCGGTCACGTACCAATCGCACGCATGACTGCTGCCGAGGAACTGGATGCTCTCCACTTGCAGGCCGGCAGGAAGCGTGTCCAGGATGAGCACGCGTTCCGCCAAGTAGGTTCCCGTGTTCTGGAAGCGGATGACGTAGTTGATCGGCGTTCCACCCGCCTGGACCTGTGCGGGTGACATGACCGAAGGCGAAAGCGACTTGTCGTTCGGATCGTAGCTGCCCACCACGCTGTCGTTGTAGGCGACCAGGTTGTCCGAAGGCGTCTCGTCACCCGATGTTGGAAGCGCGCTCAGTGCATAGGTGATCG
>JANOPI010000224.1:0-2736 GCA_031421755.1 Flavobacteriales bacterium | reverse complement strand
GTTGGCGCGGACACCCAGAACGAAACTGCTCCAGGTCGCATTGCCGAGCGAATCGAAGATCTGTTGGACCTCTTCCAGCGTGACAAGAGCTTCCCTGGTCCAGCCACTCTCCATCTGAAGCAAAGCACGTTCCACCCGCAGGGTGGCCATGATGAAGCGATCGTGTTGTGCACACTCCAGCAGGGCTCGTTCCGCCGTAGCGAACTGTGCGAGGGCCTTGTCCATTTTGTGGCCATCCTCCTTCCAGGCATTGCCGAGACTGCGCAGTAGATTCACGTGCATGCTGCACCAGCCCACCGCTTCAGCGAGCACCACGCCCTGTTCGTAATAGGCGCGTGAGCGGTCGAGATCACGTTGCAACCCGGCGATATAGCCGAGTTTGTTCAGCGCCATGACCTGAAGGGTGGTGTCGCGCAGGCGCTCACCTTCACGCAGCGCCCCTTGCATGGCGGTTACGGCCGTGGTAAGGTCGGCTCGTGCCACGGCAACGTCGCCAGTTCCATAGTTGCAGCGGGCGATGCCGCGTTCCACGTGCATCGATCGGAAAAGGTCACGGGCCTGGGCGTAGTGCTCCAGCGCACCGGGGTGATCGCTGCGCCACATGAGGATGCCGCCCAGATAGTAGTTCATCCACGCTGTGCGCAGGGTGTCGCGTCGCATGGTGGCCTTGGTCAGCTGATCGCGGAGCAGGTGGTAGGCGGAGTCGTCGTTCTGCCTCATCCAGATCAGCGAACGGTCCATGTCCCGCGCATAGCGCTCCATATCAGGAGCAGGCCCGGTGATGAGCGCGCGCAGGTGTCCTTGGGCAGGCACTGCGGATGCCAGCACTAGGAAGAGGACCGATAGGGCGGTTCGACAACGCATCGCAGGACAGGTCGGAGAAAAGGTATGCATTGGAAAGGAGTGATCGGTCCGTCCACCTATTGGCGTAGCAGTTGTTTGACAGGACCTGCTTGCCGTTAACGGGGTTCGCGCGAACGAATGCTTGAATGGCTGAACCTCCTGCTGTTGGATAGGCACTTGCTCATGCACGCGATAAGCGCAAGTGGGGTTTCAAGAACGCTTCGAGACGAAGTACATCTCCATCTCCCCCTTGCCCTTTGCCTGCACCCCGGCTCGGAGGCCGGGGCAGGCCTTGCCGCGCGGGGTGAAGGTGAGACCGGACTGGCCCTTCACCAACGCATACGTCGCTTCACTGATGTTCACCTGTCCCACTTCGCCACTGCTTTCCATGCGGCTAGCCGTGTTCACCGTATCGCCCCAGATGTCGTATTGGAACTTCTTAACGCCTGCGATGCCTGCGACGACCGGGCCTGTGTGGATGCCTGTGGTGGGCACCTACTGCCCCGCGAATACGGTCTTCCAATCTTCTTTCATGCTCACCAGCACCCAGCCCCGTTCCGCTGCGGCTTCACGTGCGGTGATCAATGTGCCGCTGACCGGCGCCTTCTCGTCGTAGGCCGTTTCGCGCACGCTGTCGGTATGGTGTATGATCAACCCGAAGCTCGGTCGCGGGTTGTCCATGGTGGTGTACTCCAGCATCGCCTGGTCGCCATCGCTGTTGCCTGCGCAGAAGATGGGGCGGCGCCCGATATGGCGGTGGATGCCAGCAGGCTTGCCGCTCTTGTCATCCACGAAGACGTCCTCGGTGGTCTTCGTCAAAGTGGGTACGCCATCCACAAGCGCGAAGGTTGCGGCGGATGAACTTCCCACGACCTGCTCGGGCGGAATGCCATACAGCTCCTCTGCGAACACACGCATGAAGTCGATGCCGCCACCGGAGACAATGAAGGTCTTGTAGTCGTTGGCGCGCAAGTAAGTGAGCAGCTCCAACATGGGTTGGTAGGTGGCGCCCGCGAGGCCGTCGCCGCCTTTGGGCTGTTGGTAGCTCCCCATCCAGTTGCGCACGCGCTGTTGGAATTCGGGCACCGTGGTACCGGCATGCGTCAAGGCCAACAGTTCCATTAGGCCATCGTGGTGCTTGCCCGCAGCAAGGGTGGCCATGTCGCCGGCCAAGGCGGCTTTCACCATGGGGTTCTTCGCCAGTTCCGGCTCTTGCGGGGCGCGGCGCTTGATCTCGCTGAAGATGAACGCGAGCTGTGGCGGCAATGGTGCTTCGCTCCACAAGGTGCCGTCGTTGTCGAACACCGCTATGCGCTCCGGCACCGGCACGAAGTCCACACCGCCTGCGGTGGTGGTGCGCGCAACGAAGTCGAGAATGGCCTGCTTCGCCGCACCGTCGTTCCAGTTGGGCAATTGATCGATGGACACTGCGGGCACGCTGATCACTGGTGGGGATACCGGCTGCGGCTCCGGATTGGTGCAAGCGCCCAGCAGGAATAGGGCGACGATCGGTACTGCGCGGTGCTTGGTCTTCATGGTCTGTGTGGTCACTTCTTGGTTGGCATCGTGTTGCTGTCCTTCGATGGGTTCTCGTCGTAGTGGTAAGGTGCTCTTGCTGTTCTGCACATTAGAAGAACAGGCTCAACCCCAGCTCGACCCCCGCGTTGTACGTGCCCTCGTATACCTCGGTAAGGCCACGGCGATACCGGGCTTCAATGCCGAACATGAGGACCTTGAACCCCACGCCACCGTGTACCAGTACGTCCACGGACTGTGCCTTGCTGTCGCCATCAACGTCCACTTCATTGCCGCCCACGAGAACCCGCTCATGCACCTTCAGCGCCAGGTCGGCACCAAGATCCACGTACACGGGGCCAAGTTTCAGGCGGTTGT
>JANOPI010000223.1:0-1506 GCA_031421755.1 Flavobacteriales bacterium | reverse complement strand
TTTGCACGCCCGCCTCGCGGCGGCCGCCGTCGAGCACCGGCAGCGAGAGCAAGGCGCCCACGCCCCACGCCCGCGCCGACCATTTGAAGAGGTCGCTCAGCTCCGAAGACGCATAGCCGCCGGTCGCGGTGAGCGACACGTCGGGGAACCACGCCGCCTTCGCAACGCCGACCCTCTGTTGCGACGCGAGCATTGCGCTCAAGGCCGCGGTGACGTCGGGGCGACGCTCGAGCACCGTGCCCGGCACGCCGGCGGGAATCACCGGCAGCGCCGTCTTCCATTCCTGCACCGGCAGATCGAAGCCCGACGAGACCTCCCCCACCAGCACCGCGAGCGCGTGCTCGAGCTCGGCGCGCCGGCGATCGAGCGCCAGCGCCTCGGACTCGGTGGCCGCGACCTCGGTGCGGGCGCGCGTGACGTCGAGCTCCGCGACGTCGCCCGCGCGGTAGCGCCGCTCCGTGAGGTCGAGGGTGCCGCGATAGGCGACAACCGTGCCGCGCACCAGCGCGCGCTCCACGTCGAGGGCGCGCAGCGCGAGGTAGGCCTGCGCGGTTTCGGCCTGCACCAGCAGTCGCATGCTTTGCAGCAACGCATCGCGCGCCTGCACGTCGAGACGCGCGGCGTCGCTCGCCCGCGCGAGCTTGCCGAAAAGGTCGAGCTCATAGGACAAGTTGGCGCCGGCGAACCCGAACGAGCGCGCAGGCCCTCCGGTTGCGTTGACGATGCCGCCCACGCGCGAGGCCCCCGCATCGACGCCCAGCTGCGGTGCGCGATCGGCGTCGGTGGCGCGCGCGATCGCGCGTGCTTGCGCAAGGCGCGCCGCGGCCGCCTGGATGCTCGCGTTGGCGCCGTCCGCCCGTGCCACCAGGTCGTCGAGCACCGGATCGCCGAACGCCCTCCACCATTCCCCGCGCGGTTGCGATTCGGCGGGCGTGGCGGCTATCCAGCGTCCGCCTTCCTTGAATTGCATCGGAGCGGTGGGCAAGCGGGAGGCGTCGATAGCCGGTGGGGTCGCGCATCCGGCGAGGACCAGGGCGACGAGCAATCCAGGTAGCTTCATATTCATCAATCCGATGAGCCGGCGAAGGCTTCGACGTGCGGGACCTCGCCGTGTTGCGTGAGGGGACGATTTCCCGCCATTCCACGCAGGAGCACGTAGAACACCGGGGTGAGGAAAAGCCCGAAAGCGGTGACGCCGATCATTCCGGAGAAGACCGCGACACCCATGGCCTGGCGCATCTCGGAGCCCGCGCCGGTGGCGAACGCGAGCGGCACCACGCCCATCACGAAGGCGAGCGAGGTCATGAGGATCGGGCGCAAGCGCAGGCGCGCCGCCTCGACCGCCGCGGCGAGCGGCGTCTTGCCGGCGAACTCGAGCTCGCGCGCGAATTCCACGATCAGGATCGCGTTCTTCGCCGAGAGCCCCACCAGCACCATCAATCCGATCTGCGTGAATATGTTGTTGTCGCCGCCGGTGAGCCAGACGCCGGTCATCGCCGCGAGCAA
>JANOPI010000222.1:0-15991 GCA_031421755.1 Flavobacteriales bacterium | reverse complement strand
CCCTATGGGCATCACCACGCAGATCACCAACATGGGCTATGCCCTCAGCGTGTACCCCAATCCGGTGCGCGACCGGTTGCACGTCACCATCAAGCTGCCCATGAATTTCAGGACGGATGGCCCGCTCTCGCTCACGGTGGTGAGCCTGGAGGGTAGGGCGGTACGGCGGCAGAACGTGCCGTCAAGCAGCCCTGGCGAAGTGCAGGTCGATGTGACCGGCCTCGCATCGGGTACCTACACGATCCACCTGAGCGATGCGCACACCTGGTTCGCCGGGAAGAAGTTCGTTGTGGAGTAGCTTCGATGGATCAACCAACATCAGCACGATGAGCTTCGATATGAGCAGTGCGGCACGAGTGAACCGCCCGTGTCCCAGGGGCATACGGGCGGGCAGAACACTCGCGCCAAATGAGGGGTAGGTCTTGCCGACCTGTCCAGCAGGTATCCGCGCTCGTCGATGAACGGTAGCTTTCGGAACGGGGCGATGAACCCTACGGGATCCCCATCGTACTGGCGACCATGCGAACGCTCCTCTTTTTTCCGCTCCTGTTTGCCCTCAGTGGCCATGCGGCTACATACCATGTGTCCGTAGCTGGCAACAACGCCAACAACGGTCTTTCCCAAGATGCCGCTTTCGCCACCATCCAGCACGGCGCTGACGTGGCCTTGGCCGGGGATAGCGTGCTTGTACATCCGGGCAACTATCAAGGCTTCGCGGCCATGGACAACAGTGGATCAGCCGGAGCGCCGATCGTCTTCCTTGGAAATGGTGAAGGAGCGAACATCACGTCCCCCTCCACCTACAACGACCAGGACGGGATCAACGTGGAGAACGTCAACTGGATCGTGGTGGAAGGCTTCACGGTGAACGACATGCCGCGCACCGGGATCCGCACCGTGCTCAGTGACCATGTGACGATCCGCTACAACAGCTGCCACAGCAACTACAAGTGGGGCATTCTCACGGGCTTCGCCGAGCATGTCATCATCGAGTACAACTCCTGCAGCGGGAGCGAGGATGAGCACGGTATCTACTTCAGCAACAGCGCCGATGATCCCATCATCCGCTACAACTACTGCTCCGACAACAACGCGAACGGCATCCACATGAACGGGGATGTGAGTTTGGGCGGCGACGGCGTGATCAGCAACGCGCAGGTGTACGGCAATACCATCCACGGCAACGGTGTCGCTGGCGGAAGCGGCATCAACTGTGACGGCGTGGTCAATTCGGTTTTTTACAACAACCTGCTCTATGACAACCACGCGAGCGGGATCAGCCTTTACCAGATAGACGGTGGCGCGCCAAGTACGAATAACCGGGTCTATAACAACACCATCATCAATGCCAGTGATGCGCGCTGGTGCGTGAACATCACGGACGGATGCACCGGGAATCAGGTGCTGAACAATGTCCTCATCAACCAGCATCCGTTCCGGGGCAGCATCGTTGTCGCCGCAGATGCCCTCGATGGTTTCATCAGCGACTACAATCTGCTGGTGGAAAGTCTCTCGCATGACGGGGATGCCACGATCCTGGACCTTGCCGGTTGGCAGGCCCTTGGCCATGATGCGAACTCGCAGGTAGCCGATCCGCAATCCGCGCTCTTCATGGCTCCACAGAACGGTGACTTCCATCCGCTGAACGCCGCCGCGCAACCAGTGGATGCCGGAACAAGTGCCGTGAGCGCAGTGGTGACGGAAGACCTCGATGGAACGGCTCGCCCACAAGGTGCGGCGTATGACATCGGCTGCTTCGAAGATGATCTCAATACCACCGTGGTGGCCGCCACCTCCGAGCATACCGTATTGGTCGTTTCCGAAGGTGTGCTTCGGGTATTGAATGCTCCCAGTGGAAGCCGCCTGGAATGGATCGACGCTGCTGGCCGGAATGTCGCCACGCACCGCATTGGTGCGGGCGCTTATGTCCCGATCCCGAACGTGCCATGGATCATCGGCACGCTGCGGGGTGCTGCAGGGGAGGTCATGGCTGTACGACGGATCGTTCGATCGGATTGAACGACCATGTACTCGCGTTACAGGATGACCACGATCTTCGCAGCGCATGGCGCTTATCCTCTTGTTCATCGGAAGCACGCTGTTCGCCGCGCTGCTCCTCTTGCGTGCCACACCGAGCAAGACGGTCGCGGGCGGCATCATCACCGGTTGGCTGGTGGTCCAAGGCCTGGTAGCGGGCACGGGTTTTTATACCGAGACCGATGCATTGCCGCCACGCATCGCGCTGGCGTTGCTGCCGCCAGCGGGGTTCATCCTCGCGCTTTTCCTGATGAAGCCGGGCCGCGCATGGATGGATCGCCTGGACCTGCGCGCGCTCATCCTGTTGCATGTCGTGCGGGTACCGGTCGAGTTCGGGCTGCACGCACTGCATGCTGATGGCCTCGTGCCGCAACTCATGACCTGGGATGGCCGCAACTTCGACATCTTCTCCGGGGCCACCGCGCCGCTCATCGCTCTGCTCGCGTTCCGTGGCGGTACCGTGAACAAGGCATTGCTCATCGGATGGAACCTGCTATGCCTCGCCTTGCTGGTGAACGTTGTTTTCCATGGCGTCCTTTCCGTGCCTACGCCGTTCCAACGGTTCGGCTTCGATCAGCCGAATACGGGAATGCTGCGCTTCCCCTATGTGTGGCTTCCCGCCTTCATTGTGCCAGTGGTGCTATTGGCGCATTTGGCCACGCTGCGCCGTTTGTTCCGCAGCGGTTCTACGGCCTGAGCGCCGCTACGGCGGTGCCAGCTTCGACCACACGGCCGAGTCAAGGAACCCACCGTTCCAATAAAAGTTCTCCTTGAACAACCCTTCCCGGATGAAGTCGTGCCGCTCGAGCAGCTTATTTGATGCGCTGTTGCGGGGGTCCGTCACCGCTTCGATGCTGTGGAACCCGAACCGCTCGAAGCCGCACGCCACCGCCGCGTCCAGCGCCTCGCCCATCAATCCTTTGCCCCAATGGTCGAAGCCGAGCATGTAACCGATCTCGCCGCGATGGTGCTCGAGCTTCAACCGGTAATAGCCGATGGTGCCGATCAGCGTGTTGCTGCCGTGCAGCGTGAGCCCCCACGTTATGCCTATGTTCTCCGAACGGTCATTGGTGATGCTCGCAATGAGCCCTTCCGCATCCAGCAATGTCGTAGCTCGGGGCCGGCCGATATGTTCCATCAGCCGTTCATCGCTGCGCATGGCGAACAGTGCAGCGGCATCAGCAGGCGATAGTTCACGAAGCACCAGTCGATCGGTGGTGAGCGCCGGGAAGTCGGTAAGGTCGAGCGTGAGCATCGGCACAAAGGAACTGATCCGCCGTGATCACATCCGTTAACGGTTCTCCACGTTCCTTAACGCGAAGACGATGCGGCACCACGTTGCTTGGGCACATGAACCTCTACTACCCTCCGCTTTTCGCCATACTGATCTTCGCCCTCGCTTGCGGATCGCCGCAACCGCAGCCCGATATCATTGCACGGACGGTCGACCCCATCAACGCGCGCATCGACTCGTTCATGCTGGCCTCCACCGGGGCGGGGTTCAATGGTAGCGTTCTCGTGATGCGCGGTGATACCGTCCTCTTGGACAAAGGCTATGGCCTGCGCGACCGCGAACAGAACCTCGCGAACACGTCGGCGACCGTGCATGCCATCGGGTCCATCACCAAGCAGTTCACTGCGGCGTGCATCTTGAAGTTGCAGGAAAGTGGAAAACTGAAGGTGACCGATCCACTGCGCACGTACTTGAAGGAAGTGCCGATGGACAAGTCCGGGATCACCTTGCACCAACTGCTCACACACAGCGCCGGTTTCCCCGGGGCGGTCGGGGATGACAATGAAGCGATCGACGGTGGTGCGTTCACGAAGCTCGCCCTGGCCACGCCGCTGGAGTTCACGCCCGGAACCTCCTACGCATACAGCAATGTCGGATACAGCCTGCTCGGCATCATCGTGGAGCATGTGAGCGGAATGGCCTACGAACGCTATCTGCACGATTCGTTGCTGGTGCCTGCAGGCGTTCTGCACACCGGCTACCGGCTGCCCGACTGGTCGAAGCAGGAACTCGCCATCGGCTACCGGAAAGACGGAACGCGCTGGGGGACCATGCTCGATCATCCGATAGTGAACGGCGGCCTGGGCTGGCACCTGCGGGCGAACGGTGGTATCCTCAGCACCTCGCACGATATGGCGGCTTGGATCGATGCCCTGCGCTCGAACAAAGTGTTGTCCAAGGCGAGCACCGATCAGATGTTCGCGCAACATGTGGAAGAAGGCGAGGGCGCCGGTTCCTTCTACGGCTACGGATGGGCGCTTTTCTCGACCAAGCGGGATACACGGCTCATCACGCACAATGGTGGCAACGGCGTGCAGTTCGCCGATGTGCTCTGGTTCCCGGATGAAGACGTGCGCGTTGTGCTCATGAGCAACGCCAACAAGCGCGGTATGCAGGACCTGGCGTGGGAGGTCGGGCGCATGGTCTTCGATCCCACCTATCAGCCGCGCATGGGCGAACCTTCGGAGCTCCTGCCAGCCATCCCGGATGGACCTATGGGCGACCGCTTGAAAGCGCTGTCGGCGGTTCTCGAGGCGAAGAGCACCGATACTGAATTGAAGGAATGGTTCCGCGCCAACCTCGGGCCGGGTTTCCTGGCCGATGTGCCGATGGAGCAGCACATCACGATCTTCAAGCAGCTGCGTGCTGACATCGGTACACACGAGATCGCCGGGGTTGAGCGGGTGAACCCTGAGGAATTCGCTTTGAGGTTGAAGAGCGCCGTGCACGGTGGCACCTACCGACTTATGGTACAACTCCGTCCGAGTGATGCGCTGATCAGCGGTCTCGGCGTGGAGAAGGAGTAGGAGGGGATTATTTTCGGGGCATGGCCAAGTTCCTCGATGCGCTGGATGAGCGCCTGAGCTCATTCATCCGTGAGCAGAAGATCTTCTTTACCGCTACCGCTCCGATCGACGGTCGCGTGAACCTCTCGCCAAAAGGTCTCGATACTTTACGCATCCTCGATCCCCGGCGCGTAGGCTACCTCGATGCCACCGGCAGTGGGAACGAGACGGCCGCGCACCTCCTCCAGAACGGTCGCATCACCATCATCTTCTGTGCGTTCGATGGCCGTCACTGATCTTGCGGCTCTATGCGAAAGGCCGCTCTGTACAGCCCGGATCGGAGGACTTGTCCGTTTTGCGCCCGCTCTTAGGCCCGAACATGCCGGGGGAACGCCAATTGATCATCGCGGAGAAAGACAGCGTGCAAACGAGCTGCGGTTTCGGGGTGCCGTTGTTCGATTTCAAAGAGCATCGCGACCAGCTTCCGGCATGGGCCGAGCGCAAGGGTGAAGCGGGTGTGATGGCCTACCGGGCGGAAAAGAACCGGGTGAGCATCGATGGCTTGCCGACCGGTATCAGCACATGATCGTATCCCCGCACGATGCGCCCCATCACCCGTGATAGACCCGCGAGGCGACGATCAGGCCGTTCCGGATCTCCAGCACTTCCCCAACGCGCAGGTCCGCTTCACCGACCACATGCCGGATGTATTCCATGAACACCTGATCGTCGTCAGCCGTCAGCTTGAGCACCTCGTAACGCAATGTCGGTAGCCGTTCGAACGCGTCACGCCACCATTCACGCAAGGCGGCTTTGCCACGTAGCAGACCGTTCGTTTCGGGTCTGTGCGCCATCAGTTTCGGACTGTAGTGCTCAGCGTCGTCGGCATACAGGACCAGGAGCGCTTCCAGGTCGTGCGTATTGAAGGCATCGAACCAGCGCCCCGCGATAAGCGTGTTTGGATGGAGCATGCTGCAAAGGTGCGCACGGCTCCTTATATCGGGAGCAGACCTGCACCCAGGTTGGAAGAATCCCATGCATGTGAGATCTTTCACCCTCGCGCCATGAGCGTCGATCATCATGTGGCTCACCTTTGACGTATGAACCCCCTCCAGTTCCTGCGCGCTCTTTTCGCTGGACCTACGGCGCAGCAGATGGCCGCGCAATTGCGTAAGCCGCACGGTTTCATGGCTCGCACGGTGGGCAAGCGGATGAACGCCGTGAACCGATCCCTCTAAGAAGGAGCGTGGAAGGCGTTGGACCTGCGCGATGGAATGAGCGTGCTGGAGATCGGTTTCGGGAACGGCCTCTTCTTTGGCGAACTCGCGCACCTGGCGATGAACCTGAGCCTGCACGGGCTGGACTTCAGCAAGGAGATGGTGGAGCAGGCCACCGCTCAGAACAAGGGCCTCATCGTTTCGGGCACCTTGTCGCTCGTACATGGCCCCAGCGATCGCATGCCTTTTGCCGGCGGTTTGTTCGATCGCATCTTCTGTATCAATGTGATCTACTTCTGGGACGACCCCGCTGCTCACTTCAGGGAGTTGCGCCGCGTGCTGAAACCCGGTGGCACATTCACTGCCGTGTTGCGCACGCGATCGTCGATGGAGAAGCTGCCCTTTGCGGCGCACGGTTTCACCATGTATGAACAGGCCGACTGGGAGCGTGTGCTGCGCACCAATGGGTTCACCCCGACAAGCACGACCGTCTTGCGTGAAGCGGAAGTTGAATTCGCCGGCGCACGCTTCACCCCGGAGAGCTTGGTGATGGTGGCCACGGTGGCTTAGATCGGGACCTGGCGGGTGGGCGGAAGTTGACTTCCATACCATCTGAAACGTATCGCTTCGGTAACACGGAAGCCCTGGAATCCCAAGGGCGCTTTTCCACACGGCCAACTGCGCGGGCGGCGGCGATCCCTGCCTACTGTTCCTTATTCCAAATGGCTCCGCAGCATCCAAGCATTCTTCCCGTGAACATCCATGCGGCGTGTGGCGAGGTCGGCACTTACTTGATCACCATCTTTTTCGGCTGCTTTGATCACCGCCTTGGCCGCAACGATGATCGCCGCCTGATCCGCCACCAATTGCTTGATCATGGCCTTCGCATCCGGGTGCCCGTTCTCTTCCTTCACCTTGCTCAGTTTCGCGAACGCGGTATAGCTGCCCGGCGCATAGGCGCCTAACGTGCGTATGCGTTCGGCCACTTCATCCACCGCCAGCGCCAGTTCCGAATACTGCGTCATGAATAACGTGTGCAGTGTTGTGAACATCGGACCGGTCACGTTCCAATGGTAGTTATGTGTCTTCAGATACAGGGTGTAGCTGCTGGCCAACAGAGTGCTCAACGGCGCGACAGCAGTGGACTTCGGGTGTTTGGGCATGGCAGCCATTTAACGTGCCCGTGAGATATCACCGGCACAGATCAAGAAATGGGGAACGAATGGTGGACCATAGAACACTTGGGCGGCTCTGTTGTTCTTCACAGGAACATGGACCTGATCGGGATCGACTTCGGCGCGCGGAATGCCGGAACCACGGTCATCTGCTACCGGGAACGGGGCATCTTCCGATTCGCTCGTTGTGCCAAGGGCGATGATGCCGATGCCTGGCTGGAGAGCACCGTTCAAGCTTTGGCACCCGATACCATCTACATCGACGCGCCACTCAGTTTGCCGGGTGCTTACTTCGGGCGTGGCGCAGATCACTTCTTCCGACGCGCCGATCGGCTGGCCGGTGGCATGAGCCCCATGTTCCTTGGTGGTCTCACAGCCAGGGCCATACGTTTGGCCGAACGCTGGCGTGCAGCGGGTATGCGTGTGATGGAAGTATACCCTGCGGCGCTCATCCGCCACGAGTGGGACTACCTCCACATTCCGCACGGTAAGACCATACCCCGCCACAAGTTGCGCCTGATGGCCGGCATGTTCGCACTGCCGCCGCCGGAACCCGAAGACCGACATGCCGCCGATTCTTGGTTGTGCTGGCTGATCGGACACCGGCACGCGCAGGGGGAAGCGCGCACCGTCGGCGATCCGCTGGAAGGGGTGATCCTGTTCTGAACCACATGTTCAAAGAGCACCTCCCCACCAAGATCTGTCCCGTGTGCCAACGGCCTTTCCAATGGCGGAAGCGCTGGCGGAATTCCTGGCCCGATGTGACCTATTGCAGTGAACGATGCCAACGGAGCCGCAAACCGCACACACCGTCCGCCTGATCCTGGGCGACCAATTGAACGGCGCGCACAGCTGGTTCCAACGTTTGGATCCCGGGGTGCTCTACGTACTCTGCGAAATGCGTCAGGAGACCGACTATGCCTGGCACCATGTGCAGAAGGTCCTTGCCTTCTTCGCCGCCATGCGCCGCTTTGCGGAGGCACTTCGCAAACAAGGGCATCGTGTGTGGTACATCACGCTCGATGATGCCCGCAACACACAGGACCTTTCGGAGAACTTGCACGGGATCCTGCGCGACACAGGAGCCGCCACATTCGGTTACCAGTTGCCCGATGAGGTCCGCTTGGATGAACAACTGAAGCGTTTCGCCACCACTACCGGTTGTTCAGTGGACGTGGCGGACAGCGAGCACTTTCTCACAGCCCGCGAAGAACTCGTCACACTCTTCCCCGGCACCAAGCAGTTCCTGATGGAGCGCTTCTACCGCATCCTGCGCGAACGCACGGGCCTGCTGATGAACGGCAAGCAGCCCGCCGGTGGAGCGTGGAATTACGACAAGGAAAACCGCGGTAAACCGGCGAGATCCCATGTGGCTCCTCCGCCGCTATTCTTCGACCATGATCTGCGCGATCTGCATCGGTTGATCGACAACGCCGGTGTGATGACGATCGGATCGGTGGAAAGCGCACACCTCACCTGGCCACTCGACCGCGCGGAGAGCCTCCAGTTGCTCGCGTACTTCTGTGAGCACTTGCTGCCCTTGTTCGGCACGTACCAGGATGCGTTGATGCCCGGGCAATGGGCTCTCTACCACGCCCGCCTCAGCTTCAGCATGAATGTGAAGTTGCTTTCACCGCTGGAGGTCTGCCAAGCGGTGGAAGCTGCGTGGCGCGCGGATCCCGAACGCATCGCACTGAACCAGGCCGAGGGCTTCATCCGCCAGATCATCGGCTGGCGCGAATACATGCGCGGTGTGTATTGGGCGCGCATGCCGCGGTTCGCTTCGCTGAACTTCTTCGGGCATGATCGGCCGCTCCCCGCCTGGTACTGGACCGGTCGTACGCGCATGACCTGCTTGCGCGAAGCCATCACCGGAAGCCTGCAGAACGCCTATGCGCACCACATCCAACGCTTGATGGTAACCGGCAACTTCGCCCTGCTCACCGGCGTGCATCCCGATGAAGTGGACCGTTGGTACCTCGGTATCTATATCGATGCGATCCAATGGGTGGAGATCACCAACACGCGCGGCATGAGCCAGTTCGCGGATGGCGGTATCGTGGGCACCAAGCCGTACGTGAGCAGCGGTGCATACATCAACAAGATGGGCCACCACTGCGGCACCTGCTACTACAACGTGAACGAGCGCACCGGTGCCAAGGCCTGTCCGTTCAACGCCTTGTACTGGCACTTCCACGCGCGCAACCGCGAGCGTTTGGAGAGCGCTGATGCCCGACCCGGGATCATGGTGCGCATGGGCATGGTGTACCGTACGTGGGACAAGATGAACAGCGCCACGCGACAGGCGCTATTGGACAAAGGCGATGAACTTCTCGTCAACATCGAAACGCTATGAGCCGCGCCATCGTCTGGTTCCGTGATGACCTGCGCCTCGCTGACAACGAAGCGCTCACCGCTGCCTTGGCCGCGCACGACGAGGTGCTGCCCGTGGCGATCGTCGATCCCGTACAACATGGATCATCGCCGTTCGGCTTCCCCCGTTCCGGCGACTTCCGTAGGCGCTTCCTGCACCAGAGTTTGGAAGCACTGCACAGCGAACTGCTCGCGAAGGGCAGTGCATTGCGCGCCTTCCATGGCGATCCTTGCTCGGTGTTGCAAGCGCTCGCTGCGGAGTGGAACGCAAGCACCGTGTACGCACAGCAGCTCTATGCCTGGGAAGAGCACCAACAGGAACGATTGGTCGGTGCTGTGTTGGATCTACGATCCGTAGCACCGAACACCATGCTCCATCCCGCGGATCTGCCATTCCCATTGGATGAATTGCCCCATGTGTTCACGGCGTTCCGCACACGCGTGGAGGGCTCCTTCGCAGTGCGTGCAGCCTTGCCCGCACCCGGAAAAGTTCGGGTACCGGCCGACTGGACCTCACGTTCCCTCGCACCTCATGAACTGCCGTTCACGGACCATCCACAAGATCCACGCGCCCCACTGGACTTCACCGGCGCACGTGACGCGGGCTTGCGCAGGCTGCAACATTACTTCTGGGACACACGCGCCCTGAGCCAGTACAAGGAAACACGCAACGGCCTGCTGGGCGCCGACTTCAGCAGCAAGTTCAGCCCGTGGCTGGCTTCCGGTGCGCTCTCTGCCCGCGAGGTGTTCCACGCTGTGAAGCGCTACGAAAGCGAGCACGGCGCGAACGCGAGTACCTATTGGCTCATCTTCGAACTGCTATGGCGCGACTTCTTCCAATTCACCGCTGCGAAGCATGGAGTGAAACTGTTCCTGCGGAGTGGTATCGCATGCAAGCCGGCGCGTGGTGATCATGATGACGAACGCTTCGGAGCATGGTGCCAAGGACGCACCGGACAACCCTTCATCGATGCCAACATGCGCGAGCTGGCAGCCACCGGCTGGATGAGCAACCGCGGGCGCCAGAACGTGGCCAGCTACTTGGTACACGACCTGCAACTTGACTGGCGCATGGGCGCCTATTGGTTCGAACGCCTGCTGATCGACTACGATCCGTGCAGCAATTGGGGCAACTGGCAATACCTCGCAGGAGTGGGAAATGATCCCCGTGAAGGAAGGCGCTTCGATCCGGTGCGGCAAGCCTCCATCTATGATCCGGATGGCGCGTACGTGAAGCAGTGGGCGGAGTAGATCATGAAGTTCGGGGCCGCTCGGATCACACACCGAACCAGCAGTTGCTGGCTCACAACGGCCGGGACAAGTGGTGGTCCATGTGCGATGCGACCAAGCGGGCCACAATGTTGTTGTAATGATCGCACCCTGTTGTGCTACCTATTGATCAAACAACCCGATCATGGACCCTTCGCAAGCCGTCCCCCAACGCACACAGAGCTTCAACAAATGGGCCTATGGCATCTTCACCCTTTCCGGCTTGGTCTTCTGGCTGGTCAGCAAGGACCGTTCGTTGGCCGCAACATTCCTCGGTATCGCACTTGTTGCTGACCCCTTTGACCAGTCGCAGACCTGGAGCAAGCGGCCACTGTGGCGACGTGCATGGCTGGTCGTTCACCTCGCACTTACCGCGGCCGCCTTTGGATATTGGGTGGGCCTGATGGACCGTGGATGAGAGATGGCGGTGGATCAGGCGCGCTTCCTGGCTTTGGTACACGAGCATCGACGCATCGTTCACCGCATCGCGGGTCTGTACGCCACGGACCCCGATGACCGCAAGGACCTGGAGCAAGAGACGCTGTTGCAGGCGTGGCGCGGTTGGCCCAAGTTCCGGGGCGACTCCAAGTTCAGTACCTGGCTGTATCGCATCGCCCTGAACACGGCGCTAAGTTGGACGCGAGGGCCACGGATCGTTCAGCGCATGGGAGCGCGCGAACTACCTGAACCGACAGATGGTTCCAGCATTGCACGCGCCGATGAACGCCAACGCTTGCACTCGGCCATGCTGCTGCTTCCTGAAGCGGACCGTGCGTTGCTCGCACTGCACCTGGATGGGTTCGATCACGCCGAAGCCGCCGCATTGCTCGGCATCACCGCCAACCATGTCGGCGTGAAACTCCACCGCATCAAGACACGGCTCACCGAACTACTGAAGGCCAACTGAACATGGACGTGCAACAGCTTTGGGACCTGCCAGACCCACGTGATGAAGGTCCACTTCCTGCCTCCGGAAGCACCGGCGCATCACATCACCCGCTCGCCCGATTGCGGCGTGCCTTGCGGTTGAACATCGGCTATGGCCTGCTGGTTTCAGCGGCGATGTGCGTACTCCTTGTCAAGGCCGATGGATGGCCACTGATCGTAGCATTCAGTGTGGTGGCCGCCTTCTGCGTGTGGGCCGTGGTGGACACCTGGCGATTGCTGAACACCTTGGACCCTTTCGTTTCTGCGAACTCCACAACGCTCGACGAACTTCGTCGCCATCACACCGCGCTCGAAAATTGGATGCGCACCCAGCAGCGCATGGGCTGGTACATCTACCCGGTGAGCGCCTTTGGTAGCGGACTCTGGGGTGCAGTGGTCGGCGCTGCAGCTCCGGTGGGCGATGTGCTCCAGAAAACCGCCTTGCTTGCGGTACTCGCGGTACTCGCCTTGGTGATGAGCCCCTTGTGCGCATGGCTGGCCAAGTGGATGTTCCGTCAAGCCTTCGGCAAGGAAGTGGATCGGTTGCGCGTGCTGATCACACAACTCGAAGGGTGATCGACCTTCACCTTTTACGCCTGTATTGGATCGGCAGGCGCACCACAAAGACCATATGTGACTTCCGTTTGCGCATAACGCAGGCCTTCTCGGGACCTGCGCTGCGGTAGGGATGGAAAGTGATCTACTTGTTCAACACGAACCATAGACCGGCAGTGATGTACGAGTTGTTGATGCGCGGGTTGGTGTTGATGCCATCGCCGTTGAACATGGTCGTCATGCCCACGTCGTAGCCGGCGTCAAGGAAGAGGAAGCGGTATTTCGCACCCGCACCGAAACCGAGGTGCCATTGCGTGCCACGCGTGGTGAAGCTGAGTGAATCGTTGTCCGATTCAGTGCTGAGGCCGATGAGCGCAGTTGGTCCGCCGGTCACGTACAGGTTGAAGTCCTTTCAATCAACAGGATCGATCAAGCGGATACCGCAAATCAACGGGATGCGCAGCGCTTTGCTGGTGTAGCGCGTTTCGGTCTCGATGCCATTGGGTGTACCATGCTGCCCAAGGCCTACCGTAGTGGAATCCAAGTTGCGGATCTGCATCTAGATACCGGGCTTCGCGAAGAAGCGATCGCCGAGCAGTACTTCAAGTCCCTATTGATCGCCTGCGCATCCTTTCCAATTGTCGCGGCCATCAGCGTCCACTGTGCTGTCGGAGTAGCCGCCACCGAGGCGGATCTCTTGCGCCTGTAGCGTACCGACCGACGCGGCACCGATGAGGAGTGAAAGCACGAGTTTTCTGGGATCGATCATGAGAGGTGTGTTGGTGTAGCCGAGGTCTATACTTGGAATCATCCCTTGGTCATGATCTCGTCCACGCTGTGCGTGTATCCGAAATAGAAAACATACCCACATCTGCACAAAACACCTGACGGACAAGGCCCTCGAGCGTGTGCAACTAATTTCAGATCGACTTCCATCGATGAGTGGATGGTGCACGGATGCCACACGTTCGGGTTACGATTTCCCACTGGTGGGTAGTTCCTGCCCTGAATTCCAATGCGCAATGGCAGTGGGCTGAAGGGCTGATTTAGATGGAAAGGTGAACGGGTGTAAGCACTATTCCCATCATCACATTTCTAGGATCGTCCAAAGAACTGAACTTCGAGGACTGCCGCCATTAACGTCAATGCCTCCCGATCGGTGCGGAAGATTCTTGCTGGCATAAGCAAGATGGTATGCGAGAAGATCACGACCATATTGTTGGATCCAACAAGAAGGTCGGCGACCGCTTCACCAGCAGCTTCGCATGCTCCTAGTGCCTTGTCCACCACCATGGTGAAGTTGCGCCACCCCGCATAGCCGAGCACCGCCTGTAACTCCCGAGCGCTCCATCACTCTACCCTTTGATGCTGGCACTCGCCGCCTCGAAGCGTAGGAACATCCCGATGTGTTCTTGCTCCATTACCACCAGGATGATGCACTTCCCGTCAACCGCGTTCAGACAAGATAGTTCCTCCTTTTTTTTTGCACCGCGCCTTCCCCCCCCTCAACCGTCGGCGTATTCCATGGCCAAGCAACTACCACCCAAGCCAAAGCCCGGATCCAAGACAGCGCCTGCTGGCATACCCACTGGTTCCAACCCCACGCTCGACCTGCACAAGCTCATGGAGAAACAGCAGTTCGGCTCCCTAGCGGAGGTGGAGGCCTTCAAGCAGAAAGTCTCCAAAGCACCGATCCCGAAACCGCGTACCATGTGCTGGGCGATGCCGAGCACCATCCTGCCATTGCATTGGCCTACTTCGAACGCGGTATCGTGATCGGTGCTGAACGTTTCCAGAACGAAGAATTCCTCAAGCAGAACAAAGGACATTTCTGGGGCCTCACCGAAACGCGCCCCTTCATGCGTTGCCTGCAAGGTGCCGCCGACAGCCAGTTCTTCCTGGGCCGCGTAATGGAAGCCATGGGCATCTGGACATTCATGTTGGATCTGAACCCGAACGACAACCAAGGCATACGCTACGACCTCATGCCGAGTCTTGGCGGTCTGCGTGATCACGACCGCTTCGAAGAACTCGACCAGCAGTTCGCCGACGACGTCTCCGCCGCAGTGTACTTCAACCGCGCGTTGAACCTCTTCACCAAACACAGCGGTGGTCCACAAGCCTTGCGAGCGTTGCAACTGGCGCGCACGAAGAACAAGTTCGTGGTGCCCATGCTCCTGAAAGCGGACATGCCAGCCTACCGCGTCGCGGGCTATTCCTTGGGCACCGAAGAAGAAGCCATCAGCTACCTGGACAAAGCGCACATGGTATGGAGTGGCCTACCCGGCGCAAAGGATTGGCTGAAACAGGTGGCGGGGAAAGCGGGGAAGTGAGCGCAGGGTTTGGGCGCCTGCCTGCCGGTAGGCAGGTGCCCCCGCCTGATCCATTCACTTCGCAAAGCCTCAGCTCGGGAGCAGGCGGGGTCCGGCCAACGCTTCAAGTCCTCGCCGGATTACCGGCTCCGGGCTTTCCACTCATGTCCGTCACGCGAAGCACACCGCATCCACTAACTTTGAACCATGTTCGACGGCGCACCCAGCATTGATAGTGTCTTCCTTCCGTTGAAGGAGATGGCACGGGAGCCGAACAATCCGTTGCGGCAGCCCATGCGTTCGTTCCTGAAGAAGGTGAACGAGTTGCTCACAAGCCGAAAGAACCTACCCGAACATGCTGTTGCACTGCGCGATGAACAGTTCGCACTTCGCATCCGTGCCATTCAATGGATCATTGCCGAGGGTGTCGACCTCAATGCGCGTTGTACCGAATTGGATGCACGGTTGAGGCAGTTGGAAACAGAGGATGGAAGTGCGCTGCTGGCGAACATGCGTTTCGCCTTGCACGCGCAGATGGAGGTTATCGGGGCGCTAATGAGCGCAGACGTTGACTTGTCCGAGATGGACACCAACCCGCTCGATCAGCTTGGCGAACTGGAGTTCTCCCAGTTCGAATCCGCTTTGTCCGTGGGTGTGCCGAACCAAGAGGCCGCGCACATTCTGCTTGGCTGGATCCATTCCTCCATGGACATGGAAGTGGGGCTGCTCATGGGCGATGCCATTATCAACGAGGAGTTGAAAGTGACCGCAGCACGCATCGATGTGCTCAACCGCTTTCTCGTACACGCCACGCAGTGTTACGCAGGCAGTGCTCGTTTGCTCGGCCTTGTCCGTGCGGCGGAAACGCCGATAACCCTTGTCGCCGAACCGGTGCCAGCTACTTGGGTGAAAGGACAGAAACGTCTAGCCGACCAAGGCTTGGGCGATTGGCTCAAGCTCTAGTCCTGCATGCAGCCCGGTACGATCGTCCAAGTGGACCTTGGCCTGCCACCGGGCACCAAAGGCCGCGAACAACAGAAGCACCGTCCCTGTGTGGTACTCGCGCATTGGCCGCAGCTCCAACTGCTCATCGCCGTGCCCATCAGTGGCAACAAGCCGCCGGTTGAACTGTACACCACCGTTGAATTGAAGGCAGGCAACAACGGCCTCGCAAAGGACTCCTTCGCACTCTGCCACCAACTGCGCTCGGTCTCTGTGGAGCGCGTGGGATGAACGATGGGTAACCTCAGCGCCTTGGATCTGGAGAAAGTGCGCGCGGTGGTGAAGGGGATGATGAGGTTATAGTTCGTTTGGGCGTGCCCCCTTG
>JANOPI010000221.1:0-4406 GCA_031421755.1 Flavobacteriales bacterium | reverse complement strand
GTGGTGCGTGAAGGAACTCGCGAACGCGCCATAGAGCGGCCTCGGTCACATCACGAGCAGGTACTTCCTATACACGAACAACGCGATCGTGCTGGTGGGCCAGGCCGCAGACAAGAAGCCGTGATGGCCTGCGTGGCCATGAGCACGGGCAAGGTGCGCTGGACCAAGGACGACGCGTTCAGCAAGCTCACCTCCTGCACCAGGCCGGGCAAGGACGCCATCCAGCTCATCACATTGTTCTTCGCCCATAAGCTGGACGCGAACACGGGCGAAGAACTGTGGAAGCAGAGCCCCGATCCTGATTTCGCCCGCATGGCGGGCCTCACGGGCATGCTGGACAAGGGCGGCGCGAACATCACAGCGAACAAATCGCCGTCGACAAGCTGAAGTCACCGGTCCCCGTACTGCGTGGAGAGGTGCGCCACATGCCCCTCGCTCGCTTCAGTGACAACTCCGAACGGACAGACGGGTGCCCACTTACCCGTCGATCAACACCGGTTCAAAAGTCAGCGGGGTTCCATGGCGTACCTTTCGGCCACGCAACGCTGCTCAGGTCGCATGGTGCTGTTCTCCTCCACACGGGAAAGGTGAACGCATAAGCCGGACCGACCTGAGCG
Source organism: Flavobacteriales bacterium (assembly GCA_031421755.1). Lineage (GTDB taxonomy): Bacteria > Bacteroidota > Bacteroidia > Flavobacteriales_F > PHOS-HE28 > PHOS-HE28. The sequence continues at coordinate 3,789 of JANOPI010000221.1, read as the reverse complement.
GATAACAACCGTTCGGCAAGGTCCATGGCAACATTTGAGAAACGCGAAAAAGAGAAGAAACGTCAGCAGAAGCAGGAGGAAAAGAAGCGCAAAAAAGAAGAGCGCAAAGCCAACTCCGTAGGCGGCGGATTGGAGAACATGATGGCTTACGTGGATGAGAACGGGCAGATCACGAGCACGCCGCCCGACCCCACGAAGATCCGCAAGCCCATCGACATTTCGGAGATCGAGATCGGCGTACCGCGCCGCGAACACGTAGCTGAGCCTACTGAACGCACTGGCCGGGTCGATTTCTTCGATGATGCCAAAGGCTTCGGCTTCATCAACGAACAAGGTTCGCAGGAACGCTTCTTCGTGCATCGCACGGGCCTCATCGACGTCGTGGTGGAAGGTGACAAGGTGAGCTTCGAACTGGAGCGCGGTCAGAAAGGCATGAACGCGGTGCGGGTGAAGAAGGCGTAGCGTGAATGGCGTGGCACCGGGAGCAGGTTCTTGGAAAGATCACGCTAGCAATGGTCCGGCCTGTGCTGCGGGATAACAACACCTCGTTGACGGCCCGGACCATGGACACGGAAAGGCCGCAGTTCCCTTTTTCTGGCCCCACCAAAGCAAACCTTAGCACAGCCCGGAGCACTGCGGGCGGGAGGCAAGTTGACGGTACATTGCCTGTACTGGCCACTAGAAGCGAACGTGGTCCTCTATCGACCAAGCCTAAAGGAGCCAGCTGCTCGGGCGTTACGATCACTGGCCATACCTTTCCCTAGGGAAGCTGTTGCGTACGCACGTTGTTGGGTGTTGTACTACCCACGTTAACCAGGATCGGATCCCGATCGTTGGCGCTTCCCGTGTACTTCACCTCACCGTTCAGGTTCACATCGCAAGTGCTGTAGATGGCGACGGTGTTGTTGGGCGTGGTGCTTCCCACGAGGACGAGGATGGGATCACGATCGTTACCGGATCCGGTGTATTTCACCGCACCGTTGAAGGACACGTCACCGGCCCAGAGGGCTTGCGAGGGGAAGGCACCCGTGATGGTCTTCTGGGCTTCGGTGCCATAACAAGGGAAGCCGACCGCCGCCATATCAAGGAAGGAAGGTGTGGCGGTGTAGCCGATGGCCCCGGCGGTCATGGCACCCAGATGGTTGCGGTGGCGCACGGCCAGGTAATAGCTGGCCGGCGGCACACTGAAGCTCACGGGCGATACGCCATCGAAGTCGCATACCTGCCCATCGCGCTGGATCAGCGCTGCGCGCGAGTACACGATCACGGCGGGATCGGCGGCGCTGCGCAGTTCCACGATCACCCAGTCATGTACGGCATCGGCACCACCGAGCGCCAGCACCGCAGGAGAGGTGGATCCGCCGCTGGAGCCCACGTAGGTATATCCCAGGGCAGTGTACGGTTCAGTCAATGGTACAAGGCCCGCGGTACGCATCGCCCCGTTCATCAAGCCGGTGCTGGCGTTGTACGAGCCCTCCAAAACCACATGAACGATGATGGCGATGACCGGCGCGCCGGGACCGGTCAGGAGCTTGCTGCCGGAAAGAGGTGCGGCCACACCGTCGGTTACCTGGGCAACCATGGTGAGATCGCTATCGAAGCCGGGGGCCGGAGTGAAGACAAGGCCGGCGAGCAGGTTGTTCACATCGGCGATCGCGCCACTGGCGTTCCATACGCCAGTGCCGCTGTTGAAGGTGGAAATGACAGCGCCGGATGTTGCGGTACTCAATGAGCCCGCCGCCGTACTGGAAAGCGAGAGCGAAACACTGGTGGTGGCATGATCCACATCGCTCACAACGATATCGATGAGGTTCAATGGCGTGTTCACGGCGTAGGTCTCACCGGCGTTCAGGTTGGTGGCCTGTGGCGGGTCGTTCACCGCGATGCCCGACACCGTCTTGGCGCCGGACGGGCCAGAGGCACCGTCGGTAACGGCCGTCTCCATGCCGAAGATCCCATTATAGTCCGCCGTCGGGGTGAAGAGGACTCCGCCCAGCAGTGCGTTCACGTCGGCGATGGGTCCGCTCGCGCTCCACAAGCCGCTGCCAGAGTTGTAGGTGGAGGTGACGGCGCCCGATGTGCCCGTGCTCAAGGTCCCCGCCAAGGGGTCGACCATGACGAGCGTGGCCGTGGTGGTCGCATTGTCCCCATCGCTGACCACGATGTCGATCAGGTTCAACGGAGCGTCCTCCGTGAAGCTCTCGGCCGCGTTCAGGTTCGTGGCATTGGGCGCATCGTTCACCGCAGTGCCGGTCATGGCCTTGCTGCCCGTAGCGGGCGCGGCGACGCCATCGCTCACGCTGGTGGCGATGGTGAAGCTGCTGTTGAAGTTCGCCGCTGGGGTGAAGGTCAGGCCAGCAAGCAGGGTGTTCACATTGGCGATCGGGCCGCTCGCGGTCCAAACGCCGGTGCCTACGATGTAGATGGACGTGACCGGGCCGGAAGTGGCGGTATTGAGCGAACCGGCAGCCGTGTTGGAGAGCGTGAGCGTGGCCGAGACAGTAGAATTGTCCACATCGCTCGCCACGATGTCAATGAGGTTGAGTGCCACATCCTCCGTGTAGGCCTCGGCCGCGTTCAGGTTGGTGGCCTGCGGCGCATCGTTCACGGCGGCAATGGTGGTGGAGAGGCTGGCCACTGCGCTGGAGATGGCCGTGGCCCCGCCGCTGACGGCCGTGCTGATCAGTACGCGCGTTTCGCTACCGGCCGTTGAACTGGAACTCCCACCGTACGTATTGTCCAATCCACGCGCGGAAAGCGCAGGAGGTGCCCCATTGAAGTTCAGCACCGGAACGAAGCGCACGAGCGTGGCGGTTGAAAGCACCAGCGCTGAGGGCGCGCTCACGGTGCCGATGGTGAACCAGTTGGTACCGCCATTGCTGGAGTATTGCCAAGCGCCTTGTGTCCCGGCGTTAGCGGTATTGCCCAATACGGCGATCCCCGTGAAACCGGCACCCGCATCCGGATCGGTGAACTGGCCGGTGAAAACGGTGGCCACGGAGCCGCCCGGCGGGTTGGAGGTATCCTCACCCACCGCAGCCAGCGTGCCATTACCCAAGGTCGGTGCGTCGTTCACCGGCGTTCCGGTCATGACCTTGCTGCCGGTAACGGCCGCTGCGATGCCATCGCTTACGCTGGTGGAAATGGTGAAGTTGGTGCTGGAATTCGCGGCTGGAATAAAGGTAAGCCCGGCGAGCAAGGTGTTCACGTTGGCGATCATGCCGCTCGCTGTCCAAACGCCCGTACCAGGATTGTAGGTAGAGGTGACCGGTCCCGAAGACGCGGTACTGAGCGAGCCGGCCGCGGGCGTCGACAACGTGAGCGTGGCGGTGGTGAGGGCGTTATCGGCATCAGTCACTGCGATATCCGTCAGGTTCAATGCCACATCCTCGGTGTAGACTTCAGCAACGCTCAGGTTGGTAGCGTTCGGCGGGCTGTTCGGGTTCACGAGCACGATGTTTCCCAGCATCGGCGAATGGATCGCGCACTGGTACACCATGTTCGTAGGCATTACGAAGTCCGGCGTGAAGGTGAACGTGGCTGCCGTGAAAGGTCCTGCGATGTTCGCACCGCCCGCCGTGGCCCGGATCGCGAACGGGTGGCTACCCCCGCCTGTCAGTCCGAACGTATAGGTTACGCCGCGCGTGAGCGTGAGCGTGGGATTGCTCCCGGTGGCAGACCCCGTGAATGAATAGGTGTTGCAGCAGATAGCCGTTACGTTGAAGTCGTTGACCATCTCCACATTGAAGGTGGCGATCATCTCCTCCGTGGGCGCTACTGCCAAGCACC
>JANOPI010000220.1:0-3848 GCA_031421755.1 Flavobacteriales bacterium | reverse complement strand
GATGCACTGGCGTTCGGGCAAGGCGCGATACCGAAGACAGTGTACATGTACGTGCCGGGAGCGCTGGTGCCCGGAGTGAAGGATCCGCCGAATGCACCACCGCCTGGATCGGTCCATGTTCCGCCAGCGTCCGGTGATCCTTGCAGCGAGCCGAAGAGATCGATCGCAGGACTTGTCACGCACAGCAATTCGGCGCCATCCGAGCCGGGGTCAGGCGGTGCCTGCAAGATGATGGTCACAGTGCTGCTGACGCTTGCGCAGGGCGGAGGAACAGTGATCGTGTACGTGTAGACCCCAGCGGCATCTGCTGCCGGATCCATGTTTCCCGAGTGAGCGCCACCACCGGGTGCTGTCCATATCCCTCCCGCATCAGGCGTGCCTCCGAGCACGGCGAACAGGTCTTGGATGGCACCGGAAGTACACAGCGTCTCCGCGCCAACAGTTCCCGGATCAGGCAGCGATACGACGGCCACGGTCACCGTCGCGCTCGCGTCGGCACAGGGGGCCAAAGCCGTGATGTTGTATGTGTACACGCCCGGGGCATCCGACCCCGGTGTGAATGAGCCATCGAACATCCCACCGCCCGGTGCTGTCCAGGTGCCACCGGGATCGGGCGATCCACCGAGTGCTTGGAACAGATCCGTTACCGGACTGGAGATGCACAAGGTCACGGCGCCGTCCGTTCCTGCATCTACAGGTTGGTTTTGCGCTATGGTGACCAAGGCCTGGTCCACCGCGCAAGGAGCCAGTGGCGTCACAGTGTACACGTACGCTCCGGGGGTGCTCGTCCCTGGCGTGAAAAAGTTCGTTGTTGCTCCGCCGCCCGGTGCGGTCCATTCCCCTCCTGTAGCAGGGGTTCCGCCGAGCAATAAGAAGAGGTCTGATGCCGCATCGTTGGCGCACACGGTGATCGCGCCATCCGCTCCCGCATCCACGGGGTCGTTCTCAGTGACCGTAACCGTGGATTGGTCATCAGCGCACGGTGCCAATGCGGTTACGGTATACGTGTAGGTGCCTGCTGGGCTAGATCCCGGAGTATAGGTGCTGGTTGTTGCACCGCCGCCTGGAGAGGACCAAGCGCCCCCGCCATCGGGTGCCCCGAGCAAAGAGAAGAGATCCACAACTCCTCCGTCCGAACAAACTGCTGTGGCCCCGTCAACGCCCGCATCCACCGGGTTATTCATGATGATGGTCACGAGGGCCTGGTCATTCGCGCAAGGTGCCAGCGCCACCACGGTGTACGTGTAAATGCCAGCTGCGCTTATTCCCGGTATGAATGTCCCGCTCGTTCCCGCACCCCCTGGATCCGTCCATGCGCCCGCATCAGGGCTACCTCCAAGCAGTCCGAAGAGATCTACGGGCGCGCCGTCAGCGCATACGGTCAGTCCCCCATCGATACCGGCATCAACAGGCTGGTTCTGCGTCACGGTCACTGTGGCCTGATCGATAGGGCAGGGGGCTATACCCGTTACCGTGTAGGTGTAGGTTCCCGGTGCGCCTGCTCCCGGAGTGTAGGTAGAACTAACCGCGGCACCTCCGGGATCGGTCCACGTGCCGCCCGCGTCCGGAGCACCCAAAAAGGTCGACAGGTCAACGGAGACTCCATCGGCGCAAACCGTGATGGCTCCATCGGCGCCGGCGTCAACCGCATTGTTCTCGGTCACGAGCACGATCGACTGGTCGTTCGCGCAGGGGGCGAGGGCAGTAACGGTATAGGCGTACGCGCCGGGACCGCTTGTGCCTGGAATGTAGCTGCCGCTGGTCGGTACCCCCCCGGGGTCGGTCCACGCACCGCCCGCATCGGGCGTTCCAAGCTGCGATAACAGTCCTACGGCAGCATCCAGGTCACACACCGTGATCGCGCCATCCGATCCCGCATAAACAGGATTATTCTGTATTACCGTGACGGTGGACTGATCGTTCGCGCAAGGAGCGATCGCGATCACCTCATACGTATAGGTCCCGGATACGCTTGAACCCGGCGTGTATGTGTTGGACGCGGCCCCCCCGCCTGGTTCCGACCACACACCACCTGCATCTGGGCTGCCTCCGAGAAGAGCGAACAGATCGATAGCCTCTGCATCCGAACAGACCGTTGTTGAGCCATCCGTGCCCGCGTTCACCGGGTCGTTCTGTGTAACGACCACCATGGATTGATCATTGGCGCAGGGTACCAACCCGGTCAGCGTATACGTGTAGATCCCTGGAGCGGAAGTGCCCGGGGTGTATGAGCTCGAACTGCCTGCGCCACCCGGGTCCGTCCAAGAGCCACCCATTTCAGCGCCTCCCAAGCCGGTGAAAAGATCAATAGGTACCCCGTCCGCACAGACCGTGATAGTGCCGTCAGCCCCAGCCTCAACCGGGTCGTTCTGCGTTACAGTTACAGTGGCCTGATCATTCGTGCATGGGGCAAGAGCGGCGACCATGTATGTGTACGTGCCGGGCAAGTTGATGCCCGGCGTGTAGGTGCTGGAGGTGGCTACGCCGTCGGGGCCGGTCCACGCGCCACCCGTAAAAGGATCGCCGCCCAGAAGCGACGACAGGTCAACGTCGGCCCCATCAGCGCAGACCGTGATGGTCCCGTCACTTCCAGCGTCAACCGGGTCGTTCTGGGTGATGGTCACCGTCGCCTGGTCATCCGGGCAAGGTGCTGTACCGGCCAATGTGTATGTATACGTCCCGGGCAAGGATGTTCCCGGCGTGTAGGTGCTGCCGCCCGCTCCACCTCCGGGTTCGGCCCATGTTCCTCCGGCCACGGCACCCCCCAACAGGGTGAACAGGTCGATCGTCACACCATCCGCGCAGACCGTCGCGGCACCGTCGGTCCCCGCATCTGTCGGGGCGTTCTGCGCAACGGTCACCGTGGCCTGGTCGTTCCCACAGGGTGGCGTTCCGTTCACCAAGTACAGATAGGGTCCTGGCGTGCTCGTGCCAGGTATGAAGGTGGATGTTGTCGCGCCTCCTCCAGGTCCGAACCAGGTGCCACCGGACTCAAACAAACCGAGAAGCGTGGTCAGGTCCACGGCCGCACCATCGGAACATACCGTGGTCGCGCCATCAGTGCCCGCAGTCGGCGGAGCCGATTCGTTCACCAGCACGGTGGCCTGGTCCGCAGCGCAGGGGGGCGTACCCTGAACCGTGTATGTATAGATGCCGGAACCAACAATGGCCGGGTCGTACCAGCCCGAGAACGCCCCGCCACCGGGGCCGGACCAAATGCCACCAGGTTGAGCTCCGGGGATGAAGGTGAACAGGTTGGTGGGGGCGTTGTTCGAACACACGGACACGAAGCCATCCGCGCCCGCATCGGGAGGCTGGTTGAGAGTGACGGCGACAACAGCACTGGAGGAACAGCTGCCCGAAGTCACCGTGTAGGTATAATTCCCTCCAACGGCGATGGCCGGGTCCAACATGGCGGTGGTAGCTCCCCCACCCGGTGAGGTCCATGTGCCTCCGGCGTCTGGAACACCGCCCAAGAAAGTCGAGAGGTTCACGGCTGCGCCATTCGCACAGAGGGCGATAACACCGTTGGTTCCAGCATTCGCGCTGCAGCAGTTCATTGTTGCAGGCAACACACCAATGGCATCGCCACCACAACCACCGCTCCCCCAAGAGCCGGTCTCGCTGTCGCCGTAACTGTTCACCGACATGCTCGCATCCATGCCATCGATGCAGCCCGCTCCGCTGTTGGTACTGATCGTCCAACAGAATTGCCAGTTCACCGCACCGCTGCAAAGATCCCCGAAGTTGTTCCCCGGGTTCCCATCATTGTCCAGATCGAAGAAGTAGCCAGGGCCCACGGGTGGTACTGCAGTGGCCGAAGTGCCGTCGCAGATATCGTACCAGCC
>JANOPI010000219.1:0-3456 GCA_031421755.1 Flavobacteriales bacterium | reverse complement strand
CATGTCCGGTGACACCCGGTAGCGCATGTTATAGGGATGCAGCAGGCTGTTCGTGTCTTCGAGCGGTTTGGCTTCTGAGCCAATGGTGTCCCATTTTGCTTCTTTCATGTAGAAGCCCCATTTCAAGCGCTCAGCACCTGTGGGATCCTTCAGGACCATAGTGACCAGCAAGGAGTCGTCCGAATAGGGGTTCAGGTCGTGCGGGCGATCGAGGTTGCCGGGGTTGCTGGTATTGTTCCCCGGTGAAAAGGGGTAGTAATTCTCGAAGAACCGATCGATCGCATCCCGGTATTCCTGCGGCAATCTCAAGCCCACCTCCAGCTTTTCCCACTTCTCCACGTGCACCACGTTGTCCACGATGTGCGTGCCAGGGTCGGGCGCGATCAGTACCAGGTCAGCGGGATCGCCCAACGCATCGTTGATGTAGGTGTGGAATTGTCCTTCGCCGCTGAAGTCACCGGCATGGAAACCGTCCTGCAGGTGTACTTCGGTTCCGGAGACCACATCAGCACTGGCCGAACCGCTGATACTGAAAGGCGCTGAGGGCGTGCAGGGTGCTTCGATGGGCTGGGTGCTGGTGGTGTGGTGCTCGTCCTCTGTCCACTCCACATTCTGCATGCAGAGCGGTGGCCAGGGAGTTTGTGCCGAGAGCGCGTTCACGAGCACCAAGGTAAGCCAGAGGGATGCGGACCGCAGCATGGCGAGGTTCAGTGCTTGGACGTTTCCAAGGCCCTCAACCGCTGCTCCATCCGCTCCAATTTCTCCTCCAATTGCAGAATGTAGAGGGCTTGTTCTTCCACCGTTCGCAGAACGCGCAGTTGCACATCGCCCAGCTCGAAGCCTGCGTTCAGCGACACCTCTGCCGCTGAAGGAAGATGAGGCAGATGGCCGTGCTGGCGGATGTAGCGTCGCACGTCGTTCAACGGCATGAGCGCATAGTCCTTCCGGAAGACATAGTCCGGGAAGTTGGCCGACATCACCTTCACATCTCGCGTGGCGATGCCGCCTTCCACAATGAGCTTGTAAAGCGCACTGGTGCCCGGAGATGCATCGCCGATGAGCACCCGGCCATCAGCCATGAGCTGCATGCGCAGCTCACCGTGAGTGATCAGGTTCAGCGGGCGCTCATCCAGAGTGCCCAGTACCGGATCATCTTCCGGGCACAGGAGGTCGAAGCTGTTGCCGTCTGTTCTCCAGTACGGATAGTAGCCCAGATCCCTGCAAGGTTCGTTCGGGATGGGTGGATAATTTGGCAAGGAACCCGCACGGAGTGTACCATCGATGTCACGATACAGCAGCCCGAATCCGGTGACCGAACCACCGATCCGGATGTCACCATTGCTCTTCAGCCGAAGCGACTCGGTGCCGTTGCTCTTGAAGACAACATCCTTGTTGTCCGTGGTGCCAATGAAGTGCGTGCCGGGCGTGGTACCCGCATTGCCGCTCTTGGTCCAGTCATCGCGCTCTGGCTGGGTGAGGGTGAGCTGCGGGCCGCGGTATACGCAGCCGTTGGCATCGGTAACGTCCACCTGGTAGTTGCCTGCGTCCAGTTGGGCGCGGTCTTCGGTGGTGGGGCCGTCTACCCACGCATAGGTATACGTGGGTACGCCACCGGTGATGGTGACCGCGATGCTGCCGTTGAAGCAGCTGTGGCAACTGATGTTGTAGCCGCCGGTGTAGACGAAGGGCGTGAAGACGCCTTCGAGTTTATCGGGTTCGGTGAGCGTGAGTTCCACACGTTCGGCATTGGAGGCCGCATCCGTTACCCGCACGGAGATGAAGCCCGCACGCAGGCCGCTCACATCCTGGGTGGTGGCACCCGTGCTCCAATCATAGGTGTAGGGCGGTGTGCCGCCGCTTACGCTGAGGTCAATGGCCCCGTCAGCCCCGCCGTTGCAACTGATGTGGTAGCCGTTGTGGTCGGCAGGTGCGAGCGAGACGGTGAGTTGGGCGTAACCCAAGATGTGCAGGCAAAATGCGGCGGTCAAAGCGCCGATCCGGGCAGCCCGAAGGCTAAAAGCTGTTCGTGTTCGCATCGCGGTAGTCGTATGTTGAGGTCTTACTAACCTTCCACACACGCCGCCGGAGCCGCAGCGTTTTTCCCACACCGTGATACAGAGGTAGGCCTTTCCAAGGACACGACCAAATCGACAAGAGCGATCTGACAGCTTCGCTATACAGGTCCGTATGGTTCAGCACCAGAGGCCCCCGACCGATCCATCCGCAGCCCCTTAGGTTCAGTACGCCATTTCGTTGTGAGTAATTGCCCCGCCCCCCCATCGGCCCACAACGGGGGAGGGTTTTCTTTGCGAAATGTGCTGTGCGAAGAAGGAACTGGCTGTTGGTCTGTCTTTCCCCTGTTTTTGAACCATGGACGCGCATTGGGTGTACGCGGTGATCGCCATGGTGTTGAGCTACGTGTGCGGGAGCATCCCCACGAGTGTATGGTGGGGGAAGGCCTTCTACGGGGTGGATGTGCGGGAGCACGGCAGCAAGAATGCGGGGGCCACGAACACCTTCCGGGTGTTGGGGGTGCGTGCGGGTCTGCCTGTTCTGCTGATCGATATGCTGAAGGGCTTCGCGCCGGTGCGCGTGTTGGCGTGGTGGAGCGGGTTGGAGGACGGCACCGCTGATTTCACGTGGCTGCGTGTGGCCATGGCCTTGGCGGCGGTGATCGGGCATTTGTACCCGGTGTTCGCCGGTTTCCGTGGTGGAAAGGGGGTGGCGACGAGTTTCGGCGGAATTCTTGCGCTGCACCGGGGAATCGCACTGATCTGTTTAGGGGTGTTCATCGTGGTCTACCTGGTGTCCAAGTATGTGTCGCTCAGTTCGCTTTGTGCGGCGTTCGCATTTCCATTCCTGGTGCTGTTCATCGCCAAGGATGACCACTACGTGTTCCAGGGCTTCGCCATCGCCATTTGTATGCTGGTTTTTTGGACGCACCGGACCAACATTGGCCGGCTGTGGAGGCGGGAAGAGAAGCAGATGCGACTAACAGGCGGTGGAAGCTGATGAAACCCTTCGTTCCTTCGACGGGTTTAAGCGCCCACTCTTGGATGACCCGACTCACGGGCATAGCGGTCCTGTTCTGTCTGCCTTTCGCCATGTGGGCGCAAGGAGGAGACAAGGAACTGCGCGCGCAGGCGGATGCGCTGTTCGCCAAGGGCGCGTATGCCACGGCGTTCCAGCCTTACCAGACCTTGGTGGGCAACAACCAGCAGGACTTCGACCTGAACTTCCGCTATGGTGTTTGTGCCTTGCACAGCGGTGCCGATAAGGCCGAGGCGATCAAGTACTTGAAGCGCTCCACCTTGGGTCCTGCTCCGAATCCTTTGGCGTGGTACTTCCTGGGCAAGGCGCACCACCTGAGCTACGAGTTCAAGGACGCGCTGGTGGCCTACGAACGGTACCGGGGCACGGCGGACAAGAAGCTACTGGCGGAGCGCGCGGTGGACG
>JANOPI010000218.1:0-4111 GCA_031421755.1 Flavobacteriales bacterium | reverse complement strand
TGTCGATCTTGAAAATGTACCCGCCGGTGAGGTCATCGCCGATCGTGTCCTGCGGTTGCAGCTTGGCGATGTCCACCCGATCCGCATCGCGCTTGATCTTCTCCATCAGCGTGTACACACCGATATACGCTCCGTTGAGGATCACTTCCACATGGCGCCAGCGCGGTGCATAGCGGCCCATGCGCTGGCCGAGATCGAAGGTGAGCGGGTTGTTCAGGAGCGACTTGTCACTGTAGCTCGCGCTGAGGATCCAATCGCTTTCCGAAGGCATGCCGAGCAAGGGCTCGGTGAGCTCGGCACCGGTGCTGTCCCACAGTTCGAAGCCGTATGATCTCTTCTGGAACATGGTGGAGCTATTGCCTCGGATCTCTATCCCGATGTGGTCGTTGTAGCCGTTGGGGGGATCGCCCACCTGGTTCATGTTGCCCGGTCCGTTGTCGATGATCCCCATCGTGGCTTCGGTCTTCGGGTCGTTCACGATCTCTGTGCCGTTCGTGTTGATCACCATGATTGGCAGATCGCTTTGGGTGATGCCGTAGTAAGTGGCGGGCATGTTCCCGAAGGTGATGCTCGCACTGATCAACGTGCCCGCATCAGCGAAGGCATAGGTGTCCAGGATGCGCAAGTTCCAGGTGCCGTCACCGGGCTGGCCGTTGTTCACCACGCCCATGGGACCCTGTGGCCGGAAGATGCCGGTGTAGGGCGGGGTGCCATCAGTGATCGCCTCTGCAGCGAAGGCATTGATGCAGGTGAAGGTGAAGAAGTCGTTGGCCCCGCCCACGCCGCTGAAGAGCAGTGCGCTGGTGCCGTCCGGCGCTATGATGTGGATCTGGATGTCCGATATCCATGTGTGTTCGATGGTCACGCAGACAGTTTCCAGTCCGAACGTGACGGTATCGATGGTGCCCGGTACCAGTCCGGCGACCGCGATGGGGAATTCCACCGCCGTGCCATCATCGGGGATGGCACCACCGCTGGTGGTGAAGGTCTGGGCGTGGCTGATAACGGGGAGAAGCAGCCAGGCGAATGTGGGAAGCCGATGGAGCATATGAACGTTTGGCGGCCGCAAGATGAAGAGAAAGTGAATTTGGAACCGCGCGCGACCGGTCGACCTCGGGTGCCGCCCGTGAATGACCTAGCGCCCGCCGTGGACCACGCGAAGGTTCATCGGCCCGTGGTCCGTGGAAAGCCGGAGGATGTAGGCACCGTCGGCGATAGCGGTCAGGGCGACCAATTCAGGTCGTTCTGCCGTCGCCACGTTCCGCAACAGCATCGACCGCCCCGCCAGATCGACAAGAGAAGAAGTGAGCAGGTTTATGCCCTTAGGCAAGCGCACATGGATGCGATCCTGGAAGGGAAGTGGGAAAGCGGATGCCTCCATGGGGGAGTTCAGCTCGCTTACTGGGGTGGAGAAGTCGCACGTACCCGGTATGTTCTGATCGAGCCAGAGCCATCGCGCGTGCATCCAGTCCTTCAACTCTTGGATCTCCCCGGCATAGGTTTCGGGAACCGGCTGCGGGTTGGGCCACACCCGTACGCCCAGTATCCTCCAGGTGGCGAAGTTGTGGAGCTGTGCGGCGGACAAGGTGGCGGCCGTGCTGTCTACCCATTGGTTCAGGCGGGTGGTATCAAACGCGGTGTAGCGCAGACTTTCCCATCTGCAGCGCAGGCTGTCGGTCCAGGTCTCATCTTCAAAGAACCGGCCCCACCAGAACGGCGGAAGGTTCTGGTCCATGGGGCAAAGTGTGGAGAATCCGAAATTCCATCCCGCCGGATCGGTACCGCCGCAGTAGTCCGCATTCGCGTAGCCGAGGTCGAAGTCCCAAAGCGGGCCGCAGTGCAGTTCGCCGCCGTTGCTGTCCTTGTCCTTGTACAGGAAGGTACTCTGCCGGTAGCCGTCCACGTTTTTCGCGAACTCGGTGGAGAGGAAGTAGTCGATGGCCGAACCTTCATCGAGGTAGCGACGGAAGCCGTTCGCGGGATCCGTGAAGTCCGGTGCTGCCAGCGCGGTCTCGAAGCTGTCCACGTAGGCCTGGATATACCCCGCCTGTGCCGGATGTGGGAAGCTGGGTTCATCCAGCAGGAAGCGGATGTATTGGCCATTGCCGGCTCCGGGCGGGTCGTAGTCGCTCGCCCACGCGAATGAGTTTTGTCCCTGTGCCCAATCGATCTTCAGGATGTAGCCGCCGGTGAGTTCATCGCCGAGCGTATCTACCGGTTGCAGGTTGGCGATGTCAACGCGCTCGCCATCCCGCTTGATCTTCTCCAGCAGGAGGTAAACACCGATGTATTCGCCGTTCAGCACCACCTCTACATTGCGCCAGCGTGGTGCGTAGCGTCCCATGCGTTGGGCGATGTCGAAGGTGAGCGCGTTGTTCAACAGGGACTTGTCGCTGAAATTCGACAGGAGGACCCAATCGCTTTCCGAAGGCATGCCGAGCAACGGAACGTTGATGTCAGCACCGGTGGAGTCCCAGGTTTCCAAGCCGTAAGACTTCTTCGGGAACTGTTGCGAACTGTTGCCGCGTGTTTCGATGCCGATGTACCCGTTGTAGTGGTTGAACGGATCCGAAAGCTGGTTTACCGCGCCCGGGCCATTGTCGATAATGCCCATGAGCGCTTGGATCTTCGGATCGTTGGGGATGGTATCCCCTTGGGTATCGATCACCACGATGGGCAGATCGCTGTGTGTGAAGTTGAAATAGCGTGCCGGTTCGTCGCCGAAGGTGAGGGATACGGAAACGAGCGTGCCGTTGCCGGTTTGCGTCACTTCATCGCGGATGCGCAGATGCCACGAGCCGTTGCCGTCCTGTCCGTTGTTCACACGTCCGAGTTGCCCTGCTGGGAACCAGGTTCCGGTGTAGGGCGGCCAGCTTTCGCTGATGGCTTCTTGCGCGTCGTGCCGGAAGCACGTTCCGCTGAAGCCGAGGTTGTCGTATCCGGTCTCGCGCACGAGCGGAATGGTGGTGCCGTCCGGCGCTACCAGGCGGATGTCCAGATCGAAGGTCCACTCATGCGCCACATCGATGCACACCTGTTCCAGTCCAAAGCCGATGGTGTCGATCGTGCCGGGTGCCAGGTCGATCACCTCGATCGGGAAGTAGGACGGTGTACCGTCCGCCGGGATCGTTCCACCGGGCGCGGTGATGGTCTGTCCCCAACAGGTGGAACCCAACAGGGCGAGTGCGATGGTCGTGTACGGAGCCTTCATGCCGACCGCGAAGATCGGGGATCGTCGAGCCGTTGGTCAAACGTGTCGGCGAATGCCGTGTTGGCTTCGTCCGGGAATAGCGGTGAAGAGCCGGAAAAAGACACAGGCCCCTCCGCTGATGCGGAAGGGCCTGTGCATTGTTCAGTGTAGGCTCTTATTGGATCACCAGTCGTTTGGTGAGCCGCTGATCGCCCGCTTGCACATTCACCAGGTAGAGCCCCGGTGGCAGTGCATGCTCGAAGGCCAGGGTCGCCTTCAGGTAGCCGTCCTGTGCGGGCAAGGTGCGTGTTTGCACAAGTCGGCCGAACGCATCGGTGATCTCCACGAGCACGCTACCGATCGAGCTGTCGATACCTGTGCAGGCGAAGTTCAGTTGTGAACCATCATTCGGATTGGGCCAAAGGTTGAGTTCGGCTTGATCGATGGTCGGCATACCTGCGGAACCCTCCTCGAGCGCCATTCCACTGGTGGGGCAGGTGGCCTGACCCAAGGTAACGCTGCACGGCGGTCCGAAGGGGCAGAACGTGATGCCGCCATCGAAGGTCACACGCACGCGGACCTGATAACAGGTATTGAATTGGAGCGGCATGGTAACGAAACTCAACGCGACGGACCGGGAGGGGGAAGCGATGCGACGACGGTAGCCGGGCCTGGTGAACTCGAATTGGTAGGCGGTGGCACCGCTCAAGGCCGACGCGTGGATGGTGCTGCTGAACACCAGCCCGATGGCGCCGCAGGAGATCACGGGGTCGGCCGCTGTGGTGAGCTGCGTGGTCTGGCATGGCGTGGGCGGCAGCATAAGCCTGCACGCCGGTCCGAATTCACTGTAGTTACCAGCGATGTAGGCGCGCACGCGTACGTTGAGCAGGATCTCCTGCGGGATCGCGGGCGGCGTGCTGC
>JANOPI010000217.1:0-28229 GCA_031421755.1 Flavobacteriales bacterium | reverse complement strand
CGATGCTGGTACCCAACGCGGCGTTCACTGCTGAGATCGCTTGGCCCGGATACACCACTCCCGTGGTGCTCTGAACCTTGAAGACCCCTCCGTTGTCAGGTGCCAACAGATAATCACCAAGTACGAGCAAGTTGCCGGACGAGGCCTCCTGATAATAACGCGTGAACATGCCGACAGCCGTGCCGACGGGTTCGTCCGCATCGCAGACATCGTTCGCCCAAGTGGGCAATTGGTGCGCAGGCCAGCCCAAGAGTCCTTCCGGCGGTGTGGGATCTTCGGTCGTTCCCGTGTATTCTACTTCGGCGAACACGATCAGGATGCGCACCACGCCATTGGTGGTCATGTGCCGTCCGTTGCTGCTTTCGTAAACCGGGCCCATGCCTGGTGGAGAGGGCTCATCCACGTACTCGCATCTTTGGGCAATGCAGTGCAGGCCCTGAAAGAACAGCAGGACGCTAAGGACGAGTTTGCTTGATGATGCGCGCATGATGGTAGCTGTGGTTGGTGGTGCGCAAACGGAGAAGATAAAGCCCATCGGGCAGGCTCGACAAGTCGAGAACATTCACGACCGGCCAATACTCCGGTCCCATGACGAGCCGCCCGAGCCGATCGACCAGACTTGCCTCCGCAACAGGAAGCGGCAGCGGCCATCGCACCAGATCCGTTGTTGGGTTAGGGCAGATCTGAAGATCGCCCTCAAACCCGCCATCAACAATCCCAAGCCCATCGTGTGCGTCGAAGTACACACCGATCGGGAACAAGAAATCCACTTCTGTGCTCACCACCACGTTGTCCGTAAGCAGCATGTCGAATGCCTGCAATTCCGGATGGTTGTTGTTGAAGAAGAAATAGTTGCCGCCCAATGTGGCCCTTCCGATACTCTCAAGCCCCGGCAGGTAGGGTGCATGGAACAGCGATGTGTCCCACCGGATAGTGATTGGGGCTACCCAATTGAAAGCTTCTACCGACCCGCCCTGAAAATTCGGAAACACACTGTAAGGCAGTGCGTTCGTCTTAGTTGAATCAAAATCCCAATTCAACTGCCAAACATTGAATGCGGCAGGATCCATTGGTACCGCACCCTCTCCAAGGGCATAGTCCACATCGCCTTGCCCCCACCCCAAAGTCGCTGCAGTATCGTAGACGAACCACATCGTATCCCTCGCTCCAGTGCCATCCTCGAATGCCAAATGAAAGCGCCACTGTGGTTGGGCCACCATAGGCGAGAGCCTTAGCATGCATACCAGCACCAGGAACGCGATATGCGCGGCGCGCTCCCGCACTATCAGATCATTCAACCCCATCATGCGTTTGGTTGATGTGTTGCGGCAGGAATCCCTGTTCGTGTTATCGAACCTAGAGACATACAGAGGTAAGAGACCGGCAGGACATTTCCAAATGTCTGGTCGCACGATGCTTGCACTCCCACCTGATGAAGGATCAACTGTTCCGCGCCGGTTCCCAAGGGAAGGTATGAACGTCTTCAACGATCCGTGCGAGGATGCCGTGACCCGCAACCATGCCAAGCGTCGGAACCCCGCTATGAGAACCCTCCGTGTGCTGGCCTTGCGCTATTGGGGTTTGGAAGCCTTGATGCTGCTAATGGCTGTGATCTCGGTGCTGCTGCTGGTCGTTTTCGGCTGAAGCGATCCAAAGGGCGGTCCTGAACGTTGAAGGGGTCGAGTGGAACACCATCCTAACTTGGCGGCGAACATGTCAACCCGTTCTTCCTGGCTGAACCGAGGCAAAGTGCTGGTCCTTCTGGTCGGCACCGTGGTGCTGTTCGCGGGCTGGAACGCCGCCACGCGCCCGGTAATGGGGCCGCACTCTTCCTTGGACTTGATGATGTTGCGCGGCGAGCGCTCCACCGAGGATGGACTTTATGTGATGTATAGCCGCTACTTCGCCACGGCGGGGCGCTGTTCCGGTTGCCACGGCCACGATACGCTCGGGCTGGCGATGGTGGATGAGGAGGGTACCGACGTGAACGTGGCCGATGACTGGCGCAGCACGATGATGGCCAACAGTGCCCGCGATCCGTTCTTCCGCGCCAAGCTGAGCCATGAGGTGATCGTGAATCCCGAACACCAGGTGGAGATCGAAAGCAAGTGCCTGAGCTGCCACGCGCCGCTGGGCATGCACGAGGAGCGCATGCTCGGGAATCCACCGTTCACCGCGGCCATGCTGGATACGAGCGTGATGGGGCTTGAAGGTGTCTCCTGCCTCGCGTGCCATCAACAAAACCCGGACAGTGCGGGGAACTTCTTCTCCGGTGAATTGCACTTCGATTCCGCCAAGGTGTGGGGGCCATACGCTGACGACGAGATCAACGCGGCGATCATGGAGTTCTTCGTGGGCTTCCGGCCGGGCTTCGGGCAGCACATACAGGACGGGCGCGTGTGCTCCGGCTGCCATACGCTGCTCACCGAAACGGTGGACCTGGAGGGCAACCTCACCGGCGGGAAATTCGTGGAACAGGCCACCTGGCACGAATGGAAAAACAGCATCTACCAAGCCGACAGTAACACCACCTGCCGTGGCTGCCACATGCCCCGGATCAATGACGATGTCGTGCTCGCTTCGGAATACGCCTTCCTGCAAGGACACTCGCCGTTCGGATTACACTACCTCACCGGCGGCAATACGATGATGTTGCGGCTGCTGAAGGAACACCGGGAGGAACTGGGCATTCCTGCTACTGATGTGCAGTTCGACAGCACCATCGTGCGCACCTTGCGCAACCTTCACAACAGCGTGGACCTGGACCTCGTGCTGACCGAACGGACGAACGATACCGCATACCTGGAAGCGCGGCTCATCAACCTGGTTGGCCACAAATTCCCGAGCGGATACCCGAGCCGGCGCGCGTTCGTGCGGGTGTTCGCCATGGATGCCGAAGGCGATACACTCTTCCAGAGCGGCGCATGGGACGGCACCCATGAGCTGATAGGCCATGACGCGACCTATGAGCCGCATTACGATGTGATCACCCAGAGCGATCAAGTGCAGATCTACGAGATGGTGATGGGCGATGTGAACGGCGATGTGACCACCGTACTCGAACGCGCCGCCACGACGATCAAGGACAACCGGCTCGTACCCCAAGGATTCAGTACCGCGCACTACACTTACGACACCACGCGCATCGAAGGTGTTCCGGCGAGCGACATCGATTTCAATCATGACGTGTTCGGTATCGAAGGGAACGGTGGTGACATCATGCGCTACCACATTCCGCTGAACGGATACGCGGGGGCGCTCACGGTGCATGCCCGGGTGTACTACCAGCCCGTTCCACCGAAGTGGAACGACGAGATGTTCAGTGAGCACAGCGCGCAGATCGACACGTTCCGCACGATGTATGAGAACGCGGATGGAACACCTGAACTGGTCGCCGCGGATTCGATCTACGACAACAGCACAGCATTCGTTGATCGCGATCAAGCCGTGTTACGCGTGAGCCCGAACCCGACGCGCGATGGTTTTGTGACCATCACCGGTGGAAAGCTGGATGAAGTGGTCGTCTATGATGTGACCGGCAAGCGTGTGCCGTGCATTCCCGAACGCCGGGGTGATGCGTTGCGCCTGCGACTTCCGGCAGTCCCCGGCACCTACCACCTGCTTGTGCGGACGGGTGCTGAACAGCACTTGGTGCGCGTGGTGCGCGAGTAACATGGCGCTCACCGTCGCATCGCTCCATATATACCCGATCAAATCGCTCGGCGGGTTCAGCGTGAAGGAGTCACGCACCACGGAACGCGGATTCGAACATGACCGCCGGTGGATGCTTGTTGATGGGAACGGCCGATTCATTTCACAACGCGAAGCGGCCGCGATGGCCTGCTTGCATTGCACGCCCCTGGAGAATGGTTTCCGTGTGACCGACCTACGCGATGGAGCGACGATCGATCTTCCGTGGTCGATCAACTCCGGAGAACAACAGCGTGCGATGGTGTGGAGCGATGCTGTATCCGTCCTTCCCGCATCGGCCGGGATCTCCGCTTGGTTCGCGCAAAAGCTCGATGCGCCGTGTACGCTCGTCTTCATGCCGGAGGAAAGTCTCCGGTCCATTGACCCGACCTATGCGAACGGGATCACCTCGCTCAGCGACGGCTTCCCGTACCTGATCGTTTCGCAGGCTTCGTTGGATGACCTGAATGAGAGAATCACCTGCTCCCGCTCCCCCGGTGGGGGAGAGAGGATCCCCATGGACCGGTTCCGCCCGAACATCGTGATCGCTGGTGGAAGCGCTTTTCAAGAAGACGGTTGGAAGGAGGTCTCGATCGGCGACGCACGCTTCTCCCTCGTGAAACCCTGTGCGCGTTGTGCGGTCCCAACGATCGATCAACGCACCGGGGAAATGGGCAAAGAACCGACGCGCACATTGGCGACGTACCGCAGACGCGTGACGGAAGCGGGGGCGGTGAAGGTGGAGTTCGGGATGAACGCGATGGGGACGGCTCTTCGTCCCATCCAAGTGGATGATCCTGTAACTCCATGATCCACTCTATCCTGGCTGACAAGGCCACACGGCTCTACATCATTCTCGGTGCGTTCTTCGTGGCGAACGCGCTCATCGCCGAGATGGTCGGCGTGAAGCTCTTCCAACTGGAAACCGCGCTGGGACTTTCCAAGGCGGACTTCTCCCTGCTCGGGCAGGACCATCTGAGCTTCGTTCTCAGTGTGGGCGTGCTGCCGTGGCCCATCGTGTTCATCATGACCGACGTGGTGAACGACTACTACGGTGTGCGCGGCGTCCGTTTCCTCACGTTGATCACCGCCGCGCTCATCGCCTTCGCGTTCGTGGTGATGTACTTCGCCATCCAAATCGCGCCGGCCGTGTTCTGGATCACCAGCAGTGAAGCGCACGGCGTGCCGGACATGCAGGCGGCCTTCGCGAACATCTTCGGGCAGGGCATGAACATCATCCTCGGGTCCCTCACCGCTTTCATTGTCGGCCAGTTGGTAGACGCGTTCATCTTCCGACGGATCAAACGCATCACTGGCGACAAGCGCATCTGGTTGCGGGCCACCGGCAGCACGCTCGTGAGCCAATTGATCGACAGTGTGGTGGTTACCTACGTGGCCTTCTTCGTGTTCAAAGGCTGGAGCTTCGCGCTCTGCACCGCGCTTGTTCTAACGGCCTATTGCTACAAGTTGATCGTTGCCCTATTGGCGACGCCGTTGGTGTATGTGGCGCACATCGGCGTTGAACGCTACCTCGGAAAAGAACGCGCACAGGCGATGCGGAAAGCGGCTTTGTCCATGAACACCGAAGGAGCCGGTTGACGACCACCCCCGTTCCGAGCCATCTTCCTCAACTGCCAAATGAACCCGATCGACCAGCTCACTGTGCGACCCGTGACGGCAGAGGATGCCGACGCGTTCTTCCGCATGATCGATCGCGATCGCGCACTCTTCGCGACCTACTTCCCGGTAACCACCAGCCGCACTACCGACGCGTTGTGTACCCTCAGTTACATGCGTGATCTGGTGGCACAGGCCAGCGCTCAAGAAACGTATTGCTACCTCATCCTGCAGGACGCTTCCCCGGAACCCGTCGGCGCGATCTTCCTGAAGTCCTTCGACCGCCGTGTTGGCAAATGCGAAGTAGCCTACCTCGTTTCTTCGGCCTACCAAGGCAAAGGGATCGCTTCCGGCGCCATGGCCTGGGCCGTGGACGAGGCCTTCCGTTCGCACGCCATGAACAAGGTGTTCCTGCGTGTGGACCCCGAGAATGCCGCGAGCATCCGAGTCGCCGAGAAAACCGGCTTCGAGCGGGAGGGGCTTCTTCGCCAGGACTTCCGGACGAACGATGATCGCTTGCTTGATGTGATCGTGTTCGGGAAGCTGCGTTGAAGTGTCCGGGGTTGAGCGAACTTCGCCGCCTTCCATGGCCAAGAAAAAGTCCGCCCCGAAAAAGAAGGCCGCTTCCACAGGCGAACGGGCGCCCAGGAAGGACCTGCTCGCGATAGACCGCGCGGCGAAACGCAAGGCCCAGAAAGAACAGGGCGCGTTCGATGGCCGATTCCGCCCACGCGTGGTGAAAAGCAAAAAGCGGTACACGCGGAAGAAGCCGATCGATCCGGACGAAGCGGCTTGATCACCATCTTCGTGGACGATGCCGGACGCACTGGGTGAAAAGCTCGATGACCTCACACGCTGGTGCGCTGCCGCGTTCAAGCATGCGCGCAATGGCGACAATGCCGATGCGCTCACCAATTTCCGGCGCGCCGCCGAAGCCGCGTGCAAGGCGCTGTTGCTGCACCGCTACCACACCAACAGGGCGCATGAGCTGATCGGCGAGAAGAGCCTGCGCGAGCTGATCGATACCGTGATCCATGAAGGCGTTGCCGACCGGCAAGTGATCGCCTGGCTCCAGGGCCTGCAATCCATGGGCAATCCGGGGGCGCATGACAACCGTGTGCAGCAGCGCAACGTGGATACCGGACTCGCCCTCCTGCGCGGTCTGGCCGACTGGCTCTACATCGACCGGCTCAAGCGTGCCTTTCCCACCGACCTGCGCAGGGCCCTGGATCCGCCGGATGAAAAACTACCCGCCCCCGAGGTGATCACACGGATCAGCCCAGACCAACTGAACAAGGACCTGTTGGAGACCAGTCGCCGCGAACTGGCACAGGCCAGCGATGAGACGAGGCGCTTCCTTCAAGAGAATATCGCACGCGTTGAACAGCTCATCCGCGAAAAGGATGATCGTGATGTGCGGCTCGCTCAGGAACGCGAAACCGCTCGAAGCCCCACGATCACGGCTACGCTACAGCCAGCTATCGACCCACCATCGAAGAGCTCGTCCCGCTTCCTGGTTCCGGGTCTTCTCGCAATGGTCGCCCTGATCGCGCTCTACTTCATGCTGCGCCAAGCGGCAGCGGTTGAGCCAGAGCGGCCGATCGCCATTGCCGCCATCACCGTTCCGCCGGGGGGTATCAATGTACTCATCCTGCCCTTCGCGGTGCTGCAGGACGACCCCAACAACCGCTTGAATTTCGAAGAAGCGTTGAAGGGGGCCATGGAACTGCGCATCCAATCGCTTGGGCTGCCGGTGAAGGTGATCATCGGCGCGCGCATGGGCGATCGACCGCTCACCGTGCAAGAAGCGGCCTCGTGCGCAGAACGCGATCATGCCGCCCTTGTGCTCTATGGCGATCTGTACGAACCTACCTCCTCGGACAGCGGTACAGTGCATGTGAAGTACGTGATGTCAAGGGTAGGCGACCTGAAGTCCGATGACATGGGCACTTTCGCATTCCGCACGTTGGCGGACACCATGGCCGCGCGCGTCCAGAGTGCTGCGGTATTCATGATGGACCTCACCTTGGCCAACAAGCAGGTGCGGGACCACCGTGTTTCACAGGCGCTCGCGACCCTCTATGCCACCACACCCATTACCCGCGCCCAGATCCACACCCGCAATGTATTCCGAGGACAATGCCATCTGGCACTGGGCGATAACGAGGCGGCTCTGCGTGAAGCTGAACGTTGCTTGAAGGAGGATCCGACCGACCGCCACGCATGGTCCTTCTTGGGTGCGACCCGCCTGGCCAACGGCGATAAACCTGGCGCCCTTGACGCCTACCGCAGCGCATTGGAGCGCGCACCGAAGGACCCCTACTGCATGATCGACCTGGCGCGTGTGCTGGGCGATGCGACCTCACCCGGCACCATGGACCTTGCTGAATGTGAACGGCTCGTGCGCGCATCCTTGGCGATCGATACCACGAACGCCCTTGCGTGGCAGTTCCTCGCAGACCTCGATCTGGGCGAGAAACGGTACGACCAAGCACGGGACCACTACGCCAAGAGCCTCGCTCTAGCTCCACGCAATGCGTCGGCGCAGGTGAACTTGGCCGACCTGCTCGGCTTCCGGTATGAACAACATGAAGAAGCGGAAGCACTGCTCAACCAAGTGCTGCGGCAGGACAGCTCCAATACACGCGCCCTCTTCCTGCTGGCCAACCTCTACATCAACCAGAAGCGTTCCCCCGAACTGGCCCAACGACTCTTCCGGAAAAGCAAGGAGACCCACCCCGATGTCGCCGCACAAGCCCTCTTCGGCCAGGCCATCGCCGCCTTTCGCAACGGTCAAAAAACTCAAACCCTCGCTTTGCTGATCGAATCGTGGGCCTTGGACAGCGATAATGTGGTGGTGGGCGAAGCGTTGGCCAGGATCGCCACCGATCTCCGAGACCGCTCTACCGCGTATCGCGTAGCATCGAGGGTGCTCGCCATCGATTCCATGGCCCACGATGCCAACTATGCCATGGGCTTCCTCACCTCAACCGAAAAAGGAAATGCGCGGAATGACCGCTTGGCGATCCGCTACTTCGATCGCTCCCTGCGCACCGACCCCTACGATGTGGAGGTCTTGCATCCCTTTGCCATGCTGACCTTGGAGGCCGGCGATCTGCCCAGGGCGGAACGCCTGTTGCGCGCATTGATCGACCTGGCGCCACAGAACGTGGAGGCCATGGCCTATCTCATCCAGGTGCTAGGTGCGAACAACAGACTTGAAGAAGCGCTGACCTGGAATACAAAGGCACTCGCGGTAGATCCCGGCAATGATGTGCTCCTCTGCAACCAGGCCACCATGATCGCCGGGCTCCATCCGGAACGCATGGACGAGGCCATCGCGCTCGCCGAGCTTGTTTCCACCCGAAGCCCCACCGGTGCGAACCTGGGGATCCTCTGCGAGATCCTCGTGACGGCTCGGCAGTACGGCAAAGCGGCCGATGCGTATCGACGCGCTATTTCTACCGGTGAGGGATGGAGAAGTACTTCTTTGGAGCGCTCCCTTGCCGCAGCTGGTCATCCGATCTGATCCGCCGGGGCCCATCACCCCTCCTATCTTGACCGCTTCAATCGCTTGCCGATGCGCTACGCTCTCTCGTGTGCCGTCCTCTCACTAACGGTCCTTGCCGCTTCGGTCCACGCACAATGGACCTTGCAAACCAACTGGCCCCAGTGCGATGGTGCCGTCTTTGTGATCGCGGTGGACAGTGCGAACAATGTCCTTTATATCGGCGGGGAATTCACGACCGTAGGCGCTGAAGCACGAGGTCGCATCGCCGCGCTTGATGCCACAACGGGTGCGGTGCTCGATTGGGCCCCGGATGCGGATGCCGATGTGCTCGATATCGCCGTGATCGATGGATCCGTCTACGTTGCAGGTCTGTTCACGAACATCGGTGGGCAACCACGCAACCGCATCGCACAATTGGATGCTTCCTCCGGCGATGCGACCAGCTGGGACCCGAACGCCGATGGTACCGTGCGCAGGATCGCGCGCGTTGGTCCTTCCCTCTATATCGCCGGTGACTTCAATACGATCGGAGGAGTGGTGCGCCACCGTTTGGCCGGGCTGGACTTCGGTGATGGAAGCCCAACTCCTTGGGACCCGAACGCATCGGGCAATGTGTTCGACATGGTGCTCCACAATGGCCTCGCCTATGTCTGCGGATTCTTCACGGACATCGGTACCACACCGCGCAACCGATTGGCCGCGATCGACCTCAACAGTGGCAGCGCAAACGCATGGAACCCGAATGCCGGGGGCGCGGTGACCTGCCTTGCACACGATGCCAACACCATCTACGCGGGCGGCTTCTTCACCACCGCAGGGGGCTCCGCGCGCAACCGCATCGTTGCGATCGATGCTGCTACCGGTGGGGCGACCGCTTGGAACCCGAACGCGGACAACGCGGTGCAAACGCTCTTCGTTCATCAAGGCGAAGTGTTCGCGGGCGGCATCTTCAATTCCATCGGGGGCCAGGAACGACCCGGGATGGCGGCAGTGGATGCAACCACAGGAACGGCCACGGCATGGGCACCTGCAGCGAATGCCGCCCTCTACGCGGCCGCGGCGAAGGGCTCCCTCCTCTATACCGGTGGTGGTTTCACCACGACCAATGCACAGGCTCGCGCGTACCTCGCCGTATGGGAGGATGGCAGCACAGCGATCGAAGCGGTCGATCCGGACGCATCCACCTGCATGATCACCTCGGACGGTGTACTCCTTTTCAACCCGCTGACCCCGGAAGCGCACTCGATCCACATCCTGGATATGATGGGACGCATGGTGCTCTCCACCCGAGCACTGCCGACGATCGACATCAGCGGTTGCGCGACCGGTCAGTACTGTGTGCTTCTTCTGGATGCGGATGGTGCGCCTCTCTTCCGTCATCGGTTATTGAAGCCTTGAACTGAACGCCCTCGGGTTCCTACGCCTCGCTACATTGCCAAGCCATGTCAAAGAACATCACCTCCCTCTCGGGCCGCGACGGTAAGGAACTGGAGGATCCGCTCTGGGAACGTCTTCAACAAGCTGCCGCCGCGGACGGAGCACCAAGCGATGCCGACCTGACGCGGATCGCTGACGATTTCCGCATCGGCGAAGCGATCACCTTCGGAACCAGTTCCTTCTATGACTTCCTGAAGAAGGAGAACGCGGGTATCAAAGCCTATGTCTGCAATGGCAGCGCATGCTTGGTGGCGGGAACGCAAGCGCATGTCCACCATGAACTCGGGAAACATTTCAAAGCGGAAGAGATCGGCCACATGTGCTGCTTGGGGCGCTGCCATGAGAACAGCGCGTTCAACGTCGGTGGCCTGAACTACTCCGGCAAGTCGATCGACCGGATCAAGGACATCACCAGCGGCACATCACGCGATGGCATGGACGCGCATTTCGTCGGCACTTCCATGGAGCAGCCGATCCTGACCGCACCGATGCCACAGCTCGATGAGTTCTACGCGCTGTGGGAACGCGCATTGAAAGGTGATGCGACGGATGTGCTGAATGAGATCAAGACGGCGACGATCCGCGGGCGCGGTGGTGCGGGCTTTCCCATGGGTTTCAAGTTGCAAGCCTGCCGCGACGCGCAGGACGTGACCGGCAACGGGACACCGCGGAAGTACATCGTGTGCAATGCGGATGAAGGCGACCCCGCCGCGTTCAGCGATCGTTACCTCTTGGAGCAGCGCCCTCACCTGGTGCTGCTGGGGATGATGCTCGCCGGCTTCTGCGTGGGTGCCGATACGGGTGTCCTTTATATACGCGCCGAATATCCCGAAGCGGTGGAGATCGTTAAACGAGCCGTAGCTGATGTCGAAGCGAACGGCTGGATCGGCACCAACATCAAAGGCAGCGGCTTCCACTTCCGCTTCAAGGTGATCAAGGCAGCAGGCGCGTATGTGTGCGGTGAAGAGACGGCGCTGTTGAACAGCATCGAAGGCAAGCGTGGTGAAGTGCGCACACGACCACCGTACCCGGCACAACAAGGTCTCTTCAACCGACCTACCGTGGTGAACAATGTGGAAACGCTCGCCTGCGTACCGTGGGTGGTGAAGAACGGCGGTGCGGCATTCGTGAAGCTCGGCACCGAAAAGAGCAACGGCACCAAACTGGTATCGTTGGACAGCGGCTTCAACCGGCCGGGCTTGTACGAAGTGGAATGCGGCACCCCGCTCGGCACCTTGATCGATGAGCTCGGCCAAGGCTTCGCGCGCCCGACGAAGGCGCTGCACATCGGCGGGCCGCTCGGCGGCATCGTACCACTCCACAAGATCGCTGACCTGTCGATCGATTTCGAATCGTTCCAGAAGGAAGGCTTCCTGCTCGGCCACGCCGGTATGCTCTCCATCCCGCAGGACTATCCGATGATCGCGTACCTGGAACACCTCTTCGAATTCACCGCGCTGGAAAGTTGTGGCAAGTGCTTCCCCTGCAGGATCGGATCGACGCGCGGGAAAGAACTGATCGTTGGCGCACGAAACGGTCGCCCGATCGATCGATCGCTCTTCAACGACCTCATCGAGACCATGGAGATCGGCTCGTTGTGCGCCCTCGGCGGTGGTCTTCCGCTCGGCGTGAAGAATTCGATGACCTGGTTCGGCGATGAGATGAAGACCTACTTCAACGCCTGATCAACGGGACTACTGCGAACGGGAAAGCCCCGACGGATCGGGGCTTTCACAAGGTTGGAGAAGAAAACTACTTCTTCTTCTTCGCCGCCTTCTTAGCAGCTACCTTCTTCTTCGGTGCCGCCTTCTTCGCAGCGACTTTCTTCTTTGCAGCCTTCTTTGCCATGATGTTGAGGTTTGGTCCAAACGTATCGCGCGAGCACTTCCGGAATACGATGTGATCAACGATGTACGAACCATCACCTGTTGATATCGTCGATCCATCCTCGCGTTATCAACAAGACATCAAGATGCCGACCGGACACGCGGATGCTGATCCCGCTATCCAAGTATATACTTCGGATGATGGTGACAAGCCATGACCATGGTACTTCGACCCGCGCAATACCGACCGGTGGTCTATCACTGAAGTCACGGACGAAAGTCAGCGACCATGCACGCATCCAACGAGGCAACGGCACAGGCCCTTCATCCCGTCTGATCACCGACATTCGCACAACCGTGCCCGGCATGAAGAAGTCTCTCATCGTTCCCATCGCTCTGCTCCTCGTCCTTGTTTCCTGCCGGAAGGATGAGAACCCCGATGCCGTGACGGGAACGCCGGACCCTCCTGCGGACACCTCATCGGTCTCCTTCGACCTCAGCCTCGTTCCGTACGACTCGCTCAGTTCGTACGGTTTCTTCCAAGGGCCACTGTCCGACTTCAACCCGTCCTTCGGCGTGGTCCCGTTCGCACCGATCAATGCCCTCTTCAGCGACTACGCGCACAAGGACCGCTTCCTTTGGATGCCGCAGGGTACAGGTGCCACGTACGAGAGCGACAGTTCCGCGTTCGTCTTCCCGAACGGTGCGGTGATGATCAAGACCTTCTCGTATGAACACACGCTGCCTTCGAACGAGCGCCGCATCCTGGAAACGCGGATGATCTTCAAGCGCAACGGCGTTTGGGAATTCGCGAACTATGTGTGGAACGAGGACCAGACCGAAGCGGTATATGACATGAGCGGCCATTATGTACCGGTCTCTTTCCTGGACGACGCCGGGACGCCCCGCGACGTCATCTACCGGATCCCTACCGTGACGGAATGCCTCACCTGCCATCGAAAGGCGAATACAGGCACCCCCATCGGTGTGAAGCCGCAGAACCTCAACTCCACTTTCGACTACGCTGAAGGAGCGATGAACCAACTGGACAAATGGGTCTCCGTTGGCTACCTGGATGGCGGGTTGCCCTCCTCGATCAATACCGTTACGGATTGGAAAGACCAGACGCGGCCCTTGAACGATCGCGTGCGCGGATATGTCGACATCAATTGTGCGCATTGCCACACGGATGGTCGTTACTGCGATTACCGGCCGATGCGGTTCGGGTGGGAGGAATCCGATGATCCGGCCATGTTGGGCGTTTGCGTGGAACCCCACGACCCGCTCCTGCCCATCCACTCCCACTTGGTGAAGCCCGGCAACTTGGAGAAGTCACTCCTGTACTACCGCGTCAATTCTGGACTGGACGGCGTGCGCATGCCGCTCCTGGGCCGCACACTCATACATGAAGAAGGCCGACAGCTCATCGAAGAATGGATCAACAGCTTGACCCAGACCTGCAACTGATCGGCCAGATCACCTTAACCTTGACAGACCCATCCCAAACACCCACGCCAAGCCAAGGCGCAAGAACATGAGAACAACACATACGCTCATCATCGCCGGGGCGCTCCTTGGCAGCTCCGCCGCCGCGCAGAATACCTGCTCGAACGCCGTGCCCGTAACCGCAGGCACCTACACCGTTGACGCCGTGAACGGCAACGAGATCCCCGTTCCCCTGTGCGGCACCAATGATGTGGGCGCCTTGCACACTGAGTGGTACATCTATACCCCGGATCAGGACTACTCGCTCATGATCACCACCGACCTGCCGCAGAACGCCGGCCGGGATACGCGCTTCAACATGTATGAAGGGGCCTGCGGACAATTGTCCTGCGTAGGAGGTGCGGATGACCAAGGCGGGAACACGCTCGCCTCGGCCACCGTCCAAGTGTCAGGCGGAATAACCTACCGCATCGCCTTCGATGACCGCTGGGAGAATGATGGCTTCGACTTCCAACTCTCGGAAAGCGACCCCGTGGTCACCGAGTTCAGTTTCATCCCCCAGACCGTAAATACCAGCGGTACGGTCTATGGTGCAGTTGACATGACCGGTGACGGGCTGGATGATGTGGTCGGCGTAACCTCAACCAATGTGGGCATCAACAAGCAGCTCGGCAGCGGTGGTTTCCAATTGATGAACATCGCAACGCCGCAAGCGGACTTCCCGGCCTCCTGGAGCATGGCGGCCGGTGATATCAACGCGGATGGATACAACGACCTCGTTTATGGCGCTGGCAGCGGTGTCACCTTCATGCTTTCGGCGAATGGCGGCACCGCCTTCACCGAGCAGTCCGGCTCGCAATACGTTTTCAGCCAGCGCTCCAATATGGTGGACATAAACAACGATGGGAACCTCGATGGCTTCATGTGCCATGATACCCAAGCGAACGTCTTCTACTTGAACGACGGCAGCGGCAATCTGTCCTTCTATCAAGGTAGCCTTGGAGAAACCTGCGGCAACTACGGATCGGTATGGATAGACTACGATGGCGACCATGATATCGACCTCTTCGTGGCCAAGTGCGGTTGCGATCCCGTGGACATCCTCTACCGGAACAACGGGGACGGTACGTTCACCAATGTGGCGCCCCCCCTCGGCTTGGCCGACTCACACTCCAGCTGGAGCAGCGCTTGGGGCGATTACGACAACGACGGCGACATGGACCTCTTTGTGGGCTCCAGCGGCAGCCCGAACAGCAAGGTGATGCGCAACGACAACGGCAACTTCACCAACATCACCGTTGGCTCTGGCTTCGACACCTTTACCGGAACAACGATCGAATGGACGTGCCACGACTTCAACAATGATGGCTACGTGGACATCCTGGGCGCCGGTGCCATGCTGATGAACAACGGCGATTTCACGTTCACGCCCAACTACGATGTGCCCGGCAACGGACCCATCGGCGACCTCAACAATGACGGCTTCCTCGACATCGTGGGTGGCACCATCGTGCATATGAACAGCGGCAACACGAACAAATACCTCGTCGTGCGGCTTACAGGTACCGTAAGCAACCACAACGGTATCGGCGCGCGCGTAGTGGTCTCCAGTCCCTCCTTCACCCAGATCCGCGACGTGAAGAGCGGCGATGGATTCAGGTATATGAGCACGCTGAACGCGCACTTCGGCCTTGGCGCAGACGCTACCGTGAACCAAGTGACAGTCTACTGGCCAAGCGGCGTGGTGGATGTGATCGACGATGTGACACCGAACAGCAGCCTTGAAGTGATCGAAGGTTCCTTCAGCACCGGCGTGGTCACCGCCACGAACGACGAGTTCACGGTGTTCCCGAACCCAGCGCAAGACATTCTCTACGTGCGTTCCGCCAGCGACCTGGCCAACCAACCGGTGAACGTGTTCAGCGTTGACGGCAAGCGTGCGCTCACCGCCACATTGCGCAACAACCAGCTCGATATCTCGACCCTCAAGCGTGGCGTATATATGCTGCGCCTACAGGTTGACGGCCAGCAGCTTCAGCAGAAATTCGTGAAGTACTGACCTAGGCCCACCAGGTTAGAAAGCCCTTGGCACCGGCGCAGCATCCGTGGCCGAGGGCTTTCCTTTTATGCACGTCTCAAGGTATCTGTCCCGTTCGTACGGCGTTCGGTGAAGTGCCGCCGACCGTGAGCAGGATCCGGTCGCGGTCGTTCGTCATGCCTGTAAACCGTACAACCCCGTCCATGTTCACGTCGTGCCGATGGTAACCCGGTACCTCCGCGTTCGGCGTAGTGCTGCCGATCAGCGTCAGCACCGGATCACGGTCATTCCCGCTGCCGGTATATTTCACCTGCCCGTTCGCGTCCCCGCACCAGAGCACGTGCTTCCCGCCGATCTCCTTGCGCGCATTCGTTCCCCATACCTGTGTGGTGCCCAGCGTGAAGTCCAATGGCGTTCCGTCCGGGCCGAACATCAGTACGGTAGAGGTCATCACCCCCAAATGGTTGCGGTGCTTCACCGAGAAGAAGTAGGTGCCCGCTTCCACATCGAACGAGACCCCGGAGCTGCCGTCCATGTCCACCACATCCCCGTCCCGTTGAAGCAGGGCGCTGCGCGTGGACACCCGGAATCCGTTCGCCGCCGCTTCCCGCAATTCCAGGATCACCCAATCAACGATCGCATCCGGGCCTGTCCCTTCCATCACTGTCCCGGAAGTATGCTCAAGGCCCCCGTCGCCCACATGCACGTAGCCCAACTCAGCGTACGGCTCATCCAGTGGCAGCAAGTGTTGCACGCGCAATGAATCCTGCATCAGCTGCCCGTTCGCCAAGAAGCAGCCCTCCAGGAAGATCCGCACGTTCACCCGCACCCCGGGCTGAGCCGATGATGGGCTGAGCAGCAAGGTCCCTGCCCATACGAAAATCGATGTGCGCGTCCACATGGTTCAAAGGGCCGAGGCGATCGCGGACCGGCATGGAAGGTAAGGCGGCACGGACAGCTTCCCGAAGTCTTTCATCGATCATCTGATCCCTATCGACGCGGCACCCGGCGTGGCTGGTCATGGCCGGGGAGCGCTGCACCCTCACATGTCATCCGCCTTGGCCAACTTGCCCGCATGAGGTCCTCCCTTCTCCTCATCAGCCTGCTGTCCACATGGCCCACGATGGTCGCGCAGCACCAGCGCGCAACTCATCCTCAAGATGCCGCACCGGCGCGGACCGCACATGACAGCGTGCGATTCGCGTTCCTGCTGAAGATGGCCGGCGATCGCATCGGAACGGACCCGGACACTGCCTTCATCCTCTGCTGGCAAGCCTTCGCCCTGGCACCCAACACCGGACATGAGGGCGCTATGGGTGAAGTGGAAGACTGGTTGGGGTATCTGGAAGAGCACCGCGGGAACATCCAACAAGCGCTCGACCACTATTCCACAAGCCTCGCCGAGGCCGAACGGCTCCAGGACAGCGCCGGCCTCTCTACCGTGCTGAACAATGTGGCGGCCATCTACAAGGACCAAGGCCGTATCGATGAGGCGCTCGCAGCGCATGAACGCAGCCTCGCCATCCGCCGCGCGAAACAGGATACGGTCGGCATCGCTACATCCATGAACAACATGGGGCTGATCCTATACGACCAGGGTATATTACCCGAAGAAATGGATCATTTCGCTGAGGCGTTGCGCTCATATGAGGCCGCCGGCAATGCGGATGGTACCGCCACCGCCCTCCACAACATCGCGGGGTTCTACCGCGACCAAGGTGACCTGGGCGAGGCGCTCAACCACTTCACGCGTGCGCTGAACGTCCAGGAAAAAGTCGCAGATGACCACGGCATCCGGGGGATACCGTGAACACGGCCAGCCGCATGGAGAGCAGTGGAGAGGTGGGGCAGGTGAACATCAGCGGGGCCACGTATGCGGTGGTGCGCGAACAGGCGAGCCGCCTGTTCGACTTTACCTCCCGCGGAAAAGTGCAGGCCAAGGGGAAGGGAGAACTGAATATGTACTTCGTTCACCGGCGCACCGCTTGAACGGTATACGGACCGCCACTATCGGGACCGCGCAATGGTGGACGCGCCTACTCCTCTGCCGGCCTATCCGCCGAGCCTTCGAACCGGACGATAGGATCGGCGGTGGCGATGGACGGTGCGCGAACCTGCCTGCGCAGGACGAACCTGTACACGCCCCATTCAGCAACGGGCAACAACAGCAGCAGGAGCCCGAGGACCAGTGACCCCTTCAAGGCACCTTTGTACTGCTTTTCGATGAGGCCATGGGTGAGCGCCCCGATATTCCCCTGCACGGCAATTTCCACCTTCGACAGGTCGAGGCTCAACAGATAGTCAGCGCCTTCCTTGAACGCGTGGTACTCCATCGGTTGGCCGCCCGCGTGCATTTGGAGATGGCCGCCAGCCTTCAAATAGATACCGTAGCACACCGCAGAAGCGATGTCATTCTCATACTTGTCAATGAACCAATCGGCCACCTCCACCGTAGCGCGTTCCGTGATACCTCCATTGTCCGCCACCTTCGTGCGCAAGGCTTCTTTGATGAAACCCGTGATCACTTGGCCCATGTTCTGACCGCTCTTCGCCGCCGACTGCACCGTGGTAAGAAAGGCCTGACGGGATGCCGGTGACCCCAAGGCGGGACCCAACGCCCGCTCATAGATCGCTCCGGCCACAGCGTCGTTCACCCCGATGAGTTCTTTGTGTACCGCGCGGTAAAAGCCGATCTGCGCAGCGACCGTGACGCACACGACCAACAGGAAGGGTATCCAGAGCTTCACTCCGCGGTTGTACCACTTGTTCGAGGTCCGGCGGAATATACCCAGCTTCCAGTACAGAACGATGAGCGCCAATGCGACCAAGAGCCCAATGAGCACAGCGCTGAGAACGCTACCGACGGTGCTGCCCAGGTGATCACTCGACAAGGACGCCAGCGACTTCCAATCCTGCTTCATGTGACGAAGATGATCAAGACATCCGATCAGCGTTGAACCATTGTGCGGTCCCGGTACGGTGGCGCGCGATCAGCTGTCCAACGCCGTGATCCGCGCTTCCACCAGATCGTTCAGGGCCTGACAGCAGAACTTCAACTTCTTCACCTTCACAGAGGACTGGAACACCGCGTGGACCTCAAGGAAGGATTCCGCTTCCGGATGGTCAGGGCAGGTGATAGTTCCCATTCCTTCATAGCGGGCAGCCAATCGGGCCGCAGCTTCGTTGGTGTGTGAAATGGCCTCCAAGAAGTCCGGGTTCACCGCCCGGTCCATGCCGATGAGCTTGAGCTTGATAGTTACCATGCACCTGTTGGGACGTCGGCACAGAGATACGGCGATCGGTGCCGCCTGCCGATACCGACCACTATTCCACCACCTCTTTCCCGTTCGGATCGATGAAGAATTCACGACCGTTCAGGATCACGCGCGCCTTGCCTTTGTCGAAGATCTCACCGTATTCGTACTGGATGGGGATCGCCACGTTGCCGAGCTCATCCAAGTAGCCGATCTTCTCCTTGATCACCGCACGCGACCGCTTCACCTCTGGCTGGTACATGGTGATCTCCGTGTAGATCAATGGCACCACTTCTTTGCCTTCGAGATCCACGAAGCCGCTCCAGTATACATCCCCTTTGATCGTCGTGACTTGCCAGCGCGTTTCGGTGTAGGGGTTCACTTGGTCGTAGGCCATCTTCGCGACCGTCCTGCCCGTGGTGTCGATGATGCGGTAGTGCTCCCCTTCCCCGACAGATCGGGACGAAGACGCCTTTACCATCGCACGATCATGGTGGAAGGTCTCGGCGAAGTCGTATGTCTCGTTGAACAACTGGGTGCCATCCTCATCAATGTAGAACCAGCGGTCGTCCACCTGCACCATCGCACGACCACAGCGGAAGGGCTCGGCGTACTGGTAGCCTTTCTCCGTGGCGAACAGGTTCGTGTCGATCGGTCCATTGCCCAGGTCCACGAAGAGGTGTTCGCGACCGTTCCGCACCAAGGCGGTGGAGCCGGTGATGTCGTCAATGAGTATGCTGGTGAGCGGTGGAATGATCTCTGTGCCCGCGGCGTCGATGATGCCTTCGGCGTAGGTGGAGCCATCGCCTTTCGCGACTTTGGCGAAACCCTCCGCGTTGGGTGTGTCCACTTTCGCGTATTTCATGAGCGAGGCATCGTTGGCGGGTATCGTCGCGGTGGTCGGCATGTTGCCGACTTGGCCCGTGCAAGCGAGCACACCCATCAGGAGAAGGCCGAAGAACGGAAGGCGCACTACCCTGGTCAAGGTCACAATTCAGCTCTTCACGCCAATCCCTTCCGGATGGCGAGCGCTACAGCCTCGTTCACGCTGTGTACACGAAGCTTCACATACACATTGCTCACGTGCCTGTTCACCGTGGCGTATGACAGGAGCAGCTCTGACGCGATGCGCTTGTAGGTGTAGCCCTTTACCAATAAGCTGAGGATCTCCTGTTCGCGTGCGGTCAGGTGGAACTCGTCGGGTTTCGCCGCCGGTGCTTGTCGGCCTTCCATCATGCGCAACACACGCCGTGCGATGCTCGGCGACATGGGCGCACCACCGTCGATCGCTTCTTTGATGCCCTGGATGAGCCGGTCAGGGTCGGTCTGTTTGAGGAAGTAGCCATCGGCTCCCGCGCGGATGGCGGCGAAGATCCGGTCGTCGTCCTCGATCACGGTGAGCATGACGATGCGCAGATCCTGGTAGCGCGCACGCAGTATCGTCACGGCCTTTATGCCATCCACCACCGGCATGTCGATGTCCATAAGCACCAGGTCCGGTCGGCAGGCTTCCACATCCTCGGCCACTTTGTGCGCGGAGTTGTACGCACCGACCACGCCCAGGCCTTCCGCTGCGTTCAGCACGGCGCTCAGGGCGTCGCGCTGCTCGCGGTTGTCCTCGAAGATGGCGATCTTGATCATGGTGCTATCTCTACGGCCGTGCAGGCAAAGATCGTTGCCCGGTCAGCTGGCCAACTCACTACATCCACTCAATCTTTGGTCGTTACGAAGCGCAGGATGACGCGTGTGCCCTGCGTTGCTCCGGCCAGCACCTGTAATGTGCCGTTGATGTCCCCCGCCCGTCGCATCATATTCCCGAGCCCATTGCCACCGAGCGATCCATTGCGTGCGGCTTCTTCCGGCAGGCCGATGCCATCATCGTCCACCACCAGTTCGAGCGATCCGTTCATCGCACGTAGCGAAACCTGGATCCGTTCACAGCGGGCGTGGCGCACGGCATTGCTCAATGCTTCCTTGAAAACGAGGTAGAGGTTCTTGCGCTCTTCCATGACCAGCTTGCGTGTAAGGGGTCCGGCTTCGACATCGAACTCCAGATGGATCCCGGCAGCTTCGCACAGCGGCTCGGCATAGGCCCGCATCCGGTCAAGCAGGTCCTCCATGGAATCGTGACCGCTGTTCACGCTCCACACGATGTCGTTCATGCTCTCCATGGCGCGCTTGCTGTTGTCCTTCATCCGCTGCAACATGCCGGAGGCGTATTCGGGCAATGCATCGGAGTGTTTGCTCACGGCCGTACTGAAAAGCACAATACTGCTGAGGTTGCTGCCCACTTCATCGTGCAGGTCTGTGGCGATGCGGTCCCGCATGCGGATCATGCGGCGCAACTGCTGCTCGCGGTAGCGTACCAAGGCATAGATCGCAGCACCGGCCACCAGCACGCACAAGGCGATGAACCACCACCGAAAATGCATTGGCCTGACCATGGTGATGGGGATCGTGACCTCCTCTGACCAACGCCCTTCCGCATCCTGTGCCTTGATGCGCAACAGGTGTGCGCCGTAGGGCAAGGTGGTGAAGCGCACGTGTGGTTCACGCTGGGTATTCCATTCGGCGTCAATGCCATCGACGCGCCAGGCGTAGCGGATCAAGGTGGGATCCTGATAGCTCAACAAAGCGAAGTCCACCGTGAAGAAACGATCACCGGGACGCATGATGATCGGGCTGCCTGCGATGATCGCTGGTGTGAGATCCTCCAAGCCATTGTCTTTATCGCGCTGCAAGAAAACCTCTTTGATCACCAGTGGTGCAACAGGACCCTTGGTGAAAATTCCCATTGCTGCGGGATGGACCACGGTAATACCATCGATCCCTCCGAAATAAAGACGTCCATCGGAACCGCTTGCATGTGCGAGGCGATTGAACTCGTTGGAGGTGATCCCATCGGCCGTGGTATAGACCCGCAAATGACCGGTGATCGGGTGATAGTTCACGAGGCCATTGTCCGTCGGCATCCAGAGATGGCCGGTATCATCCGGATAGATGGCATGGATGCTTGCCACCGGCATGCCCTCACGATGGCCGATGATCTGTACCTCGCCCTTCACGCGGTCCCAGCGTAGTAGCCCTTGAGTGGCGGTAGCAAGCCAAACAACACCCTCTTTATCGGCATGGAGATACCGGATGTCATCGGCGGGCAGGTAATGCGCAGCATCCTCCCCGCGGGAAGTTCCAGGCCACCAGCGTTCCACTACCCGGCCGTTCGTATCCAGGCTGAAAAGACCAGCATCCGAGCAGGCGAACACGCGGTCAGGACCATCGAACGTCAGGTGCCATATCCATGCATTATCAAGCGCACTTGAGCCAGTGCTCACGACATGGGACGTGTCACCCCCGGACGTGGCCATACAAAGGCCTTTCTCTGTGCCGAGGAGCAAGTGGCCATTGGTGAACTGCAGCGCACTCCATGAAAGGTAGGCTTCACGAGAGGTATTAAGCACCATTTCCACCCCACCTCTGTCGTCCTCATGAACGACTTTGTTCCCGATGCCCCGCCACAACCCACCGGCGCCATCGGAAACCATTACCTGCCTGACACTGGGTGTGGTATCGCAACCAAGCACGGTTCCGCTTGCTGCATCGAGTGTCCAATACCCTTGCAACTCAGTATTCACGTGCAATCGGCCATGCGTCTCCAGCATGCCCCGGATCCTGAAGCCATCGTGCACTGAACCTTTCGGAGTATGAAAGAACCGCTGGAAGAGATCGGGGCGCATGTTGATCTGGAAGAGTCCGAACTCGCCTGCGAGCCAAACAGTACCCGAACGATCACGCAGCACATCCTGCACATAGAAGGCTGCTTCCGGAAATACCGACACCAGATCGAAAAGCACCGGTGCAGTGAAGGGATTATCGCCGTCGCGCATCCGGCGCACCTTGGTGTTCACCAGCCAGATATCGTCTGCCAATGGCATGCGTACGGTAGCGTGCGGCTCAAAGAGCGAATGGCTGCTTGTACCGGATGGGGAGGGCTCAAGGGTTTTCCCCCCCGGCCGTATCCAACAGGACAGATAAGGACGAAACTCACTATCGATGAGGTAGGTGCCAATTGGTGCAGCTGATCTCCAACCGGAATGATCGCGGCCAGCGTCGGCTATCTCCGCATACCTGTTCCGGATGCGCAACACTTCCCGGGGTGATGGCGACCCATCCGGGGTGGTGAAGCGTTGCCGCATCACATCAACAAATACCGCGTCCGATTCCGCTCCACAGGTGTACCAAAGATCATTGCTATCGGTCAGTTGCGATAAGGTGATATCACCCTGGCATTCGATGGGGACCACTAAGAATGCAGAGCCGCGGTTGCTATACTGTACAAGCTGTTCGCCGGTCGCGAACACGATGGTACCCTGGGCATTGCCGATGAGATCCATGACGGGACCCATTCTAAGCTGATGTGTTCTGCTCTCGAACCGTTGGTGGAAAGACCTGACCCGTGCGGTCCGGGGATCCATGATATCCAGCGCACCATTGGCGTGCAGCACCCACAGTTCGCCGTTGCCGTCGCAGGCCACGATCTGCACGGCGTTGCTGGCCAAGCCTTCGACCATGGTGAAATTGCGGAAACCGTAACCATCAAAACGGGCCAAGCCCTGCGGTGTGGCCGCCCAAATGAAGCCGCGCTTGTCCTGGGTGATGGACGTGATACTCCGGTGCGGAAGCCCATCCTTCACCCCGAAGTGGCGCGCCGTGAAAAGGAGGCGATCGCCAGGTGTTACCGAGGGTGCCTCCTGAGCGAGTGACCGAACATGTGCCCCTGCCAGGATCAAGATCAGTAGCAGGGCTGCCGGGCGCATATCGCAAGATATCCGATGCCGCCGAACAGGGCCTGTGGTGCTGCAAGAATGAGTGGATGTAGCCATACGGATGAGTGGATGTAACGATTGATGCGTCATGGCGATCAACGCTGCTTTGCGGTCGATAATCGAACATCTCCCTCATCAACCATTCCGACCATGAACGTGCGAACAATACGCAACAATGGACTGGCCTTGCTCCTGGGTATCGGAGTGCAGGTCGTTTCGGCGCAGACCATCCAGAACGGAACGATCATCACCAGTTCGTTGATCAATACCACGATCAGCCAGCTCCAGGTTACAAGCCCTACCGTTGCACTGTGCGGCAATGCACCCTTATGCTATGTGAAGCCGCCTTCTCTCAGTATGGCCCAACTTGACGCGTCATACAACACGGCGGAGTATTTCAGCCTGCCCGCCGGCAACGGTGAACAGTCCTTCGATGTGAGCTTCGTTGCTCAGTATGTGGATCCCATGCAGCCGATCCAGGACATTTCCGTCCTGGTGGACGGCGTGTACTGTCCGAGCTGCACGGCGTACAGGCAGTTGCCTATATACGCGCTCGGTACGAATCCGGTGCCTACCACGATACGTGTGACCCATTTCGAGGGCAATGCTTGGAATACGGATGGAGTGAAGGAGTTCACACTGCGATGCACCCGCCTCGGTTCCCCAGCTCCAGTGCTGTACATCCTGTTCAGGGTCGTCATGGTGGGTACGGCCTATACTGAAGTCATGGGGCACTACGATGCACCCTCCATGCCCTTGTTCATCCTGCGCGATCCTCCTGGTGATGCCAGCTACAGCAGCTTAAGCACGGGCAGCACCACCTGTTTCGGCAATTCGCACTCGGTGAACGCCGGCCAGGAGCAGAACGCATGGTTCAAGGCCAAGGTCGGTGTAGCCGGGGAGGTCGGCTTGTTCGTCACCACCGACTTCGAACTTTACTTTGAAGGAGGTGTAGATGTGACCGCGAGCCAATCGCAGACTTCAACATTCGAGTACCAGACCTGTCTCGAGTCCGCAACAGAGTTCACTACCGCCAATGTCGGCACCACGGACGATCTGTATATAGGCAGCGCTGTTCGCTATGCGTATGGCATGGCCCAGACGGTCGAACGACCCGCATGCGGCACCGTGGACAAATACGCCCATTTCGCCTCTACACCCGTGGAGGTGCTTACCGCTTACCACTATAACGAGAGCTACATCATCAACACCGTGATCCCCGACATGGAGCAGGACATCGCGGCCATGCAACCGGGCACGCCGATCTATGACAGGGCCGTGAACCAGTTGAGTGTTTGGCAACAGGCACTCGCCATCAATGCGTTGATCAAGGAGAACGCGCAGACGGGGATCACCCGGTCCTTCAACGGGGGCAATGCGGGCTTCACGTATACGCAGCAAACAACGACGAGCGAATCGCGCGCGATCGAATACACGGCGATCCTTGATCAAGGCCTGACCGCTGAAATGGCCGTGGAGGCTGGTGGCACCGGGCTCAGCGCTGGGGGTTCGATCCGCATGCGCACCGAATACGGCAACGGGGAAGAGAACTCGAATGTGGCCACCAATACGATGGCCTACCACTTGGAGGACGGCGATGTGTTCGACAACCTTACCGTCGAGGTGCGTCCGGACAACACCTTCGGGAGCTACGTGTTCATCCTGGATTCGGCCGACTCGCGCACAAGCTGCCGCTATGAAGGTGGTTATGCCTTGGACCAACCCAGCATTTCGGTGGGAACACCCGGCAATACAGTGATGACCGTGAACGAGGCCCCCATCAGCTCCACCGTGAACTTCCCCTTGATCCTGTGCAACAACAGCGATACCACCCGCACCTATTACTTGAAGTTCACCGCGGTCTCCAATCCCCAAGGTGCCGTGCTCAGCGCCTTCGGCAATACGCTCAACTCCAATGACAACGGCGTGGATATCACCCTCATTGGCGGCCAGTGCATCAACGCCAATCTCCAGCTTACGCAGCCTAATGCCAGCGTGGTGGACTTCTCGAACATCAATGTCTATCTGTATTCCCTGTGCGATGAAGAATACCCGCCTTACATCCGTTCCTACGTCTCTCTGTCGGCCCACTTTGGCACTGGTAATTTCGGCAGCTACTGCATCCCAGCCAGTGGAATAGGGCCCGCGGAAGGTGACTGGGTGGACGGTGTGCAGGTCGCCACGATAAACAATATGGGCACAGGAGGCTTCGCGGCTGGCGCCTATACGGACTACAGCGGCCAGTTCAGCTCCGCACTGTCCAGGACCGGCCAGCAACTGATCACCTTGACCGGTGGAGCTTACCCTGGTGATATCTACGCCGCATGGATCGACTATGACCACAGTGGCACCTTCGAACCTGCGGAGAAGCTCGGCGAACTCGTCATCAACACCCCGTTCGCCAGTGAGGACATCGCGTTCACAGTGCCCAATTCGGCTGCCTTGGGTTCCACCCTCCTCAGGGTGCGGTGCGCCTGGAACGCAGCAGACCTGGACCCCTGCGTGGCCTATGACTATGGCGAAACCGAGGACTACGCCGTGGTGATCAATGCCAACACCCCGCAGGATTGCATGGG
The DNA here is from genome assembly GCA_031421755.1 of Flavobacteriales bacterium. Classification (GTDB taxonomy): domain Bacteria; phylum Bacteroidota; class Bacteroidia; order Flavobacteriales_F; family PHOS-HE28; genus PHOS-HE28. The sequence continues at coordinate 2,011 of JANOPI010000217.1, read as the reverse complement.
TATGAACAACGGTTCGGCATTGCCGGGCACAGCCTGTAGCGATGGCAACGCGAGCACCGGTAACGACACTTGGAACGCGAACTGTTCATGTGTCGGGATCGCGCTGGACTGCGCGGGTACTCCCGGTGGTACAGCCGTGCCGGGCGCAGCCTGCGATGATGGCGATGCAGCTACTTCTGGAGATGTCTATTCGGAGAATTGCAACTGCGCTGGCGCAGTGATCGACTGCATCGGGGTGGTGGGCGGCACTTCGCTGCCCGGAACGCCTTGTGATGACGGCGACATCTCAACGGCCGAGGATGTCTATGCCTCTGATTGTTTTTGTGCGGGACTGTTGATCGATTGCCAGGGCGTACCCGGTGGAAATATGCTGCCGGGCAACGCCTGTGACGACGGCAACCCATTGAGCGGGGGTGATATCTACACTGATAATTGCCTGTGCGCCGGAGAGATCCTGCTGGATTGCAATGGCGTGGAGGACGGCACCGCACAGCCCGGTACTGCCTGCGATGATGGCGACCCTGCGACCGGTGATGACCTGTTCGCCGTGAACTGCGTCTGTGCCGGCCAACCGTACGACTGCGCGGGTACACCCGGAGGCACCGTACTACCGGGCACACCCTGTGATGATGCGAATCCTGAAAGCCAGAACGATGCGTTCACAGCGGAATGCACTTGTGTCGGCGTCCTGCCTTCTGATTGTGCCGGTGTTCCCGGTGGAACCGCACAACCCGGTACTACCTGCGATGATGACAACAGCGATACGGGGAATGATACCTACAACGCGTTCTGCGAGTGCGTCGGCGAACCCATCGACTGTGAAGGCGTGGCCGGCGGCTTCGTCGTCCCGGGTTCGTTCTGCAACGATGGCGATCCGGAAACGGGTGGCGACGCATACTCGCTCAACTGCATCTGCAGTGGCCAACCCTACGACTGCGAAGGCAACCCCGGAGGCACGAGCACCCCAGGCACCACGTGCGATGACGGAAACCCCGATACCGACAGCGATGTGTACAGTGCTGATTGCATTTGCGCTGGCACGTTGACAACCGATTGCGAAGGTGCGGTGGGAGGCCCCGCACAACCCGGTACGGCCTGCGATGATGGTGACGCGAACACCGGCAATGACGTGTACGCATCGAACTGCGTATGCGCAGGTGAGCTCATTGACTGCGAAGGCAGTATTGGTGGCACGGCCCTGCCCGGCAGCGTATGCGACGACGGCGATGACTGCACCACGACCGACGTCTTCGACGGCTCCTGCACCTGCGCCGGAACCGCCCTGCCCATCAGCACCATCGCAGGGGATGCCCTGGTGTACACCGGAACCACCAACACCTTCAGCATTACACCTGTACCCGGTGCTACCGGTTACTCTTGGACCCTCTCGAACGGTTGGAGCAGCAACAGCACCACGGACTTCGTACTGGTCGCTCAAGCGGGAACCTCCGTCGGCGCGGTGAGCCTCTGTGTGGATGTGCAAGTGGGCAACTGTGCGCTCAATACCTGCCTGCCCGTGAACGTGGAACTTTCCACCGGAATGAACGCTGGCTCCACTGCCACTGAGGAATGGTTCAGTGTGCAGCCGAATCCATCGAACGGACTGTTCCAATTGATTCCCTCCAGCGATCAAGGCGCCATGAACGTTACGGTCTACGATGGGACCGGTCGCACGGTGCTTGCCTTCCCGGTGGTTGGCGCACGCACGGTCCCGATCGACCTCAGCGGCGTGGATGCCGGCACCTACTACCTGATGGCAGCGCGCGGAGACGGGCAGCGCGTGCTCCCACTTGTGGTGGTGCGTTAGATCGCCTTCTTCCTCAATGCGAAGTGCCCCGGCCATGGTCGGGGCTCTTCGCATTCAGCGCTCGTGCTTGGTATCTCACACGATCATCCGAGCACTTCCGGTATCGTTATCACCCGTTGCACGGGAAAAGCCTTGACCGGCTCCGATGCCTTCGGCACCACAGTGAATGCATGCACGATGTGCGTGAAGCGCTTCCGCTGCCGG
>JANOPI010000216.1:0-3750 GCA_031421755.1 Flavobacteriales bacterium | reverse complement strand
GCAGATGTCACAGATGGACCGCAAGCGGTCTGCGCGATCGAAGCGCCGGAAGGCGCTATCTGTGACATCTGCGTCATCTGTGGAGCGTATGGGAGGTTCTGGCAGGATCCCCGCTCCTTGATCCAAGACCCGATAGCCCTGCGAAGCTGTGGTCTGGACCGTGCCATTGGATCAAACCGCCGATGGATGCCGATGAACGGGATGAACACGGATAATGAAGAACGGATCCGCCAAGGACATCGGCGTTCATCCTGTCCATCCCCTTTATATGCGGTCCCTTTCCACTGGAGTCTGCGGGCCCTGCAGCATCAACTGCACGAAGACCAGTTCAAGCCATCGGCCGAATTTCCACGCGACGTTGGGCATGCGCGCCGTTTCCACGAAACCGAGGTCCCTGTGCAACTTCAAGCTCACAGTGTTGTCGGCATCGATGCCACCGATGAGCGTACGCAGTTCCATGCGTTCGGCCTCCGCGATCAGGGCGAGCAGGAGAGCGCGACCGAGACCTTTCCCGCGATGGTGGGCGTGAACGTGTACGGTGTGTTCCCCGCTGTACTTGTAGCCGGGCTTGCTGCGGAATACGCCGATGCAGCCGAAGCCGGTGATGGTGTCGTTCTCTTCAGAAACGATCACGGGCCAGCCGCCGCTCTTCAGGTCATGGAACCATGCGCGGCGCATTTCCAGCGTGTGCGGCTCGTAGACGTAGGCGGCCGTGGTGTTCGCGATCACCTCGTTGTAGATGGCGAGGATCGCGGGCAGATCGGCTTCGGTAGCGGGGCGGATGAAGGGTGCGGTGCTCATGCCTTCGCGATGGCTTCCACGAAACGCTCCACCTCCAATTCCGTGTTGTAGTAGCTGAGCGATGCGCGCAGGATGCTGTCGATACCGCGCCCTTGCAGATCCAACCAGGCCTGGTCGAAGTGGGTAACGCTGGTATTGATCCCCTGCGCGCGCAGGGTGAGCAGCAGTGCGGAGAGGTCCCGCCCTTCGATGCTGAAGGTATTGATACCGCTGGGCCGTGTACCCTGATCGCGCACCAGCACACCGGGCAGGTCGCTCAGGCGCTTCCGGAGCAAGGTAGAAAGCCCGAGGATGCGCTCTTGGATGGCATCAAGCCCCCAGTGCAACGCGTGATCCACGGCGGCGCCCATGCCCAGGCGGTCGGCCACATTGTACTCGTTCACCTCGAAGCGCTTCGCATCGGGGCGCCATTCAAAACTGTCGCGACCGGTCCACTTCGCGGAGTGGATATCGATGACCATGGGATCGAGGCTGGTCAATGCTTCACGCCGCACGAACATGAAACCGGTACCCCGTGGTCCGCGCAGGAACTTGCGGCCAGCGCCGGTTAGCAGGTCGCAGCCGATGGCCCGGGCATCCACAGGCATCTGTCCCACGGCCTGGCAGGCATCAAGCAGGTAGAGGGCGCTGGATCCGTGCAGCGCCGCGCCCACTTCCGCCACGGGATTCGCCATACCGTTGCTGTTGGTGATCCACGTGATGGCCACCAGCTTCACCCGTTCATCGAGCATGCGCTTAAGCTCGGCTGTGTCCATGAGACCATCGGTGCCGCTCGGGACCACTTCCAAGAGGGCGCCCACCTGATCGCACCGGCGTCTCAGGCTGAGCCAATTGCTGTTGTACTCGTTGTTCGCCGTAAGCACACGATCGCCCTTCTTCAACGGCACGGAATGGAACGCGCGATGCCAGCTTTGCGTGGCCCCATCGGTAAGGGCGATCTCATCGGGTGCGCAGTTCAACAAGGTGGCGAACGAGGCGTACACGGCGTGTACCGCATCTGCCTTGAGGGCAGCGGCCTCGTAACTGCCCATCACGGCCTCCAAGCGTGTGTGCTCCAGGACGGTATCGAGCACGGGCCGTGGCATCAGGCCGGAGCCGGCGTTGTTGGATTGGATCACGCGCTCGCAGCCGGGGGTAAGGGCGCGGGCATTGGCAACGTCCAAGGCGGTGGCGATCATGGCCCAAACGTACAGGCCGAAGGGTCGGGAAAGAAGACCAAGAGGGCGAGGTTCTTGGGTGCGATACCGCCGCGGCACACCGTCCGTCCCATCGCGGAGCGCCGGGTTTGCGGTACTTTAGCGGACCTTACGACCAACAACAATGCGAACAACCATACGCCAGTGGACACTGCTTTGCGCCACCGCTCTCCTCGGAACGGCTGCAGCACAAGATGCATTCCTCAGCAACGCCTCCCTGCCGCGCTACATCAAAGCAGGTACGAACTATGATGTGGCCATGCGGGTGAAGAACAACGGCCCCGGCTTCGTAACCAGCTTCTCCGTCCGTTGGCGGCTGGATGGCGGATCCTGGAACAACGGCACCACGGTGAACATCACCCCACCGGGCCTTCAGACGGGCGGTTACTACATGCCGCACACCCACCAGACCCCGCTGAATACTACCCAAGGCGTACACACCCTGGAGATCAACTTGGTAGTGTCCGGGGACAACAGCCCGGCCAACAACACGCTGCTGATCCCCTTCACCGCGCTCACCACGTGGTCGCCCAAGGTGGTGCTGCTGGAATCCCGCACGGAGACCTGGTGCCCGCAATGTCCGCCTTCCAACGATGAGACGAACATCCTGAACCAGGAGCCCGCGTTCGCCGTGGCCAAGTTCCACCTGAGCGATGCTTTGGACGATTGCTCGGAGTGCGTTTCCTACTATAACGACTACAACATCAACTACACACCGGCAGGCCTTATCGAACTGGGGGAATACGGCGGGTACGAGATCAATTCGCAGTGGCCCGGCTGGGGACCTGACATGACGGCGCGCGCCGAGGGGGTGTCCCCCGTGCAACTCACGATGAACTCTTCGCTGAACTGGACCACGCGCGTGATGACCGTTACGCTCACAGCCGATTTCTCCTACGTGGTACCTGGTGGCAGCTTCAAGATGAACGTGTACGCCGTTGAGAACAACGTACCGGGCCCTCAGGAGAACGCTTCGCCGGGCTACATCCACCAGCGCGTGATGCGCGGCATGCTCGGCGGTGTTGCCGGTACCAGCGGCGTGATCCCGAACACCCCAGTGGTGGGTGCGGACTACACGCAGACCTATACCTGGACCGTGCCCGCTGGCTTCAAGCTCGGCGACATCCGTTTGATCGGCCTGGTGGAACATGACCTCGGTGCGCAGGGCCGCTACGCGCTGAACGCGGTGAAGTCGTCAGCATCACCTGTGGGAATGGAAGAGGCCGCACGGGCTGACCGCTTGGTGGTGTACCCGAACCCGTTCACTTCGGAGATCGCCGTAACGATGAGCGGTATCGAAGGCCTTGTTCGCGCGGAGCTGATCGGCATGGACGGCCGCTTGATGCTGACGCACGGCTTGAACCTGCAAGGCGATCGACCTGTGCGCATCGATCTGGACGGGAAGGACATACCGGCGGGCGCGTATGTGTTGCGCCTGATCACGGAGGAAGGCACGCTCGAGCGCACAGTGCTGAAGGCCGACTGACCTCTATAAAGAGACGTTGCAAGAAGGGCGGCCATGTGCCGCCCTTTTTCATTGAGGATCCGCTCGCTGGCTGATGCGGGGAGCAGGAAGAGCGTGATCTACCGCTCGCGCCGCGGATGGGCATCTGTGAGCTTGCTCCAATGATCCGGGCCGGAGGTATACAAGTGACAGAGTACCCGACTGAAGTCCTGTGCGGCCAGGTCGCTCCTGCGGATCATGAAGTACATAGGGTCCTGTTCGTTGAAATTCATACCCGCTTCGGCTTCC
>JANOPI010000215.1:0-6605 GCA_031421755.1 Flavobacteriales bacterium | reverse complement strand
ATGGTTGGCGGGGAGCAAGGTGATCGTGGCGCATTGAACTTCTTTCCACTTGCCGCACGGCGAACGAACCCCGTGGTGTTGAATAGCTGGTGTGATAGCCTGTTCGCTTGACCTGTCCAGCCCGGAGCTTCGCGGAAAGCACCAGCCCCATGAGTTCCCTGCGATCATCACTGCTTGTAACGTCCTTGGCATGCACCAGCGTGCTCGCGGCCCAGGTCACCATCGCGGATGCTGGGCCGGACCAGGAACTCTGCATCCCGAACACCTTCTTGGAAGCGAACGAGGTGGCTGGGGCTGAGATCGGAACGTGGACCGTGATCTCCGGAGCATTGACGATCATCGATGCGAACGATCCACTTTCTGAGGTGGTGGATGTGGCCTACGGGATGAACGTGCTGCAGTGGACCATTACCGATGGAACCGAGACGACCAGCGATCTGGTCCAGATCACTTTGTATGAGGTCGATTTCCCGCCGGCGGACGCAGGCCCGGATCAGGTCGTGTTCAGCCCGCCCGGCTTCGCTCAGTTGCAAGCCACACCGGCGATCTTCCCTGCTGTTTGCCAGTGGACGATCATCGCTGGTGCAGGGATCATCACCGACCCTACCGATCCGTACGCCGTCTACACGGGAGGTACCATCGGCGAGAATGTGCTGCAATGGACATGCGATCACAGCCCGTGCGGAGTCACTTCTGATCAGGTTGTGATCACCGTCGAAGAAGCGTTGGCGCTCGGCTGGATCTCCACGATAGCGGATGTCCGTACCACATTCGATCCGACCACGCAACGGCTGTCGATCACCAGCCCGGAGATCATCGATCGCGTGCTCATCACTGACCAGCTCGGGCGTACAGTGCTCGACCGATCGATGAATACCCTTTCCGCATCGCTCGATCTGCGATCGCTTCACAGCGGTGTCTTCACCGTGCTTGCGGTGATCGACGGCACGCCATCTACCGAGCGGTTCGTCGTTGCGCGGTGATCGGGTCCGAACGGTAGAGCGCGCGATCCCCTTCGTCGAACTCTGACACCCGCTCGGACGAATTACACGTGCGAAGGCTGTCATACAGGGATACTCTTGCCGCACATCGAAACTCCCATTGTGCCTATGAGGAACCGCACCGCATTCCCCGCTCTTCTCCTGATCTGCGCCACTGCCATCGCGCAAGGTCAACGGTCAACGCCGGGCTTCGTACCGCAACGCATCGAGGCACTTCGCCAGTCTGGAGCCACCTTCGAACCGGTGGCTCTTTTCAATACTGCGCCCGCCAGTTCGCAGCGTGGTGCCCGTTGGCAGGAGGACCTGGACAACGCTGTGCTCCTCGCACCGGCCCGTTCGGCCATGGATGAGGTGATCGCCCGTAGGCCTTCCACGTTGCGGCTGGAACTGCCCACATCGGCCGGACAAGTCGCGCTCGATCTGGAGCTCACGGACATCTTCACCGATGACTTCTCGTTGGTGATCGCGAGCACCGGTGAGGCGTTCCCGTACGATCAGGGTCTCTACTATCGCGGCGCGGTCGTCGGCGATCCGAACTCGCTCGTGGCCATCAGCATCTTCAAGGAGGAGGTGATGGGCTTCATCAGCAAGGTGGATGGCGACTTCACAATCGGCAAGTTGGACGGCGATGTGGAAGGAACGCACATCCTTTACCGTAAGGAGGATATGCGTGAGCCGCCCGTCTTGGGTTGCGATACGGAGGACGATGGCCACGGCTACACAGCGGAAGAACTCACACCCGTCGGCGACAACCGCACGGTGAAGTGCGTGCGGCTCTATTGGGAAGTGAACTACGACATTTTCCAAGGCAAAGGCAGCGTGACCAACGCGACGAACTATGTGACCGGGCTCTTCAATCAGAGCGCGATCCTGTACAACAATGACGGTATCAGCGTGCAGCTCTCCCAAGTGTTCGTGTGGGATGTGGCCAGCCCGTATACGGCCACGAGCACCGGCGATCTGCTGGACCAGTTCGGCGCGTACCGCACCAGCTTCAACGGAAATCTCGCCCATCTGCTGGGCTATGTCGGCGGTGGTGGGGTCGCCTACGTGAACACGATGTGTTCATCGAATACGGCGTATCGCATGGCCTATAGCGACATCGGCAGCTCATACAGCAACGTGCCCACGTACAGTTGGAGCGTGGAAGTGGTCACGCACGAACAGGGCCACAATATGGGTTCGCGCCATACGCACGCATGCGCATGGAACGGTAACAGCACGGCTATCGACGGCTGTGGTCCCGCTGCGGGCTACACCGAAGGTTCTTGCGCAACGGCCGCGTTGCCCGCCAGTGGTGGTGGTGCCATCATGAGCTACTGCCATCTGGTGAGCGGTGTCGGTATCGGCTTCGCGAACGGCTTCGGCCCCCAGCCCACCACGCTCATCGTGAACAATATCAACAACGCTTCATGCCTTACAGCGTGCTCCACTCCCGGCACATGTGGCGTTCCCGCCAGCTTGAGCGCCGGAAGCCTCACCACCACCAGCGCCTCGCTCTCATGGGGCGCGGTGAGCGGAGCCACGAGCTACACCTTGCAATGGAAGCTCACCAGCGGCAGCACATGGACGACCGTGACCGGTCTCACTTCAGCGGGTTACAACTTGTCCGGACTTGCGGCGAACACGGCTTATCAATTCCAAGTTCTCGCGATCTGCAGTGGTGGTTCTTCAGCCTATTCCGGAGCGACCGGCTTCACCACACTCACCACGAGCGGCTGCCCGGATATCCAGGAGCCGAACGGTACAACGGCCACGGCGGGCACGATCAACAGTGGCACAGCCTACACTGCCGTCATCTCCTCCGCAACGGACGCTGACTATTACAAGTTGGTGCTCACCGCCACAGCGAACATCACCGTCAGCCTGGGCAATCTGCCATACGACTATGATCTGCGTTTGTTGAACAGCGCAGGAACGCAGGTAGCCAGCTCCACCGCGGGCAACACAACGGCCGAGAGCATCACGTACAACAACGCGGCGGCCGGTATCTATTTCGTGCATGTTTTCGGCTACAACGGCGCGTTCAGCACGAGCACCTGCTATGCGCTTACGGCCACAGCCACTGTGGTAGCGACCTGCACGGACAACTACGAGCCGAACAACACGAATGGCGGGGCGCGCACGATCGGTACGAACCAAGCTATCACCGCACGGCTGGCCTCGGCAACGGATGTTGATTGGTTCAAGTTCGCCAACAGCAGTGCCCAGCGCTACATCAAGGTGACGCTCACCAACCTGCCGGCCAACTATGACATGCAGCTCTGGCGCTCCAGCGGGCTGCTCGCCACTTCCGCGAACAGTGGTACCACGAGCGAGCAGATCATCTATAACAGCAACACGGTAAGCAGCAACTACAAGGTGAAGGTGTACGGTGTCTCCGGTGCATTCAATTCGAGCGCTTGCTACAGCATCACAGCGCAGATCTCCAGTACGGCATTCATGCCGGGCGAAGGGTTGGAGGGCGACGAGACGGTGATCGAGGACCTGAGCACGGATGGAACGGTCGCTGTGTTCCCGAATCCCGCGCGTGAGACGGTGAACGTGATCATTCCCGCAGGAACCACGGGCGCGACGGTGGAACTGATGGACGCCACCGGTCGTGTGGCCATGGACTTCGCCTCACAAGCCATCAATGCCGAGCAGCGCGTTATGATGGACGTGCGTGACCTGTCCCCGGGTATCTGGTTCGTGCGCATCATCCAGGATGGTGTGCCGACCGTACGGCCGGTGGTGATCGAACGCTGAGCCACGGCTCGGCAGCGGCGGGTTGGCCTGTTGGTGGACAGGTGGGCCCGCCGCGACTATTCCCGGATGTCCTTTCTGGTGCGGATCTTCGCGATGCCGGGTCTCCTGAGCGGAGCCGAAGGACCGGCATGACATTCTGCTAGGAGTTTGGTTCGGCCGCCACTGGCGGCCGGACCAAACTCATCGTGTATGTCACCCCGGCCTTGAGCCGGGGTCGCGGAAATGACCATAGAGGGTTCAGTGTTGCTCTGGTGAGGGTCAACTCTTGCTCGCCCGCAACGCGAACACCATCGGCAACTTGCCTTCCATGCCTTTGATCATGAAGTGACCGTCATCGGCCGGCACGGTGTTCTGGAAACAGTCGTAAGGCGATCGGTCGAACTCACGGAACGCATCGATACGCAGGCCCGCATCGATCAGGTGTTGCAACACATCGGCGATCGAGTGGTTCCACCCATAGGAGCGCAGGTTGATCGATGCCTTACGATCCGCATAGGAGCCGGGCTCATCCTCCGCGATCACTTCGCGGTTGAAGTAGGAATACTGGAGGTGCGAAAAGCCGTTGCTGAACATCCACAGCGCCGGATGGAATTCCACAAAGACGAAACAGCCGCCAGGTCTGAGGTATGCCGCGATGTTCCGCGCCCAAGCGCGGAGGTCCGGCAACCAACCGATGGTGCCGTAAGAGGTGAACACGATGTCGAAACGCGCTTCAAGTTCAGGTCGTAGGTCCAGCACGTTGCTCTCCACGTAGTGCGCGATCGATCCGCATCGATCCGCGAGCACGCGGGCTTTCTCCAAGGCGGTAGCAGATATGTCCAGTCCTGTAACGCGCGCACCGAGCCGTGCCAGTGACAAGGTATCCTGCCCGAAATGGCATTGCAGATGCAGCAGGTCTTTCCCGTTCACATCACCCAACAGATCGAGTTCGATGGCGTTCAGCGTCGACTTCCCGTGTACGAAACCCTCTACATCGTAGAAGGCTGAGTTGTAGTGCAACTCGGCCCGGGCGTTCCATAACGCGCGGTTGGCCGCGAAATGATCGGTGTGTTCGTTCGTCATTTCGGCAAGGGGACCTCTTTTTCCTGTATCGGTATCAATAGACCATCTTTCATTCCCCAGATCACCCAACGCTCGTGGTCGCCTTCCTTGAACTTCTCCATGTTGCTTACCATCGTCAGGTGGTCATGCTGGTAGCGGAAGGTGCTGCCGCCCCGGTGCAAGCCCCCATCGTACCACTGTGAACTCACCAGCTGGCGTTCGTTGTCGAACATCGGTTGCTGTATGCTGTCGAGTATGGTGGAAGGTGAATAGGTGCGCTCCGCTTCATTCCACAGCCAGTAGTTGTGCGCGGGGTTCGTCAGGTCGTCGCTCATGCGCATCACCCGGATGTCCTTGCGCCCATCGAAGTTGAAATCCATCAATTGCACACCGGGGAATTGACCATCCTGCGTGGGGCAGGGGCAATGCATGTTCGCCACAGCTATGCGACGGTTCGGCTCCTTCTCGCCCTTGGCGGTAAGTGTGATCTCTTCTACCTGGCAGCGCACGCCGAGCGACATGTGCATGTGCGTGCTCACCAGGAAGCGGATCTCTTTCAGGCTGTCCATGAAGAGGTAGCTGTCCAACTTGGGCTTCTGTTCTTCTGCCACCCGTGGAGCCACGCCCTGTTCGGTGGGTCCACGGAAGTCGCTCATGCAGGCCACGAGCAGGAGCACAGGTAGAATGCGGTACGGCATGGTGCAAAAGAAAGCAGGGCACCCGATCGGATGCCCTGCGAATTTCGTTGGTAGCGGATTCAGCGCACGTCGTTCACCTCAACACCAGGGTACTTGCTCTTGTCGAAGACGAACACGCTCTCGTACAGATCAACGTTCGGCGTGAATTTCTTCAGCGTGTAGGTGACCTCGTTGCCGTCCTTGTAGAGGACCTTCACCACTTTCGGTTCCACCTTGGCCTTGTCCACGGTCATGATCACCGTGTGGTAGGGTTTTTTGCCGGGCTCCAAAGGGAAGAGTTTCACGATCTGCTCCACTGAACCGTCCGCCGCCTTTTTCTCTTCGGCGAACTGGCTCTTGAAGCCCTGCTCATAGATGGTGAACAGCTTGGTCGGGTCGAGTTCCTTGTCCATGTCAGCGGGGTCGCTGATCGTTACCTCATTGCTCTTCTTGCTGTAGGTATAGATCGCCTTGCCGTCGTTGATCACGGTGTTGTCCGTGAGCCCCAGGTTGAAGAGCTTGCCCTTCACGCGCACATGGCCTTCTTGCTTCACGTTGAGCTTGCTGGCATTGTTCACCAGCACGCTCGTGAAGTCCGCCTCAAAACTCGTCCACGCCTTGCTTTTGGCGATCAACTTGTCGATGATGGCTTTGCCCTTGGGGTCGTCCTGCGCATGCAGGAGGGGCGAAGCGAGCAGGAAAACGGCGATAACGGATAAAGAGATGCGGTTCATGGTGCAAAAGTAATCCGGCAACACGGGCAAGGGCCGTGCCACGGCCAAGCGCTGTCAGGCGGCCTTGCGTGCGACCTTCTTCGGCGCAGCCTTCTTCCGCGGCTTCTTCCACTTGAGCATGGTGCCCTTGCACTTGGGTGAACCGCAGCGGCACGTCCAGGCCAGCAATTCGGCTTTATTGGGCGGCTCGGAAAGCACGATACCATAATCGTAGGTGATCTCTTCACCCTTCTTGATGGCGCGCTTGGCCTCGATGATCACCTTGTCCTTGCGATTGTCCTTGCCCTTGGCGGAATGCACGAAGGCGATCCCGTTGGGGTCGCAGCTGGTGTTGATCCACTTCGCGTCATTCGCTTGCACATTCGCATCGATCACCCAATCCTTGTTCAGGATGAAGAGGAAGG
>JANOPI010000214.1:0-6404 GCA_031421755.1 Flavobacteriales bacterium | reverse complement strand
GTTGCCTACCGGTAGGCAACTCTACAACTCCCCAACTCTTTAAGTGCTGATCGTTCGCACCCCCGATCAGCGGAAGATCGCGGTGTGTACAACGCCGTCCGCCGCGCAATGCCCGCGGTACATGCCGCTGCAATTGAAGTCCAGCACGATGTGTCCGTTGCGATCGATCGCGATCAGGCCGCCGTCGCCTTCGAGCAGCGGAAGTTTGCGGTGCACCACTTCGCGCACGGCATCTTCCAGTGAGAGTCCCTTGTACTCCACGAGCGCGCTGACGTCATAGGCGGCGACCGCACGGATGAAGCTCTCGCCATGGCCGGTGCAACTCACGGCGCAAGTACCGTCATTCGCGTAGGTACCGGCTCCGATGATCGGGCTGTCGCCGATGCGTTGCCAGCGTTTGTTGGTCATTCCGCCGGTGGAGGTGGCCGCCGCCAAGTGGCCATGCTGGTCGAGTGCTACCGCTCCCACCGTACCGAACTTGCCTTTGCCATCGCGCGCATCGCTGTGGTCCAGCTTCACGGCGGAAGTTCCCGCCACCTGCTGCCATTGATCGTAGCGGAACTGGTTGAAGAAGTATTCATCGTCTTCCAGCAACACCTTCTCCGCATGGGCGAACTCGAAAGCACCCATACCGCTGATCAGCACGTGCGGGCTCTTGTCCATTACCCGGCGTGCCAGGCCCACGGGGTTCTTCACATTGCCCACGCCCGCCACCGCACCGGCGCGCAGCATATGCCCCTCCATGATGCTGGCGTCCATCTCATGCTGACCGTCCGCATTGAACACGCTCCCCCGCCCGGCATTGAAGAGCGGGCAGTCCTCCAGCGAGCGCACCGCGGCTTCCACCGCATCCAGCGCGCTACCGCCGTCCTTCAGCACAGCATGGCCTCGGCGCAGCGCCTCCTCCAAGCCTGCACGGTACGCATGTTCGCGCTCCGGCGTCATGTCTTCCATGGGGATCGTACCTGCGCCGCCGTGAACGGCGATACCGTAGTTCATGATGCGTTGGATAATGCGCGGCGAAGGTATCGCCGCCTTCGGCGGCGGTGAATACCAACACCGATCCACGCCGATGAACACCGATGGACACAGATGGATACGTTGCCGCGCTTCGCTCGCGATGGACACAGGTGAGTGGACTGGGAAGTCCCCGATAAGCCCGCGTTCTGATCTCAACACCGATGTCCCGACACCTCGGGACCCATGAACACATTTGATCTAAGATGATCAACTAGAGCACAACGCGTCTGAATTCCAGTCGTGCGCGCTTGAAATTGAGGATCAGGCCTACCTGTAGTTCGGTGATCCGCAGATAGTTCACCAGCTGGCCGATCTCGTGGTCCGTGATGCGATCGATCACCTTGGTTTCCACGACAACCGCATCGAACACGACCAGGTCCGGCACATAAAGTCCGACCACCGCGCCCTTTTACGGTACCTCGTATCGCGGCTGTTGCTTGAAGGGAATACCTCGTAACCCAAGCTCCACACAAAGGGCGCCTTCGTAAGGCTTCTCCAAGAGTCCATGACCCAACGTGTTCAGCACCTCGAAGGCCCCACCAATAATGGCCTCCGTTTCCTTCTTGAAGAGAAACCCCTCCTCCGGTCCAGTGTTCATGTTTCCAGCGAAGAAAACCGAAAACACGCATGCATCTGTGTGCATCTCTGTTCATCCCTTACATCAGTGTGTGAACACCAACCACCCGCCCGCGCAGCGGAAGGCCCCTTCATCGTTCCCCCCTCATCTGTGTCCATCGGTGTTCATCCCTTCCATCTGTGTGGACCAACGAAAAAAAGGGCCGCCCGCGCAGCGGAAGGCCCCATAAACGGTTGAAACCCTCATCTGTGTCCATCAGCGTCCATCCCCTCCATCTGTGTCCCCACACGAAAAAAGGGCCGCCCGCGCAGCGGAAGGCACCCTCCACAGACCTGACCTTCATCTGTGTTCATCCCCTCCATCCGTGTCCCAACACAAAAAAAAGGGCCGCCCGCGCAGCGGACGGCCCCTTCCAAAAACTCCCAAAACTCAATCCCGTATGATCACCCCATCCGCCACGAACGACCAGCTCGTATCCGGCTCCGTGATCTTGGCGATCTCCTCAGCGGGTTTCCCCTCGTCTTCGGCGTAGTGCTTCAGCATGGCCACATCGGTGATCTCCCGCATGGCCCGGCCTTGGATCACGGCCTTCTTGCCTTCCAGTCCGGTGGTGGGCACAAAAAAGGAGTAGTCCCGGAAGCCCACACGCATCGGCTCTCCGTTCGACATCTGCACGGTCATCCAGCAGCCCTTCTTCTGGCAGCTGGTGATGATCTCGCAATCCACTTTGCCATCCAGCGAATCCTTGCCGGCCACAGCAGTCGCGAAATCGGCCATGGCCATGGCACCGTCGGAGGTGCTCGTATCGCCGTAGTACTGCACGGCGGGTGCGGCTTGTGAAGTGGCGGCCGTATCCTTCGTTTCGCCCTGGCCTTCGGTAGCTGGGCTGGAGCAGGAAGCGAACAGGGCAGCAACGGAGGCGCAGAGAAGAATGCGTGGGGTCATCGTGTTGGAATAGACCGCAAAGATGCGCAGCGCCGTCATTCCCGACGTTGTCACCTATCCTTGTTCGCATGAAGGCCGCCCGCTGCACCATCCGGCTCGTGGGTCGGGGGCTCCTGGGGCTACTGGCCTTGGTCCTGCTCTATGGCCTAGCGGCTTGGCTGCTTCCATTGATCGGGGTGAACACGGACTACCGCGAACCGGTCGACGGCACCGCGGTCTTTCTCCGCAGCAACGGGGTTCATACGGACATCATCCTGCCGCTGCGGGGTGCGGCAAGGGACTGGTCCCACGACCTGTCGTTCAGCCACACGGCCGTTGGCGACAGCGCCTTTTCCCACGTAGCCTTCGGGTGGGGCGACAAGGGCTTCTACCTGGAGACCAAGGAATGGGCGGACCTGAAAGCGAGCACCGCCCTCAAAGCCGCGTTCGGCCTGAGCGGCTCGGCCATGCACGTTACCTTCTGCAGCACACCAGAAGTGAATGAGCGCTGCCGATCCGTCCGGGTGCATAACGAAACACTACAGCGCTTGACCTCCTCCATCAGCGCCGGGTTCCGTCGGGACAAGAACGGCCGGCCCATCTGGATCGCCCACCGCTACTATGAACAGCACGATGCCTTTTACGAGGGCAGCGGCCACTACGGCCTCTTCTTCACGTGCAACACCTGGGCGAACAGCGCGCTGAAACAGGCAGTGCTGCCGGCAGCACTGTGGACAGCGACGGCTGCCGGTATTCTGCGGCAGTACCCCTGATGGCCCATGTACAGGGAAGAACTGGCCATCACCTTGCTGAGCCTATTCGGTCTCGCGAGCCTCCCCGCCTTCTTCATCTTCCTGGACTATCATAAGCGGTCCAAAATCCACAAGGCCGTGCTATTCGTCATCGTCCTCTTCCTTTCCGGTTGTATGGTGGCACTACTCCCGACGCGGTTGCTGTTGACCGTCGCGCTCTTCACTCCGGTCTTGGTGCTGGTGTATGTGCTTGTTGCCAAGCGCAGGTAGCACACAACTTGTCCGGACCGCGTGCTCAACCGTAACGGATAAGCACTCCCCTATCAGGTGAAGCCTGACCTCTACCTTCACGTGGCCGAACTATGGGGAAGCTTATAGTTGGACATCTTCGAGGAAGAACAGAAGATCACCGCGTGAGCCGATGAAGCACTTGGAGCTTATCGCGTTCCTCTGTGGTGGCATCGGAACGATCATCGTCGTGTTCGTGTCACCTGCGCCTTCGCGTGTGATGACCTATGATGATATTCCCAAGATCAACAGCAACACACAGAAGGATCGCCGCTTTCGCAAGTTCTATTGGCTGGGTTCGGCCTTGCTCATTGCGGGTGTGCTGCTACAACTCGCCATGTTGCTCTGGATGTGACCGAAGGGCACAAGTGGACGGCCTGCCCGCCCTCAACACCCGCCCACGCATAACACTTGCGCCAGATTATCGGGGGAACTCTCGCGCTCAGTCAGGGGGTTTGGAAGACTCGCGCCAAGCAAGGGCTGGTGAGGCAATGAGCACGGTTCGTCGTGGGTGATTCCTTTGAAGAACTAGCAAGGGGGGCGATCGCCTTCTATCGTTTGCGTCGTACGGTAGTACAAAAGCATACATTCGTACAAACCCACTTCCATGACCACACGCTACACGTTCTTCACCGTTTTCAGCTTGGGCATAACCATCGCTGCTGCGCAACCGACCATTACCAATAGCGACATACCCGTGCCCGGTGATGTCTTCTTGCGGGGTGATTGCGGCTACCTCGATCCCGGACCGGGCGGTGCTGACCAGTTCTGGGACCTCAGCGCGCTCAATTGCACCAACCCTTCGGGCGATACATGGCTCGACCCGGCCTCCACAGGTTCCGGCAACTTGTTCCCCGCCGCTACGGTAGCCGAGACGGTGAACCAGCAGACCGTCTAATACGCGGCATCTTCCAACACCTTCGAACAACTCGGCATCGCCAGCACTACCGGCTACGTGCTCGACTACTCCAACCCGGTTAAGTTCATGCAGTATCCCTTCACGAACGGGGATTCATTCACAGACACCTATAGCGGCCCGGCCGAACTCGATGGAGAGGCCTACTATCAGCGCAGCGGCAGCATTACCGTCACCGCCGATGGTTTCGGTACGGTCATCACCCCGGAGGGAGCAGTGCCGAATGTGCTCCGCGTACATTCCGTGGAGACCCATACTGATAATCCGTCCTTGGGCTCGAACATCGATTTTGTTTACGATACTTACAAATGGCTCGCACCCGGCATCAAGGTGCCCATCCTCACCGTTACCCACTATACACGGACCTCAAATGGGACTGTGTTCGAGGACACCTACACCGGGGTGGTCGGCAGCTTCGAGGGCATCGGTATGGTCGAGGGCCAGGCCAACTCCTTCGGCGCGGCGGCATGGCCGAACCCGGCAACGGGCAGCACGGACCTGTTGTTCAGTTGCGGTGGTGGGCTCGACCTGACCATCTCATTGCTGGATGCCACCGGACGTGAAGTCCGTTCTTGGCAGCAGGTCACCACAGCGCCGGGTATCCAGCGCCGCGCCCTCGACCTTATCGGCTTGGCTCCCGGTGCGCATCTGGTGCGCATCATGGATACGAACGGCAAGGCGAGTACCTGCCGACTGGTCACCTTCTGACAACCGCCCCCACCCGCGCTCGGCTGAACGCTGCTGAAAGAGGGGTCGGGCGCTAGGCCATCCCGCGCTCGGCCGACCGCTGCCAAGAGCATCCCGGCGCTCGCTTGCAGCGAGTGCCCCACACGCCCCGGCCTCCGGCCGTCAGTTTCAACGTGCATCCTCGAACATCGTCAACGGACGCTCTGGATGTGCGCTGCTCCATGCGTAGTGCTCAGGCAAGGTGCCCAACCCCTCATACACGGGGTTGCTGTGAATGTACGCCACCTTCTGCTCGTACATCGCAGAATGCGTGATCTCGATCGGATGCAAGGTCTTCTGCCAGAACATCAGCTCCTGGTTCTGCTTGGTTTCCAGCGCGGCCTCCCGGAACAACCGCAGCAACCACTCCTTGCGGCTTTCACCGGGTTCATTGGCGATCAGGTGCAGCAGGCGTTTGGCCGTATGGCTCTTGAAGTCCCTTAGCACGTCCGACAGTGGACCCACCTGCACACGCGCGACCAAGTGCAGGTGGCTGGGCATGAGTCCGTACGCGAACAGTTCCAACCCTTTGTTGGCTTGACAGTAGGCCAGGCTTTCGATGATGACTTCCGCATTGTGTGCCCGGGTGAATACATTGGCCCAGCCAACTACCGACAATGTGCAGAAGTAGAGCGTTCCTTCTTTGTGGGCTTTCAGGTGTTCGCTCATGGAATGCGAAGTTACCAGAGGCCGCCAGAGGCGGATGGGCTTTCCTGGCACTCGGCAGACCCTTGACATACGTTTCAAGCCGAGCGCCGGATCCACTGGGCCTCGCGCGGCAGCCGAGCGCGTGAGTGGGGTTTTGGAAGACTCGCGCCAGACAGGGGGCCTTTGACCAGGCCCAGAAGCGTAAAAGCAGGCCCCGCCTCAGAAGGAGATGAGCGGGGATGTGTGAGCTGCTGCGGGGGACGCGCCAGCGGGGGGCGGTATCGTAGGCACGGGAGGACGACCAGCTTCCGTTGACATACCCGTGGCTGGCCTAACTCCCGCGCCAAGAGTTTGGAAGACTCGTGCCAGTTGGGGGGCAGGAGCACCGGGTGTTCACCACGTCCTCCGATATTCGCGCGTGCTTCGACGGAGCCATGATCGAACATAAACTGGACTACATGCACGCCAACCCGGTTTCCGGTGAATGGGCCTTGGTGGCCGATGCGCTGGATTATCCGCATTCCAGTGCGGGATTCTATGAACGCGGGGATGC
>JANOPI010000213.1:0-13367 GCA_031421755.1 Flavobacteriales bacterium | reverse complement strand
GCCGAGCGCGCCATCGCCGTACACCTTCACTGAACGCACCCACAAACCATCGGTGTTGATGGCACCGGTCTTCGCGAAGTGGTCCAGGTTTTCCTGCTTGTCCGCCACCATCGCGTAGACGCGGATCTTCAGCGCACCTTCCTCCTGCATCTTTTTGATTAGTTCGATGGTGCCGACATCCAGCCCCGCATCGCAGACCATCGTCAGGCCCTTTTCGAAGCAATCCGTCTGTGCGTCGAGCAGTGCCTGCCGCTTGGTCTTTTCATCCGCCTCGTCGAAGATCTTCTGGAAAACGTCCACGGCGATGTCCACGAGCAGGCCGGTCGGTTTTGCATCCTTCAATTCCAGTATTCCGCCCGCGATGGAGCTCTTCGCGGTCAAGCCCACACGGTCCAACGCGGCTTGATTTACCACGGCAGCGTGACCATCAATGCGTTGCAACAGCACAGGCCGGTCCGGGAAGAGCGTGTTCAATTCGGCGTTGCTCGGGAATGACTTGTCAGCCCAAAGGTTCTGGTCCCAGCCGCGGCCAAGGAGCCACTCCGTGTCCGGATGCTCTCTCGCAAAAGCTGACGTGCGTTCGATCGCTTCCGCCCAGTCCTTCACCCCCTGCAGGTCGATCTTCTGCTTGTTCAGCCCATACCCGAAGAAGTGGCAGTGCCCATCGATGAAGCCCGGATACACTGTTCGCCCCGCCGCGTCATAGGTTTCCTTCGCCGTGTACTCGTTCAGGATCTGGTTCTCCGGCCCGAGCTCGACCACGCGGCCATCCTTGATCGCCATCGCTTGGAATTCGTGGTCCGCGCTGTCGAGCGTGACGATGTGCGCGTTGTGAATGACCAGGTCGGCGTCCTTGTGCTTGTAGGCGCAGGAGGTGAGGCCCGCGAGGACGATCGCTAAGAGAGTTGTCGGTTGTCGGTTGTCGGTTGTCCGGCGTTTTGGAAAGAGCGCACATCGCTCCGCAGTGATGGCTCCCGTGGATACTCTGTCGGCAGCCCGACAACCGACAACCAACAACCGACAACGGATCCTCATGTCTTCAGTGTTTTGAGCCACCCCGGCAACGGTATCCTCTTCGGATCAGCGAAGCACAAACAGGCCAGGAGCAGGAAGGGCAGCAAAGGAACACGGTAGCGCACCAGGGCGCCGATCACAGGCGTGGTCCACCCGATCACCAATGCGAGCAGGATGCAATAGCCCAGGCAGAAGCAGAGGAGGGGTTTATCCACTTCGTTCCACACCCGCCGCCAACGCACGGCCATGCAGACAAGTACCAGCAGCCCGATGTTCTCCAGAGCGCTCATCATGCCCAGCGCACCGTTGCCCCATGCCGTGAGCGGCGCAAGGAAGGTCATGTAGAGCGCGTGGGGAGCAGCCTGAAGAAAGCTCCAGACGTTCGGTTCCAGCTCGGCGACATCCACCAGGCTGCCGGAGTTGGCCGCTGTGGCCATGCCGATGAAGTCACGCTGCTTCACCCAGAGCACTTCCAGGATCCGGAAGTCCCTGTAGAAGAGGTCGCTGTTCAATCCCAGCGCGATGAAGACGGCGTAGGTGGCGACGAACTTCAACAGCGGTTTCGCCCCGCCCGTTCGCACGCACCAGACGTACGCGGTGAAGGCCGGCAACAAACTCAGCAGCACGTAGAACTTGAGGAAGAAGAGCAGCACGATGCAGAATGGCAACAACAGGAGATTCCAGGCCCGAACGCCGTTCCTAAGAAGGTCCTTCAACGTGAGCGCGAAGAGCCCGAGCCCGAAGAAGAGCAGCGCCTCCTTGATCACCCCGCTCGACCAGAACAGTACGCTCGGCAGCACGAAGAGCGCAAGGGCCCATACGCGCTCATGTCCCGCGATGCGTGTAACGAACGCCTTGTACAGCGCGACCAGGCCGGTGGTACAGAGGAAGCAGATGAACACCGTATGCACATGGTACTGCCCGAACGAGAACAGCCGCACGAACGCGTTGAAGCGGATCATCGTGTGCGCGTCGTTGTACATGTTGCTCTCGTACTGGCGGTACCAGTTGTTCATCACCTGATAGTAGTACACATCGAAGCGACGTTGGTCGTTGCCGATGCCGGTGAGCATCCGCACGTAGTCCAGCGGGTGCTCGGGCAATGCGCTGAACATGATGTTGCCGTCATCGAAGTAGCGGTAGATGTCCGCCGTCGCTCGGTCCGTATGCACGTAGGTATAAACGTACCAGAGCGCGGTGCCCGCCAGGATCTTCAGCAGGAAGAGGCTGCCGATCGTCCGCTTGGACAGCCCCGTCGCGTTGAAGAACGGAAGGGATCGGATGACGAAGAGGAACAGCGCCGCGTAGCCGAGAGCGAGGAGGGCGCCGAGCATGTGGTTCATCCCGATCCGTCGGGAGGGCGAATGTGGACATTTCAATCCACCGTGCCCCTTAGACGCTGACCGGACGTTGAAGTGGCCTGTTGCGGGAATGCCCGGATACCGCGAGAATGGATGGCGCTGACCGGTCGCGTCCGGATCCGGGACTTTACCGCTTCTACATTTGGCCCCCCTATGGCTACCAAGACAACGTCCGCGCCTGCGGCCCATGCTCCCGCTCCCGACCGCCTGCCCGCTTCCCTCGAAACAGCGAAGAAGCTAGGTCTGCGCGAAGAGGAGTACCAGAAGATCCAGGAGATCCTGGGCCGCGTACCCAACTTCACGGAACTCAGCATCTACAGCGCCATGTGGAGCGAGCACTGCTCCTACAAGAACTCCATCCGCCTCTTGAAAACGCTGCCACGCACCGGCCCCAAGCTGCTTGCGGAAGCGGGGGCAGAGAACGCGGGCCTCGTTGACATCGGTGATGGTTGGGCCTGCGCCTTCAAGATCGAAAGCCACAACCATCCCAGTGCCATCGAACCTTATCAGGGTGCGGCCACGGGTGTCGGCGGCATCAACCGCGACATCTTCACCATGGGTGCCCGGCCCATCGCACAGCTCAATTCACTGCGGTTCGGTGATATCGAAAAGGACGCGCACGCCCGCTGGCACATGCGCGGTGTGGTAAAGGGCATCGGCAACTACGGCAACGCGTTCGGTGTGCCCGTGCTTGGCGGCGAGGTCTACTTCGATCCGTGCTACTCCACCAATCCGCTGGTGAACGCCATGAGCGTGGGCGTGGTGCGCACGGACAAGGTGATCAGCGCGACCTCTCACGGCGTGGGGAATCCGGTCTTCATCGTCGGAAGCGCAACGGGCAAGGACGGTATCCACGGCGCTTCGTTCGCCAGCAAGGACATCACCGATACCAGCACGGACGATCTGCCAGCCGTTCAAGTGGGCGATCCGTTCATGGAGAAACTCTTGCTCGAAGCTTCGTTGGAACTCGCGCAGACGGACGCGATCATCGGCATGCAGGACATGGGCGCTGCGGGCATCACCTGCAGCACCAGTGAAATGAGCGCGAAAGGGGAGAGCGGCATGGACGTTTTCCTGGACAAGGTGCCCACGCGCCAAGCCGGCATGCGGCCGTGGGAGATCCTGCTCAGCGAAAGCCAAGAGCGCATGCTCGTAGTGGTGAAGAAAGGACGCGAGAAGGAAGTGTCCGCCATCTTCGCCAAGTGGGACCTGCATTGTGTGGAATGCGGTGTGGTGACCGAAGGCAACACCCTGCGCTACTTTTGGGAGAGCGAACTGGTCGCTGAGGTACCTGCGGAAAGTCTTGTGCTCGGTGGCGGTGCCCCGGTGTACACGCGGGAAGAGCGCGAGCCCGCGTACTTCAAGGAGAACAAGGATTTCAGCATCGAGCAGGTGCCGGAGCCCGACGACCTGAAAGAAGTCGCATTCGACCTTTTGGCCAGCCCGAACATCGCCAGCAAGCGCTGGGTGTACGAGCAGTATGATTCCATGGTGCGCACGCTGAACATGAGCACCAACGCTCCAAGCGATGCCGGGCTCGTTCTGCTTAAAGAAGCTGGTGGCAACAGGGCCCTCGCCGTTACCGTGGATTGCAACGGCCGCTACGTGCATGCCGACCCATACGTGGGTGCCATGATCGCCGTGAGCGAAGCCGCGCGCAACATCGCTTGCACTGGTGCCGAGCCGTGCGGTGTGACCAACTGCCTGAACTTCGGCAACCCGTACGATCCGGAAGTGTATTGGCAATTCGCCAACGTGATCAAGGGCATGGGCGAGGCGTGTGTGGAGTTCAAAACACCCGTGACCGGAGGCAACGTCAGCTTCTACAACCAGACCCAGAGCGACAAGGGCGATGTGGCCGTGTTCCCCACACCGACGATCGGCATGGTGGGCGTGCTGAATGATATCAGCAAACGGATGACCCTCGCCTTTCAGGAGAAAGGCCACCAGATCTTCCTCATCGGGAAGGTGACGGAGGACATCGCGTGCAGCGAGTACCTCGTGCGCCACCACAATGTGCTGCGTTCACCGGCACCGTATTTCGACCTGGCCGATGAGCACCGCCTGCATGTGGTCATACGCGCGTTGATCAAGCGCGGTATCATCGCCACGGCCCACGACGTCAGCGACGGTGGCCTTTGGACGACCTTGGTGGAAATGGCCATGCCGAACAACCTCGGCTTCGACGTCGTCACCGATAGCGAGATCCGCCCTGACGCGTTCCTCTTCGGTGAGGGCCAAGGACGTGTGGTGGTCGCGCTCAACGAGGAGAACGAGACCGAATTCCTCGATCTCATGAAGACCAGCCAGGTCCCCTTCATTTTGCTGGGTCACGTCACCAAAGGCAAACTCGTTGTCGATGATGAGCCATTCGGCCACATCGACGACGCCATGGACGCTTATGAAGACGCCATCCCTGCGGTGATGAACGAGCAGCCTATCTGAAATAGGAAAAGAGAAAGCTGAAACTTGAAAACAGCCGCTCACGGCCGTCAAGTTTCCGCTTTCTCTTTTCATCTTTCAACTTTTCAAGAATGCCCCAACCGAAATTCCACGGCCCACTTCCCCAGCCTGGCACCACAGCGCCAACGCTCCGCTACGTGAAGTTGGACAAGAGCGAAGGCACATTGGCGGATCACAAAGGTCAAGTGGTCGTGCTGCTCACCTTCCCTAGCGTGGATACCAGCACATGTGCTTTGGAAACACGTACGTTCAATCAACTGGCAACCGGCCTGGGAGCCAAGGTGCTCGCGGTGACCGTGGATCTGCACTATGCCATGAAGCGCTTCTGCG
The DNA here is from genome assembly GCA_031421755.1 of Flavobacteriales bacterium. GTDB lineage: Bacteria > Bacteroidota > Bacteroidia > Flavobacteriales_F > PHOS-HE28 > PHOS-HE28. The sequence continues at coordinate 8,199 of JANOPI010000213.1, read as the reverse complement.
CCGCCGAGGGCATCGAGAACGTAGAAGCGGGCAGTGACTTCCGCTACCACGATATGGCCCATGTCTGGGGTGCCGCTATCGTCGAAGGCAATATGTCGGGCGTTACCGGTCGCATAACGTGGGTGATCGACAAAGCAGGCGTGGTGCGCTACGTGGAAGTGGCGAAAGAACTGGGTGCGGAGCCGGATTACGAGGCCGCTTTGGCTGCTGCCCGAGGGCTTTTTTAAGTGCGGTGACATTCTTTCCCACCGCCCACAATCCCCTCTTCGCAGTATCAGGTTCCCGAGTGGGAAGTCGGGAGCATACCGCTTGCGCCTCCCAGTAGGTAGTCCGTTGTGCATTCCAGAATAGCTGCGAGCGCTTCCAAATGCGCCAAGCTCGGTTGCGTCTTGTCGTGCTCCCATTGGCTGATCGCGCTCGGATCCACTTTCAACAGGAAACCGAGCGTTTCATGCGTGTACCGCAAGGCCTTCCTATGGTGTTTGATGCGCGCTCCTATGCTCATGGCTCCCTGTACTTCGTGATCTTGCCACCAGGGAGAGCTGGACGCGTGGTGAATTTAGCCGGCTGGTCCATACGAAGTGTTGGACCCGGACGCACCAGTGGAAAATGGGCCGTTCACCTAGCGTCCCGCTATCGTCCTTTTGCGTGATTCGCTCCGAAGATGAGCGCCGCTCATGCTACTTTCTCGCAGATCGCCCATTGCTTGTGGGCAGGCATCACTTCCCTGGTGCAGGATAACCTGACCCGTGTACCCATGAAAACGTTCAGTCATTCGTTCCGCAGGCGCTTGTGGCGTTCCCTGCTCTTAGGGCTATGCGCTGCCTCCGGTCCAGTCCTTCTTGCCCAATTCACCGTTACCGTGCCCGCTGGTTGCACCGTGGTGCAAGCGGGCTCCGGTGGTGGTGGTAACCAAGTTGGTGCAGGTGGTACCGTCTGCATGCCCGATCCCTTCGATATCCCCGGTGCTGGCGGCAACTTCACATGGAACGGTGGGGGCATCATCAAATGGACCGGTACTGGTGACCTCTCCCATCAGACCGCAGCGGTGCCACCAGCTTTGCCAACCGTTTCCGTCGGTGCGGTGGTCACCACCAACATCGAGTCCTACAACACTGGCTACCGACCCGGCACCTACGAGGCCAGCAACCCCAGCCGTGCCCGTAGCAAGGGCCGAGTGCGCGTGGACTATATTGACGGCGTTTGCAACAAGTTCATCGAGTTCGATGTCCTCAAGACCTGGACCACCCCGAACCCTGCCATTATCGGCCCTGCTTGTTGGGCTCCGAGCCAGCAATATGTCTATGCGGTGGACATCGCTTCTGGCGATAATGTGAACGCCAACATTGGTTTTGATCAATATTACTGGGAAGCCTATGCCGCGAACGGCAATCAAATAATGATTCCAACGAATAACTCAGCCGAATCGAGTTCGATCGTGCTGCTAACACCAAGCACATTGCTGACAGATGTAGCCAATTTTCCACAGCCATGGACACTCAAGTGTTGCTTTGGACGATGCAATCCATGGGATGGCACATTAGCCGACTTTCCTACACATGCGGTGATGAATGCTCGGACCAGTTGTGTGAGCATGCCGATCTTGTCCACATCCTCTTCTCCGGCACTGACCCTACCGCTCTGCCTGGCCACGAATGCCACCACGGCTACATTCTCCTTCACCAACAATGGCAATACGCACACCTGGAGCGTTTTCCCCAACAGTTGGAGCGTGAGCAGCACGGCCACCAGCGTTACTGTTGCGGCCCCCGCCGGGGATCAGAACCCGGGTGTGCTCGCGGTAGTTTCGGCCAATGGGTCGTGCCAATCGGTCAGCACCACCTTTATCGTGAACCGCACCTTCGCATCGACCTTGCTCACGGCCAGCAGCACCTGCGTAAATCCAGGTGCGTCATTCACGGCCAACCTGCCAGGCACCGCACAAGGCAACAGCACCGGTTGGACCTTGCCCGCAGGCTGGACTTTCGTGAACAACAACCCCGCTCAAAGCAGCCGCACCATAACCGTACCTCTTGGTACGTTGCCTGGTTCGTACACCATCACCGCCTTCAGCACATCCTGCCCGGGTAACAGCAGTCTCACCATCTGCGTGAAGCCCGCTGTACCCGTCTTCACCGCAGGCCCCACCTGCCTGAATTCCGGCAGCACCGCACCGATCGTCTACACGGTTTCAGTACCTGCAGGTGGACCCTACACCTACAGTTGGAACATACCCGCCGGGTGGTCCGGTAGCAGCACCAGCAACACCATCACCGTTACGCCCAATGGCACCAACGTGGGCACGGTGAGCTGCACTATATGCAGCTGCACCAGCTGCTGCACCACCAATACGCGCACCGTGGGCTTCAACCCCATCATGCCCGTGGTCACCTTCCCCCAATGCTACAATGTGGGCGTCGCTGGCATGGCCGCCTTCGCCGTGGCCAACGTGCAGAGTGGTAGCACGTACACCTGGGCATTCGCCCCGCTTTTCTCCCCCAGCGCCGTTTCCACCGCGCCCAACGGGGTAAGTACTGTCCGCAATACCGCAGGAACAGCTAGGGGGCCGTATGCCTGCAGCGTTACGAACACAACCCCGGGCTGCGGGGCCGTGGTCTTCAATTTCACGGTCACGCTTACCAACCCGTACACCGCTACGGCGACAGTCGTGCCCAACGGTCCGTGTGCCGGTTCGCTCTACTCCGTGGTGAGTGTGAATGCCGGCCCGGCCGGCAGCACCTATCAGCTATGGAACTGCTCCACCAGTGCCGCAGCCGGTTCGGGTACCACAAGTTACCAATTGAACAGTGGCGGTGCCGGCTCCTTCACCATCAACGTGACCATTCCCGCAGCCCAGGGTTGCTGTACCTACAGGCCCCCATGCGTGGCCACCTGTGACAATGCCCCGATGGCACCACCGCGTGCGCCCGTTATGGATGGCGCAGCAGACGGCCTGCTCAATGATCAGGTGATCAAGCTCCTGCCCAACCCCAACAACGGTACCTTCACCTTGCGCATCGACCGATCTTTTACCAACGGACAGGTGGCGCTCTACGACGCGAAAGGTGCCGCTGTGGGCCCGATGCAACAGGTGAGCCAAGGCAACAATGAACTGGGTAACGCACAGTTGCTGCCCGGTGCCTACACCCTGCAACTTGAACTGGACGGCCAGATCACCAACAAGACCTTCGTCGTGTCCGATAAGTAGAACCGCCATTCACACGCGCCCCATCGCGGATCTTCGCGGTGGGGCTGTGGTGTGGTTGTTCGTAGTGTCTTTCACCTTCTTGCGCCTGTTCCATGAATGTTTACGGAAAGTGGCTGTTGTTGACCGTCTTGTTTTCGCTCCCCCCGGCGTGCATGGCACAGCATCAGTATTGGGGGGTGGCTGGTAGTGATGGTGGATTATATCCAAACGCGCCGACTCGTTGGGGTGTGCTTTATCATGTGGACTCCACCGCGTTGAACCCCGAGTACGTTTTTTTGTTCGACTCCTGTTGCCACAGGCGGCCACATGCGCTGACGCTGGCCGGCAACGGCCACCTCTATTGCTTCGGTGACAATAACCTGTATGAGATCGATCCCGTTACGGATAGTTTGCGCGTTGCGATAAACCTTGATAGTTTGGCACTTCCATGGCTACGTGACGCGATCACGCTTGGATTCCAAAGTATTTTGCCTTTGCTGACAACGGCAAGTGATGAACTCATCGGTGTGGGCACTGCTAGACCGAACGATGCTGATCAGATAGATGGAACGAGTTTGCGGATATTCATGTATCACATCGATTTGGACACCTTGTCATTGATCGCCTCGATACCTGGTTTTCAGAATATGTTGGACTGGTATCCTCGGGCAGTGAATAATGGTCTTTTTCTGCTCCCTGATGGTCGATTGATGATGGCACAAGCAAAGGATCGCATCAGCATTGGCGCGATCGGAATTGCCGATACTGTTACGAACAGCTATGCTACGTTACTTGGTCTTCAGGATCCAGTGCAAGGATATGACCCATATGGTGGGTGGGTAGAGTACAATAATGCGTATTATTCCACATGCTTTTCAGGTGCCACTGGTTTTGTTGGTATCGAACCGTTCCAAGATCATGGCTATGGGACCATCTATAAATATGACCCTGTTTTGAATGTAATTTCCGCTGTGTACGCTTTTAGTGCCGATACATTTGGATTTAAGCCAACGATACACCTCACCGATGGTGGCAATGGATTGTTCTATGGTCAAGCTTGGGGCGGAACAAATTACGGCGGTATAAACAACTATTCCGGCCTTCTTTTTTCCTTTGATCCAATATCCAATACGTATACTCCCTTGCTCCGATTCGGTGATATAGCACCCTCGTCCGGAGCCGCATATGCGAACATTGCAGGCCTACTGAGCGCTTCGAACGGTCATCTTTATGGTTCCTACAATAATGGCCTGTTTGAATTTGAGATTGTTTCCGACACCCTTCGCCTTCGAAGTGGCCTATGGGATGGGCAAGGGAACATGGGTTCGAGCGAGTTGATCGAGATCTGCCGCAAGCCCAACTATAAGCCTCGCTTAACCACCAGCTTTTCGGTATGTGCGGGCAGCTACTTCGTCTATGATCTGCAGAATGTGAACGCAACCAGCGTAGTGTGGCGGCGCAATGGCAGCATTGTGCCGAGCCAAACGAACCAATTGCTGGAGTTCGCCGCTATTTCCGAAGGCGATGAAGGCGTTTGGTCCTGCACCATGACCAACCAGTGCGGTGTAACCGAGCCGCCCGTCATAGCCATTACGGTTAACCCTGGCGTACCCAACGCACCAACCATCAGCGGCGATACCGTGCTCTGTGGCGATAGCAGCACGGTGGTGCTTGGCGGCAATACCAATGGCGTGTGGATGGGGCCGGTTGGCGATGCCAGCAACGGCAGCAGCAGCGCCAGCGTGGGCGTTACGCATGCGGGCAGCTACCAAGTGCGCACTGAGCAAGCCTGCGGGCTAAGCTTCAGCAACATTGTGCATGTAAGTCATGTGCCATGGCCCGTGGCACCGGAGCAATTTCGCTTTATCAACGGCACGGAACAAACAGGCGTTCTGTACACTTCCGACATTATTTGCCCCGGCGATAGCGTGGTGTTGGGCAACAACTACCCCGGTTGGTGGTACACCCAAACGGTGGGCCACTGGAGCACGGGGGATACCGGTCGCACACTGGCCGTGTACGACGAGGGCACCTACTACATCGTTGTTGAGAATGCCTGTGGGGTGGACAGCAGCAGCGGTTTCACGCTCAATTACATTCCGCAACCCGCACCGCCTACGGTGAGCATCCTCTTCGGCGAGGACAGTCTTCTTTGTGCGGGCGATAGCCTCACCCTCGTTGCGGATATCGGAGACCCCTTCGGCTCGGTGCTCTGGTGGCAGAACGGCCAGTTTTTTCCGAACAACCTCTTCGGCCTGCAGCTTGTGGTGCATGAGGCTGGCAGCTATCAAGCGTTCATCAGTGGTTGCGGTGGGCAGATCCATCTTTCCATGCCCGTGAATGTGGTGGTGGACAGTGTGCCCAGCATTGTACAACCCGTGATCCTGCCCGAAGACTTCCCCATAGCGGCCTGTGATCAGGACAGTGTGTTCTTGGACAGTCAACAACCCGGAGGTATTTGGTTCTGGACAGACAGTATTGGGAACGAGCACCGCGATACCACGGACCATTTTTTGGTGGATTGGGCCACCTACGGCAACGGGAGTTATGCGCTCTACAACTACAACGGCTGTGGCGAAAGCCCGAATTTCGATTTTGTGCCCGTGATCAGTGTGCCCGAGCCGGAAATCACCTACACGGAAGTGCTGGATACCGTGTGCCTGAGCGATGGGCCGCAGACCTTGAGCGCGGGTGTGCCGGCCGGTGGCAGCTACGCGGGTGCGGGCGTGAGCGGAACCCTCTTCGATCCGCAGCTCGCGGGCATCGGGCAGCATACGATCACGTACAGCTTCAATGACGGTGCATGCACGGGCTACGCGAGTGCTGAGGTGGTGGTGGATGCCTGCGCGGGCATCGAAGCCGGGCTCCTTCGCCTTCTCATTGTGCGACTTTCACCCAACCCGAACAACGGCTTTTTTACCCTGCACGTGGATCAACCCGTGAAAATCGCTTCAGCCCAGTTGCACAACGCCCTGGGCCAGCCTGTCGGCCTGGCATCTTCTCTGCGTTCCGGCGCGAACCCCATCGATCGGACACCCTTACCTCCCGGCATCTATTCCGTACATTGCCTGCTCGACGGTAGCACGGTCATTCTTGATCTGATCGTGGATTGAGCTGGATCACGAGGCTTCGCTCACGACAGCGTGCCTATTGCTCTGATCAACGGGCGGCAAGTGCGACCGGCTTCCGGTTGAGCCATGCATCCAGACTCAGCAGAGCGGCGAAGCTGGCCAGGACCATGATCAACCATGGTGAACCGATCACCAAACTCCAATCGAACGACGGGATCCGGTCGAACCATGAGTTGGACGCATTGCCGCCCGGGATGGATCCGATGCCGACGACGATCGGTGATGCCACCAACCAGGCCCATTTGGGCAACAACGGTTTGTCCGGAACGAGCGCGGTCCTTGGCAAAACAGCGATCCGCTGAAGGATCCGGGCGTCCAGTCCTTCCGGTGCGGAGAACTGGCCAGCTTCCCGGAACAGGTCGTGCAGGAGCTTGTCGGCATCCTGCTCGTTCATTCCTCTTGGAGCGTCCATACCTCTTCTTTCAGGTGTTGATTCAGGATCTCGAACAACTTCTTGCGCGAGCGATGAAGCTTCACTTTCACATTCGACGCCGACAATCCGGTAGCGGTTACGATCTCCTCCACGTTCTGCTCGTGAAGATAGAACAGGCTCACTACTGAAGCATCTTCGGGAGAAAGTCGTGCAAGGGCGTGCTCCAATGCTGCTCGGCGGTCCCCGACCTCTCCATTGCTGCTGTCAACGCTCGCGGCGAACGTCTCTGGAACGTTCTCCAGGTCGCTCGTCGCAGCCCGTCTTGCCCGCAGTTTGGATATCGCCGTTCGGTAGGTAATGCTGAACAACCACGTCGAGAACTTCGAACCGCCCTGATACCCGGCCAGGTTCTGGTAGGCCTTCACGAACGCATCCTGAGTAACCTCCTCGGCTTCTTCCCGGTGCCGCAATACCCGCATCGCCACAGTGTAGGCCATGTGCTTGTATTCCTTCACGATCCACGCGAATGCCGACTGGTCACCGGAACGGCTCTTCGTTATGGCTTCTTGTTCCGTCACGTCTTCGGGCGCGGATGGGACGCCTGTTCTCCCGTTGTGGTTACACGGCATCCGGGACGTGTTGAAGATAAGCAGGTGGCATTCGTTGCGATCGTAACCGGCATTCGACCATCAGCGTCAGATGGGTAACAACCGACAAAACGCATCCCCGCCATGAACGAAGAGATCCTCATCCCCCTCACATTGTTCGCCGCGAGCTTCGGCGTCATCTACATCATCGTTACCAGCAGGCACCGCCAGCGGATGGCCCTGATCGAGAAAGGACTGACACCTGGTGACTTCGCGACAGTGAGGCCGAACGGGCGCGGGTACACATTGAAGATGGGGTTACTGATGGTCGGGCTTGGTCTGGGTGTGTTATGCGGCTACGCGTTGAGCTGGGTGATGCCTGTACAACCTACTCCGTACGATCAGGATCCAGGCAATCCGGTGCCGTACTTCTTCTCCATCTTGGTCTTCGGTGGCTTGGCATTGATCATCGACCATTACCTCGCTTCGAAGAGGAAGGTCTGAGACCGGAACAACCGATGAGCGAACGGGATCCCAGGGTCCCGTTCGTTGTTCCTGCCCGGATAGATTCGCCACATGTTCAAACGGGTACTGGCGGTTCTGTCGGCGATCGCGTTCTGGTCCATCCTGGTCAGCGTGCTCTGGGTGTTGGCGCTCCGCATTATTCCCCCGCCGGTCACCTGGGTGATGGTGGCCCAATCAAACGATCTGGGCAGCGTTCAACGCGATTGGACACCACTGGATCGGATGTCCCACAACATGCCTTTGGCCGTGATCGCTTCTGAGGATCAGCGCTTCCTGCACCATCATGGCTTCTCGTGGAAGGCGATCCGCAAGGCGATGGAATACAATGAGAAGAAGAAGGGCAAGAAGGTGAAAGGGGCCAGCACCATCAGCCAACAGACCGCCAAGAATGTTTTC
>JANOPI010000212.1:0-12515 GCA_031421755.1 Flavobacteriales bacterium | reverse complement strand
AAAACCCGAGCGGGAGCAGGAGTTCCTCGATGCGTGGGCCTTCATTACCAACGAGTTCGTGCGCACCCGCAACAGTTTGGGTAGCCGAATGCACAAGGACAAGGACGGGCGCCATGTGGCCATCGCCATTTGGCCTGATCGGGCGACATGGGAGGCCAAGCCCACCGAACCCACCGAGGAGATGAACGCTGCACGGACCACGATGATGCGGGCCTGCGAGATCGTGCGGACCGACAAAGAATTGGACCTGGTCCTGGACCTGTGGGTGGCCCGCCCAACTGCCTGATCGGCAGGTATTGACCAACACGCTTAGTCAACGTTAACGATCATTGGAAAGTCAAGCTGGACGCGGGCTGGACGGCCAACCACCGATCAGACTACATTCGCACGCCTTTTGATCCGGAAAGCGGCACGATTCTCCCGGTCTCGCCCCGCCGATAGAAGAGCAGTTTAGAACCATGAGCAGTCGCAAGAAGACCTTGATCCTAACGCCTCCAGAACCGAAGGCAGGCACCAAATTCGTGAAAGTGCGTTTGGATGGTCGTACGATCGTGCATCTCAAGAGCATGAAGGCGTTCCCATTTTGGAAAGGTCGTTACCCGAACGCTGAGGTGATCGAGTGATCGGCTTTGGCCGCGCCCGATCAAAGTGATCGGAGGTTCTGTTCGTCTTTCTTGCGGCACTGCAAGGCACGCACGCCTGTCAAGAACATGTCCGAATCCATACTTAGACCCGGCCGCATGGCGCGCGCAGAACGCACGGCCAATGGCCCGCGCGCCAGAATACGCGTGAACGCTGGAACGCTTCCACCAGCGAAGATCAAAGTCAGTTGGGGACAGGCGTTCAAACGCTTCATCTGGCCTCGCCGGAAGAACGTGCTCATCGGCCTTGGACTGATCGTGATCAGCCGCGCGGCGGGTATGGTATTGCCCGGCTCAACCAAGTATTTGCTGGATGACGTTGTCGCGAAAAGCGACTTCGGCATGCTGAAGATCCTGCTGGTTGCCGTGCTGGGCGCATTGCTCATCCAGAGCGTCACGAGCTATCTCCTCACCCAGTTGCTGAGCGTAGAGGCCCAACTGCTCATCAGTCAACTGCGTACACAGGTCCAGCGCAAGATCCTCTCGCTGCCGGTATCTTTTTTCGACAACACGAAGAGCGGTGCCTTGGTGAGTCGGATCATGAGCGATGTGGAAGGTGTACGCAACCTGGTGGGCACGGGACTGGTGCAGTTGGTCGGTGGAACGATCACAGCGGTCGCATCATTGGCCTGGCTGATCCACATCAGTCCGATCATGACGCTGTATACATTGGTGCCTGTCTGCCTTTTCGCATTCATCGCCATGAAGGCCTTTGCACGCATCCGGCCGATCTTCCGCACCCGCGGGGTGATAAACGCTGAGGTGACCGGTCGCCTGACAGAAACGTTGAACGGAGTTCGGGTGATCAAAGGCTTCGGCGCGGAAGAGCAGGAGAACCGGGCTTTTGAAAAAGGGGTGCAGCGCTTGTTCGACAACGTGAAGTCAAGCCTTACTGCTACCTCCTTCATCAGCAGCATGAGTACCTTCCTCCTCGGCCTGGCAAGTGCGGGCATCATGGGCATCGGCGCGTCGCTCATGATCGACAAAGAACTCACGCCGGGTGAGTTCGTCCAGTTCACCGTGCTTCTGGGGTTCATGATCGCGCCGATCGTGCAGATGAGCAACATCGGCAGCCAGTTCACCGAAGCCTTCGCTGGGCTGGATCGCACCGAGGAGATCATGAACATGGAGCCGGAAGATCATCCGGAAGAGCGGCCTATGGTGCTCGACGGGGTGCGGGGCGATTTCAGATTCGAGAACGTATCGTTCGCTTATGAGGAAGGCAAGCCCGTGGTACACGAGGTCAGCTTTGCAGCACCCGCTGGCACCGTGACCGCCTTGGTAGGCACAAGTGGATCAGGAAAAACCACGATCGCGAGTATGGCGGCCACCTTCATCACCCCGCAGCTTGGTCGTATCACATTGGATGGCCAAGATCTCAGCGCGGTGAACCTGGCCAGCTATCGCCGACACCTGGGCGTAGTGTTGCAGGACGACTTCCTCTTCCAAGGGACGATCCGTGAAAACATCCTCTTCCCTCGGCCGAACGCCACGGAAGACCAACTCCAGAAGGCGGTAAAGGCCGCATATGTAAATGAGTTCACGGATCGCTTCGAGGAAGGATTGGAGACCGTGATCGGTGAGCGCGGCGTAAAGCTCAGCGGCGGCCAACGCCAGCGCGTAGCGATCGCGCGGGCCATTCTCGCCGATCCGAAAGTGATCATCCTGGACGAAGCCACGAGCAGTTTGGATACCGAGAGCGAAGCACTCATCCAGCGCAGCCTGAATGAATTGATGAAAGAGCGGACCACATTCGTCATCGCCCATCGACTGAGTACGATCCGCCAAGCCGATCAGATACTCGTGATCGAGGATGGCCGCATCGTCGAGCGCGGCACACACGCTGAACTGATCGCGTTGGATGGGCGGTACTTCGAGCTCTACACCTACCAAGCGCGAATTTGAAGGCTAGCGTAGATGGATCCATCTATCCGCTGCGACGGCTTTCACGGAGATGAGCGCATCATCGCTCAAGAGCATGTTCACGGCCACTTCCTTCTCTTCGACAAGCGCTTTGCAGTCCATGATCCAACGATCGCCATTCTCCATGAAGGCCTTCACCTCGTGTACACTTCTGTTCTTGACGATCGCTTTCACCCCGAAGGGATACCACTCCGTTCCAATGCCCTTCACATTCCAGATAAGGTCTTCATTCTTCGCGATCGTTTGGGGAAGGAACTTGATGCACGCAGAGATAGCGAACCCAGCGACCTTACCTTTCTCCGGTCCGTCGGACATCCTTACACCTTCCACATCATGCATGCGGCCTTCGGGTGAAATGGCATTCACGCCGCGTAGCGTTTGACCCGGGCCCATAGCCTTGATGAGTGCGATGCGCCCGGACCACTCGACGCCCTCCTCTTCGAGTTTCGGTCCATCGGGTGAGGTGGCTTTCACATCCATCAACTTCCCATCCGCAGCATTTGCTTTCACGGGCAGGAACGCGTCATCGCTGGCGGTCATTCTGATCGGAAGTTCAGGACCGGCCATCAGTACGTTGATATCCAACAGATGCGCATCGCCCCATTGCAAGACCTTCGCATCGTGCAGTGATCCATCGGCGTCGAAGGCCCTGATGTCGAGTGGACTTCCGTTCGGCAGTGTAGCCATGACGCTCCATGTGCGCAGCTCTTCCTGGGCACTTGTTGTCAGGAACCACAAGCGGCTGCGAGCAGCAGCAGATCCTGGATCGGTGTCATGTTCGGTAGGGTGGCAAGGTGAAAATACCTCCGGCCTTCAGTACTGATCGGTATTGACCGAAGAGGTTCCTCAGGCAGCAGTTGATACAGTAAACTTGCGTAGAACACGATCCACCATACAATGGCCTCATTCGACATCATTTCCAAAGTGGACCCACAAACGCTGGACAACGCGATCAATACCGCGAAGCGGGAAGTAGAGACGCGCTATGACCTGCGGGGCAGCAACAGCACCATCGAGTTCGACAAGAAGGCGCTGACGATCAAAGTGGGTACAGAAGACCACCTGAAGCTCGACTCCATCGTGGACATCCTCTTGGAGCGCAGCACCAAACAGAAGATCGATGTGAAGAGCTACGATCTGAAGGAGGAGCCACAGCCCAGTGGCAAACTGCTCTATAAGACCATCAAGATCCAGAACGGTATCGAACGCGAGAAGGCCAAGAAGATCATCAAGGCCATCAAAGAGATGAAGCTGAAGGTGGAAGCCCAGATACAGGATGACCAGATCCGGGTGAACGGCAAGAAATTCGATGACCTGCAAGCTGTGATGGCCATGTGTCGCGTTACGGATTTCGAGGTTCCGCTGCAGTTCGAGAACATGAAGAATTGAACCGCGAGACGGGTTCCGTGCATCAGGGAAAGATCCGCTGCATCGATCGCGCAGAATACCGATCTGCTGAAAATTGCGAAGCGCGCCTTACGGGGCGCGCTTCGAGTATCCTGGTCTCCGAGCTTACGGGCTTGGACAAAGGCTTTTTCTGCTCTTCGGCTTTTTGGTGCCTCCTGTGACCAGGGGTGTCATTGGATCCGGGATCTGATAGGTCTGGATCCGTACTAGTCAAACGGAGGTCCGCATCAAAGGTTGCACGGGTGGGAAAAAAAGAACCCCGTCCTGAGACGGGGCTCTTGTACCAACGCGGACCACCGATCAATCTTTCACGAATCGGCGCACGATGGCACCAGTGGGTGCGGGCATGCTCACGGTATAGGCACCGGGAGCGAACGATGCGACACTCACGGTCAAGGAAGTGCTGGAGATCGGCACGATGCGCACAACTCGACCCATGGGGTCGAGGATCACCGCTGAGGACCCTTGGAGGCCATGGAGAAATGAAAGTTCCAATTGCCCATCGCGCATGCGGGCCATCGGAGAATTCGGCCCGCCCGCGGTACCAACGCCTGTGGAAAGACCACCCATGCTCCGGAAGCTGAACGCCTCCAGTAACACACCGCTATCGAAAACCGCGTCCGCCACATCGGCGATCGCCGTTTTGAAATGGTACGATTCACCCGGTACGACCACTGCGAATGCGGTGAGATTCGTGGTGAATCCGTCATAGGCGACGAACTGGCCGTTCTGCGTTTCGTTGTCTACGAACCATGTCGCGTTCAAGCCAGCGTTCACATTGTTGATGGCTACAGGGGTAGCATCCGGCAGCGCCGCCACATTCTGCTGCGGCTGGAACCCGGGCCCGCTCAGGTAGATGGCGAAAATGTCATTGAAGCTCGATCCCACGAACTCCGGGTACTCTTCGCTGCCGAAGGCGAAATTGAAGAGTAGCGTATCCCCGATCGGCACACAGTCGAATTCGAGCACGCACGCATCATAGGAAGGGGACAACCCACCGAGCTCATTATCCAGATCCATGTCACCCGCACCCATCGCTCCCCCGCTAGCGAAAGAGGAAACAGGGGCAGCAACCGCATTGGCTGTGCCGGTGGTAAGGACCAACCCTTGGGCGATAGGGATCTCTGAGGCTCCGGAGAAGTGGCCCATAGCGGTAGGCGGACAGTTCATGGTCAGGTTGCTGATCGTCAGGTTCTGGCCTTCCAGCAGATCAGTTACGAATGCGCTGGAGAGGCTGTCCGTGATGGTCAATTGCCCGGAAGCGGCGGAGCCGGTGGCAATGGCAAGAACGGCGATAGAGAAGTGTTTCATGGGCGCAATGGTTGGTCGCAGCCCGAAAGTAAGGGACGATGGCTCCCCGTCCATCCCGATCAGAACACCTTGCCTCCCTTCAGGATCATCACGAAGATGAACGTCATGAGGAAGTGATGCATGAAGAGCAGCATTGCAGCCCAGTTCAGCATCATCTTACCGTTCCCCTTGATCTCCGGGAACAGCTTCTTGTTGTTGAACGCGATGATGGGCAATGGCAGGGCGAACAGCAGGAAGAGGATAGCGATTGCGCGGAAGAGGAATTCGTTCTCGAAGAGACCGAGGAAAAGATGCGCATAATAGAATGCCAGACCGGTAAAGGCAATGAGGCCCAACCTGAGGAACGTTCTCGCTTCGGCGACCATTTTGTTTCGGGGTTCCATGACCAAGACGCACGGCTCTAACGGGGTTGCGTCCTGAGGGTTACGTTCTTATCAACAACGACGCGGGGTCTAGGGGGGCAACCCACGGCTAGGCCTTGCGTCGCGAGAGGTGCAGCAAAGCGAGTGTCGCGATCCCGCAGGCCATCAGGAAGATGCCCCATGAATAATGCTCCGGGAGGTAAGCGCGCAACTGGTCCAGGGCCATATGCCCGGCACGCGGTAATGGCGAAGCACTCTCTCCGGCGGCGAGGATGTGGCGGAGGGGCTCCTCGATGAATGTGTACAGGATCAGAACGCCGCTGGTAGCCAGAGCAGCCCAATGGTAAAGCGCCGGCGCGAAGGACCGGTCGTGTCGAAGTCGATGGAGAAGGATGCAGCCCAACGTGATGAGGCCGAAGGAAACGATGCATGGCGCAAGCACCGGCCCGACCCAAACCACCGGGACCAGGAACAGAATGTCCCAATCGAGCAAGGTGGCGGGCCAGTCAAGGATGGCCTTGAGGAATAGGTAGTAGAAGATATCCCAGATCCCGAAACAGAAACAGAACCACCCGAAACGCTCCAGCCGACGGGTGGTGATCAACGCCGCCGGCGCCAGGAGCATGACCATGGTGGCCAGTTCCCGCAGGAGTTCCGTGATCGCCACATGTTGCGCGATAGGCGCCATGGGGAATTTGAATTCCACGGGATAGTACAGTTCGCGCAGATAGATGACAACAGCGCTTTCAAGGAAAGCCATGGCGATGGCAAACACCGCCATCCAAGGCAACAAGCGTGTCCAACTGGTCTGGATCCTCATGAGCGGGAACGGATCAAGGCGGATACCCCGCAATGATCGGATCCGGAGATCGGGAAGATGTCCAGTCCATCCACGGCCAGCTCTCCCGTTACGAGAATATGGTCGAGGGGGATGAGCGCCAGGCCGCCGAGCGATGGCCAAGTAGCATCCGTGTTCCGCTCATGCTCGCGCAACCCGGTCAGCGCGCAGAGCCGGATCAGCGCACGGTCCCAACTCACGGTATTCAGGTCGCCGAGGAGTACTACGGGCATGGTTCGGTCATTCACGATACCGGCGAGTTCGTCCAGCTGTGCATTGCGTTCCAGGAAATGGTCGTAGCTCCCTGGGGATGTGGCATGCACGCTCAGGATCCGGACCGGACCGGTCGCTGTGGAGACCTCAATGTATAACATGGTCCGGCGCGCGAGCGGCAGCAGATCGGCATGAATGAAGGGCAGCCGGCTGAAAAGCGCGATGCCGTAGCAATTGGTACCTGGAACTGTACGCTGATACGGGAAGTTCGTGCGCAGCCCTTGCCCGAGCACCATGGCCCATTCCGGGCTTACCTCCTGGAAAGAGATCACGTCCGCGTTGGTAGCCAATGCGGCGGATATCACCTTTTCATGATCGTCGTTCGGCTGGAACAGGTTCATCTGGGCAACGCGCATAAGGGCTTCGCCGGAGCGTGCGGTCACGGGTTGAACGGTCCGTTGCGGCGGGAACGCCAGGATCAGCGCCATGAGGAACGCGGCACTGGCACTCCACCAACGCCGTGTGCTCAAGGCCAGAAGACCGATCAGCAGCGCGTACAATGCCCATTGCCAGAGAAAGGCACGCATCAACATGAGCAGGAAGGGGTCCGGGGCGAAAGCGAGTGCGCAACCGATGGTAAGCAGGATACCGGCCGAGAGCGGACCGTCCACCCAACGGACAAGTAGTTTATGGATCATGATATGTCCTTTTTTTCAAGCGTGCGGATATCGCGCAGCACCAGCCAGAGGGGTATCGCCCCTATAACACCGAAAGAGGCATCTACACAGCGCCAGAAAAAGGGGATGCCGCGCACAGGCGCCCATGCGAAAGCCAGCACAAGGACGAGCGCGCAGGACCAGAGGCCCCATTCGATGACCCACTTGTTGCGCACGGGGTCGCGCAGGACACCGAAGAAGGCCACGCCGATCACGATGTGGGCGAAAGCGAGCCAGTCAGTACCGTAAAAAAGGAAAGGATACTTACCACCTGTTTCCGCGATAGCGACCGCGGCATTCTCCGCCCACCCATGCCATGGCCCAGGCCAGTGGAGCGTAAGGTCGCTCAACCAGCGAGTGCCCCATTCCAAGGGCACAGCGGTGAGCCCGCTGAACCAGAGCGCGGCGATGAAGAAAAGCGTCCAATAGCGGATGCGGCGGCGGATGCGGGCGTTATCCATCAGTCCTTGGTCGATCTCATTGCGACCAGCGCGCGTTCTGTGCGTTCATCAGCCCAGGTCCAACTCTGCCAGTCCTGCACCTCATAGCGCCAGAGGAAAAGCTCCTTTCGCCGGTCAAGTTCAATACGGAATACGGCCGGATCCAACTGGGTCACCCAGCGCACCTCGTTCTCCTCATGCTTGCTCATCTGCAGGGCCACGCGCTCCATGTCAGCATACAACAGTGGCAGTACCTTATCGCTCATGGCCAGGTAGTTGTCCACGTCGATCTCGCCTTGGTTCCAGTGCGCCAGGTTGTACTTCACGATCGTGCTGTCCCAATCGATGGTCGACAGGCCGACGAGTACCGCGAATGCCGCCCAAGCATTCACTCGGACCAGGTAGAAAAAAGTCCTCCGTTGACAGATCTTCACGAACAAGGTGACGAGCCCGACGAGCATGAGCGCCAGGAACACGATCACGCCGATGCGTTTATAGGCGAGGCCATGGAAACCGATATAGTGGTAGTTCCTCAGGAAGACCGAGACACCAAGGATGAAATTCTGTACGAGCCAAGCCGAAGCGAGAAGGAGCAGTGAGCGATTCTTCGGATGGAAATTCAGGTTGCCCCGGAACTGGTGCAGCAGGATGGCCATGCTCAGGAGGATGCTGATGATCAGGAGCCATGTCCCTTCATGCGTGAATTCCTTGAGGCTCATGCCCGGCTCCAAGGTGAAGTCGAACCAGATCCACTGGATGTCGATAGCGTTCACCACGAGCAGCAGCCCATTCACCAGTATGAGCAGAACCACGGCCATGCGTCGCTCACGGTCAAGGGCGGCCATGCCAAGCGGCGATTTCCAATGGGGCCGCTTCAAGCGCACACGCGACAACGCGTCAAAGAAGCCGGATTCATGGTCGGCAAGCCAGGCACCGATGGACCGCATGACAAGCGACGCGGCGAAAGCGACGGCAAAGAGCAGGAACAAGGTATGTGGCGTGAAGACCGCTTCAAGAAAGCCCTCCAACCAAGCGCCGAACCCGTCCATGAACCCGGCGGTCATCGCATCGAACTTGCTGTTGCCCCCACGGTAAAGCTGGAAGAAGGCGAACAGAACGATCAGCGGAACGATGGTGATGCGGCTCCAGCGCCAACCCTTGCGCAGGGAGGGCGTGCTCGGGAGCGCTTCCCCAGCCGCCGATGCCAAGCCGATCGGAGCGATCAACAGATTGGCAGCCCAAGAGATCAGCGCGCTGGTGGCGGTGCGCATGCGCGGTGAAAGCACGAAAGCGGCGCAGGTGAACAGGGTGGCGAACGAGGCGACGATCGCGATGGTGGAGCCATGGACCGTGACCATCACGGCGCTGATGACCGCTCCGAACGCGCTCCATTTCGCAGGGGTACTCCACCGCTGCCAGCCATGATCCAAAAGCAGGATCACAATGGTGAGCAGGGCGAACAGGGTGAGATTGATACCGAAGCCCTGGTGCCAGAACAAGCGGTCGAAGACGATCGCGAGCAGCAGGACGGTGATCAGGATTGTGCGGGGGGTGTTCATGATCCGTGTTGTTGACTATGGCCGGTAACGCAGGGTCGGGCAAAACCTTGTGCTGGTGGTTATTGTCGCAGATCCGTCTTGAGCAGTCGATCCATGGCATCCAGGTGGTCTTTGAAGGCCTTGGTTCCCGCAGCAGTGGCCTTGTATGCGGTGTTCGGCCGGTTCCCGATGAAGCGCTTCCGTACGAGCACATACTTCAATGCGGTGAGCGCGGCCATGTGGCTCGCGAGGTTGCCGTCCGTCACGCTGAGCAGTTCTTTCAACGTACCATGTTCCACCTCATCGTTCACGGTGAGCACGGCCATGATGCCCAAGCGCACCCGACTTTCGAACGCTTTATGGAGCCCCTCGATCATGCGTTGGTCTGGTCGCGCTCATGACGCACCCACATGAGGCCGCCGTACACGATATGCAGCACGCCAAAGCCGAGCGCCCAGAACATCAGCCCGGCACCGATCCAGAACGAGGCGATCACACCAAGGGCCAGCTCGCTCAAACCCAGCCAGCGGATCTCATCGAGCGTGTATTTGCTGGCGTTGAGTAATGCGAGGCCATAGAAAACGAGCGTTGCAGGCGCCACCAGTCCCGGCAATCCGTGGTACATGAGGGCGATGCAGACGATGCCACCGGCCGCGAGCGGGATCAGCAGGTTGCAGGTAAGCCTCTTGGCGCTGGCATCCCACAACCCTTGCCCCATCCGCTTGGTCCTGCGCCAGGTGAACCAGAACGCACCGAGAAGTGCCAGGCCCAACACGCTCAATGCATCCAGGGTGAGTGTGACCGTGAGCGCATCGAAGGGGAGCGCACCACGGCGCGCGATGCCATAGGTCAGGTCCTGAGCACTACCCATGTAGCTGGAATCGCCGATGAATTCCGCTACATGATGCTGCGCCACCCAAGCCCCACCCAGCGCCACTA
Source organism: Flavobacteriales bacterium (assembly GCA_031421755.1). GTDB lineage: Bacteria > Bacteroidota > Bacteroidia > Flavobacteriales_F > PHOS-HE28 > PHOS-HE28. The sequence continues at coordinate 2,187 of JANOPI010000212.1, read as the reverse complement.
CCCCGGCGAACACGCCGCTCAACCCGCTCAGCGAGATGAACCGGGTACTGCGTTCCATGAGCGAACGGATGTGGGCGAGGTCCGAGCGTGCGTCGTTCTGATCCATTGCAAAGTACTTTGAGTTGCAAAGTAAAGAACGGAAGGGATACCCCGCAAGTGTGCCGGGGAGAAAATAAAAGGTGGGGTTCAGTGCGCCCCGTGCATGCTCACGAAAGCGAGCGCGGCACCGAGGAGTACGGTGATGAACCGCTTGGCATTGAAGCGATGATCCGGGGTGCTCTCGAAAATGATCGTGGTACTGATGTGCAGGAGCATCCCGATGGCTACGGCCAGCGCCGCGTGCAGGAACTCGCCACCGAGGCGTTCCCCCCCGGCCAACCCGGTGAGTATGCCCAAGGGCAGGGCGACAGCGAAGATCCCGATCATCATCCAGTACCTGAATGCCGGCACTTCAGTGCGCCGCAGCACGGTGGCCAGCGCGATGGCCATGGGCGCCTTGTGCAAGAGCACGCCGGCAACAAAAGGAAGGTTCGCACGCACGGCCCCATCAGCGAAAGGCAATCCTTCGGTGAAGGAATGAAGGCAAAGACTCAGGAGCGTCATTAACGGCAGCGTATGCGAATGACCCTTGTGAACATGGACATGGCCATGCTCGATGCCTCGACTGAAGAACTCCAGCACCACCTGGAGCATGAATCCAGCGAGCACCCACGGTCCGATGCTTTGTCCGCCGTGCTCGTAGAGTTCCGGCAGCATGTGTACCACGGTCACACTCAGCAGGAATGCACCGCTGAAGGCCAATAACAATTTCACCAGGTCTGAATCCGCCTCGCGCCGCTGCAACCAAGCCCCCGCCAGCAAAGGCAACGCGATGAACAAGGCTATGAGGGCGGAGATCTCCATCACGGTTTTCGTCCCCAAAGGACGATACGGTCCGAAGTCCCGGGGTCGAAAAGATCCGGTGTTGGTCCATTCGTTATGGCCTCCACTTGAAGACCGGCATTCATCACCATCGTGCGCACTTCGTCCACTGTCCATGCATGGACCCGCTCGGTGAACCGGTGAGAACAACCCTGGTCATCCACATGGATATCCTTGATGATGGTATCCCCTTCAACACGCCGCTGCATGGTGAATCGCACTTCACCCTCCATCTGGCAATTTTCCTCTACCAGATCTTTGCGAACGATCGCGCCGTTCAGCAGGTCAAGCACGAAAAGCCCACCCGACCTGAGGGCCGCAGCTGCCGTTTCCACCGCGCGTTGATCATCACTCCTATCGGGCGAGTATCCCAAACTGGTGAAAAGGCAGATCACCGCGTCGAACCGGCCCTGGGAGAACCTGTTCCGCATGTCATGCACCACGAATGTGGCGTCCGGGCACTCGCACCGGGCATCCTTGATGCTCTCCTCGGAAAGATCGATCCCGGTCACCTTCAAGCCATGGGCCGCGAACCAACGCGCATGCCTGCCTCGCCCGCAGCCCATGTCCAGCAATTCGTCGCCAACCTTCAGGCGTGCTCGATGCAGGATGGCCTCGGCCCATGCCCGGGCATCCGCGTCATCGCGGTGCCCGTAGAGCAGTTTGTAGTAGCGCGTACCGAACCACGCGGTGTACCAGGCCATGGCGTTGAGGCCGCCGAAAGTATCGCAGGGCGGGCTCCGATCCATGTGGCGGGCCACAAGTCACGAACACCAGGGGCCGTACCCGGGTCTTCATTGGGCTGCTGTGGGACCAAAGCCCTGTGCATTTGGGCTTGTTCATTGATCCGTGGAAAACTCCGGCTCCGGCTTCCATTGGTTGACCGGAGCTGCGGGTTCCTTTGTGAAGGGGGGGTAATAGCCGCTCAGCGACCTGAATGCTGGAACGTGTTTTCGACCTGTACGACGAATTGGAGAAGCAGCGCATCATGCTGTCCTTCAAAGGCAACCTGTCTCCTGAACTGGTGACCGCACTGCTGGGCCTGGTAGAGCGCAAGATGGAGGCGATCGAACCCGATGGGCGCATGCGTAAGCGGGTATTCAATGTAATGATGGAGTGCTTGCAGAATCTGTTTCACCACAACGCAGGGGCCGCTGTTACGGCCCCCCCCGACGAGCGGCAGGGCGTGATCATGATCGCGCACGGCGAAAAAGGGTACTCTGTACTCACGGGCAATTTCATGGCCAGTGAGGAGGTGACCAACCT
>JANOPI010000211.1:0-8363 GCA_031421755.1 Flavobacteriales bacterium | reverse complement strand
CGCACCATGGTCCGTCCCGCGGGAGTTGTTGCTCTTGATGCGTCGGCCGAACTCGGAGAAGGTCATGCCCATCACCCGCTCATCGATGCCGAGCAACTGCAGGTCGTCCTGGAACGCGTGGATGCTGTCGGAAAGACCTTGGAGCAGATCCGCGTGCGCGCCAACGGTAGGATCATCGACGCCCACCTGCTCACTGTGCGTATCGAAACCGTCCATGCTCACCCAATAGATGCGCGTCTTCAAGCCACCGCAGATGAGCTGGGCCACGATCTTCAATGCGCGCGCCAATTCGGCACCCGGCTGGGCACCCGTGGGGTACAAGGTGCTGAGGTTGCAGTTCGGCAACGCCGCCGCTTGGATCACGTTTCCGTAGAGATCGGTCTGCTGCTGCACCGTGCGCGCGAAATCTAATTTGCTGCCTTTGCAGTCCGCCGTCACCGCGTCCGTGAACACATTGCCGGTGAGGTCAAGTGAATCTTCGGTATTGTAGATGGAAGCGCCCATGCTCACCCCGATGTGCTGCAGGCCGATGCTGATGGGCCCGCCGATGCGGATCGCGAGCGGATCGGGCATCGTATCGTTCGGGTAGCCTTCCGGATAGTTGGGATACTCGAAGTTCAGGTAGCGCCCCGCCCAGCCGCTGTCCAGCAACTGATCGCTGTTCGCCCCGGTCTCCCAGATATCGGTACTTCGGAAGTGGGAATAATCCGGGTTCGGATAGCCGACACCTTGCACGATGGCGAGCTTGCCATCATCCCAAAGGTCACGCATGCCGCCCATGGCCGGGTGAAGGCCGGTGGCACCGTTCAAGCCCTGCAGTGCGAGCACTTGCGGGTCCGGAATCAGCACATTGGAACGCACGTTGGCCAGCACGCCGTACTGATCGAGCGGGATCACGGTATTCAGCCCGTCGTTTCCGCCGTAGAGCTGCACGATCACCAGCACGCGGTCCTCCCCTGCCCGATCGAACACGGGACCCAGGAGCGGGTTGCCGAAACCGCGCACAGCAAAGCCGCCGAGCGATGCGGCGGACAGGGAGCGGATGAAATTCCTGCGGTGCATCATGTTCGATCAGAATAGATGGTGTTCAGCGGCCTTCTGCATCTCCCCGATGAGCCACTTCAAAATGTCGGGGACGAGTTGTGCGGTCATGTCGGTGGTGTCCGGATCGGCCACATAGGTCGCGTAGGCGATGCTCCAATAGTCATCATTGCTCTGGCCCAGCAGCAAGTAGCTCTGCTTCAGCTGGTCCTTCACCGCTTCGGAGATCGGCGTCACATACATGAATTCGCACAGCTGATCGATGAGCAGTTCGGGATCCGTGGGCGTATCCAGCTGCTGGGTGAAGGCGATCAGGTCGAACTGGAACAGGAGATCGGCACTTTCGGGCAATACCGTGTTGCTCGGTGTGTCGAAGCCGCCATAAAGTGTACCGAGGAGCGAGTTGTTCCGCGCAGGGAATGAGGCCGTATCGATCCAGAGGTCGTCGTAGGCCGGATACAGGTAGTAAGCGGGCCATCCGGCCACGTTGGGCGGGTCGGCCAGGTTCTGCCCCGCGTAGCCGACGAGCCAGTAGAGGTCGATCATCACCAGGTGGCGTGCCTCGAAGAGCACTGGGGTGGGGAACGGCATACCGAACAGGCGCAGCTCACCGATAACGAGATCCACCGGGCTCTTGATCATGCAGCCGCGGATGGCATCGCTGAAGAAGTGATCGCTGGTGAGCAGAGCCCGCAGCACGATGCGCATCTGGTCGGGGGCCGCGGCGTTGTCGCAGAAGAGCTGGGCGAGCGGCACGATCACATCCGCTTCCGTGGCCGCATCGATCTCTCCATGCACGAAGAACCGGTAGAGTTCACGGCACAGGAAGCGCGACGACCCCTCGTTGGCCATGATCATATCGAGCAGCGCGTTCAGCTCCGTCTCCCCCGCGTTCGGGCCGGTCTGTCCGGCGATCAGCGTGTCATTGAAGAACGAGGAGAATTGCTTGTCGTCCTGGTCATGGTTGAAGAACAGGAAGATGGGTTCCGGGAGGATCGGATCACCGCCGGATTCCATCAGTACCGTCCACCCAGTAAGCACGCGTGCGGCGGCCTGCACGTCCGCCTCGCTGTAGCCGGACCCTTGCCCCAGGGTGAAGAGCTCAAGCAATTCACGCGCGTAGTTCTCATCCGGGGACCCCGCCACATTGAGGTAGCCATTGAGGTAAATGAGCATGGCCGGTTCCAGCGAAACATCGTGGATGAGTTGCCGGAAATTGCCGCCGCATCGGGTCCGGAGCAATTGGTTCATGCGGTAGGCGGCCTCGGAATGGAAGACCACCCCGATCTGGGTGGGCATGTGATTATGCCAGAAGAGCGTGAGTTTCTCGCGCAACGTGCGGTCCTGATCCACCATGAGCCCTGCCCACCAAGCGGCCCAACTCGCCAGCCGGGCACCGGTGAGGTCGTTGTTCTGCGGATCAACGGGAGTGGTTACCCATGTGGTGCCGAATGCCACGGTGGGGTCGATACCGTCCGGGTTGCCGGTCTCGTCGGAATACGCCTTCACCGGAGGAAGGGTATCGTTGGTAAAGGAGAGCAGCTCGTCGATCGTTTGATCGAGGGTCATCCCATCGAAATGAACGAGATCGCCCGGGGTGGCCCCGAAAAGCGAACGGCGCAACAGGTGCATGAGTTCGGGCTTGCCGAAGGGGCCGGTGTAGGGTGCTAGTGGCATGGCGAGGGCGCTCAGCGCGGATAGTGGCCCCAATTTGGGGGTGGAACAGCTGCGGAAATGTTAAGCCGAAGGGAATTTCTTCAACCGTTCGACCGGTAAGACCATGCCAAGGTTCGATCAGCCCCGGCAGCCAACGAAGAACCCCAGGGGTATCCCCCCGGGGCCTCCGTCTACCAAAACGACCGTGCTCAGCGGTCCATATAGCGCGCCGCACCTGGTGGTTCAGGCCCCGCTCCACGGGAGCCTCGCGGCGACGGTACAATGTTCGGGAGGCCCAGCGGGCCACGCAATACCCTCTTCAGGGTAATTTCGGGGGGTGCGGTGACCTGGAGGGGGTTCGGAGCAGCAAAAAAGGACCGGTTGAGGGTGGAAAACCGGCCGCTAGTTGAATCAGCAGGTGGAGCCGGTCAAGGCTCCCCACCCTCTCCGGCGAGACTTCCGGCTGAACGTGCAGGCGGGCGTCTTGTGCCCCTTCCTGAAATTGGTTGCTTTTGCCACGAACACCTGCGCCACTCTGCTGCATTGCATGCCCGAAGCTACTCGAACACGATGGTGCCCGTGTACCGCTGCCGGCCATCGCCCAGCTCCACATGATAGATGCCCTTGGCCTGCGCGCGGATGTCGATGGCTACACCATCGTTCGTGTAGCGTAAAGGCATGCGTTGCACCAAGTGGCCGGTCTGGTCGAAGAGGGAGAGCATAAGGTTGTTGGTGAGTTGCAATTGCTGCGGCAGGTCGATGGTGCAGGTGCCTTTGTTCGGGTTGGCGTAAATGTGCAGCTCACCTTCTTGCAAGGGCATGGGCTGTATGCCCGTGAAGCCACTGAGACTGTCGAACTTGGCGATGAAGATGTCCGTGGCAACCGGGCCGCTGGGCGCCAGCACATGCGTGCCCATGGTGAAGGTGGAATCATAGCAATCGGCCACGTAAAGGCCGTTGGCTGTGGGCCAAATTGAACCGTAGCTCTGCCCGTAATAACTACCCACCTTGCCGTAGTGGTAAGCCGACCGACACAGCCCGGTGGCCGGATCGAAGCGGGCGATGAACATGTCCAAGGGTGTGCTGGCCGTAAGCGGAGACACGCCCGGTAGAACCAGTTCGTTCTCGAATTCGCCCAGGATGTAGATATCGCCATCAGGGGAGCACTCCATGTCGAATGCCGTGAAGCGATCATCTCCGCCAAGGCGGCTGGCCCAGTTCAGTACACCAGCAGAGTTGTACGACGCTAGAAAATTGCAGTAATCCCAGCCAGAGCCAAAAAGGGTGTCATTCTCCAAAATTACTTGGCCTTGATAGCCACCAAGCATGACAACATCGCCATTCAGGCCGCGCGCACAACGATAAGCATAGGTATTCGAATCAGAAAGGAAAGGCACTGCCCATATCTGATTGCCGCTCGTATCAACCAGGGCCAGCCAACCATCTTGATAGGTGGATTCGACACCCAAGGCTTGGCCATCAAGTTCTGCTCCAGCGCTCGCCCTGCCGCACAATACCCATTCGCTGCTGCTATAGCGATCAGCGTTCTCTATGGTCCCATTCGTTAACCATCGCTCAGCGAATAGCAAGCCCCCCATTGGATCGTACTTGGCCACATACCCACCCGGTTGTACGATAACCGGCACATCCGCATCGAAGATCGCGGGCATTGTAGCGATTCCTCCGAACCAGTAGGTATTATGGTCCGCATCGAGCAATACTTCTCTGGGTCGAACATCGAATCCTTCGGCGCTGGTGGCCCAAAGCACTGTGCCGGCCGAATCGTATGCGGCCAGGAAGGCATCGCGAGGATCGATCGTGCCTGAACCACCGACCGGGATGGTGTCGAAATAGATCACACCGCAGTTGTGGTTACCTGTGACCACCACCCGGTCGCCGGATGGGTCTACGGCTATGGGACCATTCAATTCATGATCGCTGAAGCAAATGCCTCCAGCGGTGCGCACCCACTGGACATTTCCGGATGTGTCGAGTTTTACCAGCACTACGTCCTCATCACCAACCGGATCGATCGTATCCGAGCCAACGACAATAGGGGGGCCAGCGAAGGCACCAAAAGCATAGAGCTCGCTCTGCTCAAAACCGCAAAGTACAAAGGGGCTGCTACCAGCTCCCATATTCCCGAAGTGCTCAAGCCAAACAGGTTGCTGCGCGTCAAGCCCTATTGCGGGCAACGAAAACATGAGCAGGCAATAGATGCGTGAAAGCATGGTCTCAGTGTTTAGTGAACATGACTACCTGCGCTCCATAATCGGAGCTAACGCGCACAGAATATTCCCCGGCAGCCCAAAGCGATACGTCCACTAAGTGCATGGGCCCTGCAGCAGCGCTCATGTATACGATCGCACCCGTCGCGTTGCTGACCGTGCAGTGCCCTACCCCTTCAGACAAGACCACTTGCACGCTCGTGGTGCAGGGGTTCGGGAAAACGCGCACCCCTACATCCGGCTTTGCAAAACTCAAAACGAGCTTCTTCGGCACAACATCGGTACTGGCCAACCATGAACGCTGCTCCGCTTGCCCTCCAGCCGCCATGCCCACCACCTGCTCCGCACAATCAAGGAACGTAGGCTCGGTGAACAGATGGGCTTCCGCACCATGCTGCGCGTGGAATTCACCTTGCACATGCACAAGGTCCCTAGCCTTGAAGTCCGCAGTACCGCCCGTGCTACCATCCCCTTCTACGACCACATCGCTCAAGGTCAAACTGCTCCATGCCGCATGAACCTCTTCACCACTGAGCGGTATGGTGTGTCCTGATAGCACATCATCTATATAAAGCCGGTTGCGATCCAGTGGTATTTCAACATTGTTCCCTGGCCATGGGACGCCATTATCCGGGTCATAGTCGAGATGCTCGGCCCCTGTAGCATCGACGAGAAGCCTCTTGGCCTCGGGTGCATCGTACGCACTGTTAGTCGCATCGCGTTTGCGGATATTCACCTGACCTGAAGCGTCGGTGGTGTTGCGGTCCCAGAGATAATGTCCGTCCGTCGCCAGATCCCACGGATCTGCTGTTCTATAGAACCACTCCACCGTCGCCAACGCATGTTGAATAGGCTCGCTAGTAGCTTCATCTTCGATGGTGTATTGGCGGTACACCACTCCGCCGGTGCAGTACCAGCTGCCATAACTGGCGGGCGGCGCGGGCAGCGCGTTCGGTGCTTCGCCGGGATCGTAGTTGGCGAATGTGCTCACGGCGATCTTGTCACGCCAAGGATTGGGCTCCGACCATTCGGGCAAAGCGCATGGCACCGCTGGTGCCGTAATGGGCACATCGTTGCCGAACTTGAGCAGGGCGAACAAGTTGCCCTGGAACCACTTCATCGGATCATCCGGGTGTTCGTTCTGCACCAGCAGCCAATTGCTCCGGTTGTTCTGGAAATCCCACCAGGAATAACCCGATCCCCGATAATCACGCACCGCATTCAGGCTCATGAGCGCAAATGCGGCCTGCTGCTCTTCGGTACCATCCATCCATGGGCGCATGTCATAGGCCGGGGCAGGGTCCAGATGCTCACCATTGCATCCGTCCAGCGCATCGAGCGGATCAACCCCATCATTCTCGGCCACAAAGCCCGTTTCACCGATCAAGTAGGGCATAGGGCAATCGGCTCCCAGCCAGTAGATCTCCGCTTTGAAGGCTTCAAAGGCGTTGTTCAGGTCATAGTTGAAGAGTACGTTCGGTACAGGATAGGCATGCGGGCTGTAGAAATCCAGCTTCATCACCGCCGGATCCCAGGAACCCAACTCGTGGTGCATGGCACCGCCCAAGGTTACCAGATGTTCGGGGTCGGCATTCTTGAGGCGATCGTACCACTGGGTTGTGTGATCGCAGACCTGCTCCTTGGTAAGGGCCAGCAGGTCGAGGTTGGTCCATATCGGTTCATTCCAGAGATCATAGGCCAACAGTGCCGGGTGCCCTTGCAGTGCTTCGCCCAATTCGTGCAGATAATCCGCGTACCAGTCCACCGCATTTTGATCTGTTGCCAAGGTGAGTTGTTGGGTAGGCTCACCGACATCATCCGCACACAAAAGGATGACCTTCAGCCCGGCATCATCGGCCAGGTCCAGCACGTGTCGTATCAGACTGAACAGGCGTGAACTCGCACTGCTCTGGAAATACGGCGCATCCAGATCGACCAAGTATTCCACCGGGTCCGGTGACCATTGCAAATAGTTGTGCCGCACTCTCATGGAATAGTGGCGGGGGCCGTTCAGGCTCTCCCGTCGCATGAACGGTAAAGCGTTCAAGAGCCGTATCGTATTGAATCCCATGTCGTTGATCTTCTGGAAGTGTTCAACGAACTGTTGATCGAACCCAGCCTGGTCAGCGTATTCAAAATAGCCCAAGATGCTCTCATCCGTATGGCTGGCAGGGCTGATGAGTATCTCGCTGGGGTGTTGCGCCTCGTTCGGATGAACGGTGTTGCTCATGAAATCGATGCCATAATTCATGACCAAGGGATAGAAATCCTGCCCATCCAGCTTGAAATCGCGGCCCTCCAAGGTAACAAAACCGCTCTGGGAGCTGGCCGTTGCCACGTGCAGCGTCATCAGCAAGAAGACGCCCAAGCCTCGCAAGGTGCTGCTTGCGGTCGTCATCGCGCGGGCTTTTCAACAGCGTCCAGCCGCTGACGTACCGCTTCCAATTCATCCCGCAATTGCAGGATGTACAATTGTTGCTCCTCTACCGTGCGCAACAGCCGCAATTGCATGTCGCCTACCTCAACGCCTCCTTTGGCCTTCACTTCCGCGGCGGAAGGGAAGTTCGGGAGGTGGCCATTCAAATGGATGTATTTCCGCAGTTCGTCCAAGGGCATCAGGCGATAGCTCTTGCTCAACACGTAGTCGGGAAAGTTGGCGGCTGTAACCAGAACGTCCCTGCTTACGATACCGCCTTCCACGTACAGCTTGTACAACGGGCTATCATCCGCCATGGCGTTGCCTATGAGCACACGCCCCTCCGCATCCACACGCAGCCGGGTGGCTTCCTCAACTCCATCCCACAAGAAGAAATCCTGGCTCCCGTTCTTCAACAGGTCACATCCCAAGCCATACCGCAGGTCCTGATTTTTGAAGAACCGGATCTCGCTGTGCGCATTGGCATCTGTACGCGTGTTGCGGATGTTGATGCCGCCGCTTTCATCCGCGTGGGCCACTTCCAAGCGTTGCTCGGGGGTTGCCGTGCCGATGCCAACCCTGCCTGCGGTGGTAATGCGCATACGTTCCTCATTCCCGGTGAGGAACAAGAAGTCCACACTGTTGACGGGCCCGATGCGGTTGGTGGTCGTTGTAACATTGATGTTGCCACCGAGGAACCAGGGGATCTCGCTCATCTGCGGCCAATCCACCCGTTTCAGAATACCGTTCGCATCGGCGTACACCAACTTGTTCCCGGTGGCTGCGAGCGAGCCGACTTTCACATCACCACCGCTCAAAAGCCGCAACCGCTCCGCCCCATTGCTCTTGAACACAACGTCCTTGTTGTCCGTGGTGCCGATGAAATGCGTGCCGGGTGAAGTACCCGCATTACCGTATTTGGTCCAATCATCGCGCTCGGGCTGGGTGAGGGTTAGCACCGCGCTGCGGTACACGCAACTGTTGGCATCGGTCACATCCACCTGGTAGTTGCCGGCGTCCAG
>JANOPI010000210.1:0-5553 GCA_031421755.1 Flavobacteriales bacterium | reverse complement strand
CGTAGTCCTTCTTCAGTTCAGTAAGGCTGCTCTTGGCCACGTTCGTAAGGTTCATTTCCAGCTTCTTGCTGGTGGCACTGAACACACTGCCTTCTGCCAGGTTGCGACTTCCACTACGCGCCGCCTGCTCCATTTGGTCCTTGGTACGGCTGCCGGGTTCGATTGCGCTTCACGAAGCGCACGGTGACGTCGTAGAGCAGCTCGGCCACTTGGTAGCTCTTCAGCTTTTCAAAGCCTCCGCTCTTTGGAAAGACCTTGCTGTTGGGCTGGCGCTCGGGCATAGGGCTAATGTTGCGGGTGTAATGTTCTGGTGGACAGGGGTGGACGGGGTGCTTGCGGCGCAACAACCCCGTCCACCAGATCCACCCGTGTGAGGGCTGGGCGGCTGGGCTCCTCAAAGTAGTCTTGCCCGAAGCGCTTGCCCTGCTTCAGTCGGGCATCATCGAGCACGAAGCCCTTGATGATGAATTCCTTCAGCGTGTTGGTGGCCCAGATGCGGAACTGCGTGGCGCGGTGACTGTTGGCGCGATAGCCCACGGCGATGATGGCGTCGAGGTTGTAGTGGTCAACCTCGCGTTCCACGTCCCGGTTCCCGTCCCGTTGAACTATCCGGAAATTCCGGATAGTTGCCGCCGGGGTCAGTTCCCCTTCCTGGAAGATGTTGGCCAAGTGCTCGTTCACGGTGCGCACATCCTTGTCGAAGAGCTCGGCGATCCTCTTCTGGCTCAGCCAGAAGGTCTCGTCCTCGAAGAACACCTCGATGCGCACTTCGCCCTGCGGCGTGGTGTAGAAGATGATGTCTGACGCGTTCATTGGTCCAGCCTTCCCCGGCACTTGTCGGGATATCCGTCGATCGGCGGTATTCCAAAGTAAGGGTTGGCGGCGCTTCGCGATAGGGATCGGACCGGAAAGCCTGCCTGCGGCAGGCAGGCCCGCAAGCCGTCCTGAGCGCGGCCGAAGGATCGGCGAGGACTTGCAGGCCTTCGACTTGGCTCAGTCCAAATTCCAAGCCCGACGGCGACGTCTTGAGCGTAGTCGAAGGACGAGCCGGAACGCCCAAGAGGGTCCATTCCATTTTTGTCTCGGTCACATTTGCTCACCATACTGAGTAATTTTACTCAACGTATTGAGTAATATTGCGCCATGTCCTACATCCGTCCCCAACGTGCCGTGCTGCTGAAACGCTTGGCCGGGCCGCGCTGGTTCATGCAGGTGGTGGCCGGGCCGCGGCAGGTGGGTAAGAGCACCTTGGTGCGCCAAGTGCTGGAGGAACTGGCGCTGGAGGCCCACGAGGCAAGCGCCGATGACCCGGATGCGCAGAACACGGCGTGGATAGCGAAGCAATGGGATGCGGCCCGGCTGCTGGCCCAGCGCGACAAGCGCAAGGGCGCGGTGCTAGTGATCGACGAGGTGCAGAAGGTGCCCCGCTGGAGCGATGCCGTGAAGGCACGCTGGGACGAGGACAGGCGCAAGGGCATCAAGCTGAAGGTGGTGCTCCTGGGCTCATCGCCGCTGCTCATGCAACAAGGGTTGCAGGAGAGCTTGGCGGGCCGCTTCGAGCTGGTGCGTATGCAGCAATGGGGCTTCGCCGAGATGCACGCCGCCTTCGGTTGGGACCTGGACCGGTACCTGTTCCATGGCGGCTATCCGGGTGCCGCCAAACTGGTGCGCGATCTTGCCCGGTGGCGTGCGTACATGCGCGATACGTTGATCGAGACGAGCATCGCGCGCGACGTGCTGCAGATGACGCGCGTGGACAAGCCCGCGTTGTTGCGGCGGCTGTTCGAACTGGGTTGCAGCTACAGCGGCCAAGAACTGAGCTACACGAAGATGCTGGGCCAGTTGCACGACGCGGGCAACACCACCACCTTGAGCTGGTACGGCGAGCTCACGAGCCAAGTGGGCCTGCTGACGCCCATGCGCAAATACGCGGGGCAGAAGGTGCGGCAGCGCGCAAGCAGTCCGAAGTGGATGGTACACGACACCGGCTTGCTCACCGCGCCCATGGGCATCTCCTTGGCGCAAGCGAAGAAGGATGGTGCGCTGTGGGGCCGCATCGTGGAAAGCGCTGTCGGTGCCCACCTCCTGCGCGGCGCACGCGACGAGGGCTACGACGTTTTCTACTGGCGCGACGGTGACCGCGAGGTGGACTTCGTGGTGCAACGCGGCAGCAAGCTCACCGCCATCGAGGTGAAGAGCGGCCACACCTACGCCGCTGGCTTCGGCGGGCAAGGCAAAATGCGCAAAGCCTTGCCCGGTATGGCGGCGTTCCACGATGCGTTCAAGCCATCGCGCTCTCTGCTGATCGGCGAGGGGGGCATCGGCATCGAGGAGTTCTTGATGAAGCCGGCGTCGGTGGTGTTGGCGTAGTGCATTTCGCGTTAGGGATCGGACCGGAAAGCCCGCAAGCGAGGAGGTACGACGAGCGCGGACTTGGAGGGGAAAGCCCGACGGCGCGCATTTGGCGCCGGAACGCCCAAATCACTTCCGCCTCAAGCACCGCTATCTTCGTGCAACAGTCTACTTGCCCCATGAACACGCCCTCCGCCAAGCACGGTTCAAGCGCACCTCCCTCCGCCCGCACCCAGTCCGCTCCTTCCACGAGCAATTCGGTGGCCACCGATGTCGACGTCGCCTACATCGACGGCAAGGCGTACCCGATCAACAAGAACGAAACGATGCTGGCCTTCATGCGTCGGCACATCGGTCCGAACCCGGTGCCCACGCTTTGCGATGCACCCAACCTGGAGCCCTTCGGTAGTTGCCGTGTGTGTTCGGTGGAAGTACAGATGGCTGTGCCTGTTCGCGATGCCGGGTCGGGGTCCGGCATGACAACAGAATTAGAGTTGTCGCCAGCGAAAGTCATGGCCTCGTGCCACTCTCCCGTGGGCAAGGGCATGTACATCACCACCAACAGTCCGCGCATGGAGCGGCTGCGGAAGAACATCATCGAGCTGGTGCTCACCGACTATGATACCGAACGGCTGAAGAAAGAAGACCACGGCGCGAACGAGCTCTACAACGTTGTCCAACAGATCGGCTTCGACATCGACAGCGTGCGCTACCCGAAAGGCAAGACGCACCAGAACACGCCGATGGACACCAGCCATCCATACATGGTGAGCGACCTCAGCGCCTGCATCAGCTGCTACCGCTGTGTGCGGGCGTGTGATGAAGTGCAGGGCGAAATGGTGCTCACGATGGCCGGTCGTGGTTTCGACAGCCACATCGCCAAGGGCACCGACGAGAGCTTCTTCAAGAGCGATTGCGTGAGCTGCGGCGCCTGTGCGCAGGCCTGCCCCACCAGCGCCATCACCGATGTGTTCAAGAGCAAGGAGACCAAGGCCGATGAGGTGGTGCGCAGCGTGTGCACCTATTGCGGCGTGGGCTGCAACCTGGAGGTGAAGGTCAAAGACAACAAGGTCGTCGCCATCACGGCACCCTATGATGCTGAATCGAACCAGGGGCACACCTGCTTGAAGGGACGTTATGCGTTCCACTTCTATGATCACCCGGAGCGCTTACGCACGCCGCTCATCCGGAAGAACGGAGAATTGGTTCCCGCGACCTGGGACGAAGCCTACGACTACATCGTGGACCGCTTCGCCGACATCGTGGAAAAGCACGGCCCCGATGCGCTCGCCGGCGTGAGCAGCGCGCGCTGCCCGAACGAGGAGAACTACCTCATGCAGAAATTCTTCCGCGTGCAGGTGGGTACGAACAACATCGACAGCTGCGCGCGCGTGTGCCACTCACCTACCGCGCTCGGCATGCAGAAGACCTTCGGCACAGGCGCTGCCACCAACAGCATCGACGACCTGAAGGACACGCATACGATCATGATCATCGGTGCGAACCCAACGGACGCGCACCCGGTGACGGGCGCCAAGATCAAGCAGCAGATCATGAAGGGAAAGACCCTGATCGTGATCGACCCCCGCCGCACCGAGCTGGCCCGCTACGCCAAGTACCACCTGCAGTTGCGCCCCGGCACCAACGTGGCGCTGCTCAACATGTTCATGTACTACATCGTGAGCGAAGGACTGGTGAAGCAGGAGTTCTTCGACACGCGCACGGAGGGCTACGAGGACTTCAAGAAGGAACTGCTCAGCGTGGATGTCGCCGAGATGGAGAAGGTCACGGGCGTGGACCGCGAACTCGTGCGCAAGGCGGCGATCGCTTACGCGAGCTCACCCGCCGCCATGAGCTTCCACGGCCTTGGCGTCACCGAGCACTATCAGGGCACCTTCACTGTGATGCAGATCGCCGATATCGCCATGATGACCGGCAACATCGGCCGCCGCGGCGTGGGCGTGAACCCGCTGCGCGGACAGAACAACGTGCAAGGCGCGGCCGACATGGGCTGCCAGCCGCACCAGGGCGCCGGCTACTTCGCCGTGGACACGCCCGAATACAGCAAGCTCTACGACGACTTCTATGGCGTGCATGTGCCGAACGTCATCGGCAAGAAGATCCCGCAGATGTATGATGCCGCGCTCGCCGGCACCCTGAAAGCGATGTGGGTCTGCGGCGAGGACATGGGCCAGACGGATCCCAACACCAACCATGTACGCAAGTCGCTCGCCGCGCTCGAGCTCTTCGTGGTGCAGGAGCTCTTCATGACCGAGACCGCCAAGCTCGCGCACGTCGTGCTGCCCGGCGCCAGCTTCCTGGAGAAGAGCGGCACCTTCACCAACGGCGAGCGCCGCATCCAACGCGTGAACGCTGCCGTGGCTCCGGTGGAAGGAACCAAGGGCGATGGCGAGATCATCGTGGACATCATGGAGCGCTACGCCGCCAAGACCGGTCGCAAGAGCGGGAACGCCAGCAAGACCTATCACCCGGAGTGGGTGCTCGAAGAGATCAGCCGCATCGCGCCTTTCTTCAAGGGCGTGAAGTGGGACGAGCTCGGCGAGCAGGGCAAGCAATGGCCCGTGGCCGCCGACGGCACCGACACCAAGATCCTGCACGTGGACACCTTCAAGCGCGGGCTCGGCCACTTCTACTTCAACGCGTGGCAGATGAGCCCCGAGGTGAAGGCCAACCAGGCGGAATTCCCCTACATCATCACCACCAACCGCGAGCTGGAGCACTACAACTGCGGCGCCATGACGCGGCGCACCGGCAACGGCGTCATCCTCACCGAGGACGTGCTGCTCATCAACCCTGAGGACGCCGCCAAGCACGGCATCGCCGAGGGCGACATGGTCTGCGTGGAAAGCGCACGCGGCAAAGTGGACATCAAGGCGCTGATCACCGATGAGGTGAAGCCCGGCATCCTCAGCAGCACCTTCCACTTCCCGGAAATGATGCTCAACCTCATCACCAGCAGCGTAAGCGACTCACTGGCCATGTGCCCGGAATACAAGGTGGTGAGCTGCAGGATCAGGAAGGCGCGGAAGACGCATTTGCGGGAAGCCGGGGAGGTGGTGGCGAAGGCATAGAGGGTTTGGGCGTGCCGGTTCGCAAAGCCTCACCGTCGCGCTTTCCGCTGCAAGTCCTCGGCTGGATTACCAGCCTCCGGGCTTTCCGCTTCAATCGCTCACGCGAAAT
>JANOPI010000209.1:0-1989 GCA_031421755.1 Flavobacteriales bacterium | reverse complement strand
GCTGTCGGACGACATCATCGACAAGGTGTTCCGCGCGGCGATGGACAGCTACCAGCGACGTGGCGCACAGACCGCTGCACAAGCACTGCCCGTGATCAGCGACGTCTTCCTGAACCAGGGGGCGCAGTACGAGAATATCGTGGTGCCGATCACGGACGGCACCAAGACCATGCAAGTGGTCACCAACCTACAGCGCGCATACAAGAGCGAATGCCGCGAGCTGATCGACAGCATCGAGCGCTACATCACGCTCGCCATCATCGACAACGAATGGAAAGAGCACCTGCGGGAGATGGACGACCTGCGCCGCAACGTGCAGAACGCGAGCATCGAACAGAAAGACCCGCTGCTCATCTACAAGCTCGAATCCTTCAAGCTGTTCGATGCGATGGTGGTCCGGATCAGCGGTGAAGTGGTGAGCTTCCTTGTACGCGCCGGACTTCCGACCGCGCAGCCGCAAGTGCAACAAGCTGTTGCCCCCAAGCCACCTCAGCAGAAACTGCAGACCAGTCGCACGGAAACCCCGCAGTTCGCCGGAGCTTCTCGTAGTGCGCCTCCCCCACAACAACGCGTCGCCTCACCTGCGGGCGCACCCGCCATGCGCGGACCGATGCCGCCGCAAGGACCGCCTCGCCAGCAGATCACGCCGGTGCGCGTGGAGAAGAAGGTGGGCCGCAACGATCCTTGCCCGTGCGGAAGCGGCAAGAAGTTCAAGCAGTGCCACGGGCAGGACGCCTGAGTTTCGCGAGGCTCCGCAGCGCGGGGCCGAAGCGATCTGTCATCAAGTCCTGACTCTCCCTAGTGCGGAGCAGCGCCGTAGCGATCTGTGTTCAAGTCCTGATCAGCCACAGAAAGCTGGGTTGACACGTTTTGTTCCGATCCCTGTTCGGATCGCACAGTGCTTCGCGGTGTACCGATCGGTATCACCCAAGCACACGAACGCCGACCTTACAGGGTCGGCGTCCATGCTATCGTGTGTATGGAACGTGGTTCTATTTCAGGGGCACGCGCATGTGTACGCGTACGGGTACGCCATCCTTCTCACCGGCATTGAACCTTGGCGCACGGTCCAGGGCATCCACCAATTGATCGTTGATGGCGGGCTGAGCACCCAGCACTTTGATCTCGCTCAGGTCTCCATCCTTCTCTACAACGAATGTGGCCATGGCACCATCCACATCACCAGCCTTCGACTTCAGGTACGTGATCATGGCTTGATCCCCACCGGGATACTGCGGCATCGTTGGCGCCATTGTGTATACGATATTCTCCAGGGGAGTCGGATCGTAGACCTTCTCCGCCAGCTGTTGTCCCCACTCATCATAGCGCTGCCAAACACCGCTCTTGTAGCCCATCGCGTAATCTCCTTCGCTTTCTTTCTTCCCGTCCAAAAAGAAATAGATGAAGTGCCCGTGGGCCACTTGAAGGTCCGCGTCCGCATAACGGCCTTCGGCCTTGAGGACACCATCCATGGTGAAGATCTTGCCGACATACGCTGAGCCGTCCTGGCCCGCCGCGATCTTGTAGTACGCGGCCTTGCCCTTCGTAGTGGCTTCCATCACGCTGTTCAGGTAGATGCGCGCCGGTTTCTTGTCGCCGGGAGCGACCATGGCCGTACCGAGGAAAGCGGAGAGTAGAAGTGCGTGCATCTGAACCGTGGCGGGAGTATCGAGACCATGCAACGGGACCGAAGAAACCAAGGTTTCAGCGGGTGCACAAAATCCTCATCCGGCCCAGCCCTCCCGGTCCAGGCTGCGGTACTGGATCGCCTCGGCCAAGTGCTCCGTGCGGATGTCCGGGCTGGCTGCCAGATCGGCGATGGTGCGGGCCACTTTCAGGATGCGGTCATAGGCGCGCGCGCTGAGGCCCAGGCGTTCCATGGCCTTCTGCAACAAGGCCTGGCCTGTGGCATCGATGCGGCAGATCTTCCGGAGCTGCTGGCTGCTCATCTGCGCATTGCAGTACATCGGCTGGCCCACATAGCGTTCC
>JANOPI010000208.1:0-54279 GCA_031421755.1 Flavobacteriales bacterium | reverse complement strand
CGTCCACCGTCCGGCGATGTACGCCCATGATGTCCGCGATCTGCTCGTAGGTGTATTCCTCGGGCGCGCAAACCAGCTTCAGGAACTCCATCTCGCGCGGCGTTATCGCTTCGAGGATCTTCTCCTGTGACTTCTCGTGCGGGGTCTTCAGGTGCTGCCTGTCCACCAAGGTCTCATGCAGCTCGTCGCTGTGGTAGTAGCCCGTGAGCATGAGCGAATCCAGCGCCACCTTCAGCACGGCTGGGCGCGCGTTCTTCAACAGAAAGCCCCGCGCACCAGCCCGCACAGCGCGCACCATCACATCATCACTGGCATCGAAGGTGAGTGCCAAGGTGCGTATCCCGGGCGCGTTCTGCTTCAACCAGGCGATGGTCTCGAAGCCGTCCATCACCGGCATGAAGAGGTCCACGATCGCGATGGCGGGTTCGTCCTGGCCACTGAGCGCGCGCATGAACTCGCGCCCGTTCGCCGCTTCCATGGTTACGGTATACCCGCCCACGCTGTTCACCATCGCGGCGATACCGCTGCGAACAAGGTTGTGGTCGTCGATCAATGCTACGCTATGCGACATGTCCGTTCCGTGTGATGCGCCAAGTGGTGCCCTGCCCAGGCGCGGTGTGAAGTTCCGCAACGAATCCGATCATCTCGCACCGGCGGCGAATGTTCACCGTGCCACTGCCCGTCTTCGCCTTCTCCGGGTCGAAGCCGCGACCATTGTCGGTGATGGTCAGTGTGGGTGTCGCCCCGTCCGTGAGCGATACGTCGATGCGGTCCGCGCCCGCATGTTTCAACGCGTTGTTCACCACTTCCTGAAAAACACGGAAGAGGATGGTCTTGGCATCCGGCGACAGGTCGGGCGGTTCGCCCTTCACCAGCAGATGCACCTTGGCCAAACCCATCCGCTCGATGCGCTCCGCCTCCGCCGTGATCGCCTCGGTGATGCTGCGCTGCTCCCACATATCGCTGTTCAGCGACCGACCCATGCGGCGCACTTCCTCGATGCTCAGTTCCAAGGTGTTCACCGCCTCGTGTATGCGCTGCTTCTTCCCGTCATCCTCCAGCTCGGCATAAAGGCCCATCTGTACTACAGTGAGCAGCTGGCCCAGGTTGTCGTGGAGTTCTCGTCCTACTTCTTGCAGGGTCTGGCGTTGGGCTTCGCGCTCGGCGTCCATGACTTCACGGTCGTGGGTGAGGCGCAGTTCGGCAAGGTGGGCGCGGTGTTTTGTGCGGCGCGTGTGGATGGTGATCAGCAACAACACAGCTATCCCTGTGAAGAGCAACAATACCAGCGTCGCCAGTAACGCAGCAGTGGCGATATCAATGTCGCTGTTCATCGCTGTGCGATCAAGGCGCTGCGTTCAACCAAACAGGCTTTGCCGATCATCCAATAGTGGATCACGCAAACGGCTTGAAGCAACCAATAGAGTTTGCTCGCCAACGAGCGGTCCAATGCTGCGAAATAGTTCATGCTTCCTAGAAGCGGGGTACACGCACTGAAGTAGAGCGCTACCCCAAGGTAGAACCAGAATTGCGGTGCTCGACGGAGCGACCCTTCCCAATCGTTCACCAACCGCCAAAGCAACAAGGCATAGACGACAGTGACCATCACTGCACCTGTCATCACGCTGATCGTCGCCAGACGTTCAAGGATGTTCCCAAAGAACAGCTCACTGAGCCAAGCACACGCGAACATCGCACTAAAGACCAGGATCATTCGACCATGTTCCTTCATCTGTCCCAATGCGATACGCATGAGGACGGCGAATTCCATTGGCCAAGACAGATTGTAGACCACGTTGTTGGTGATGTGCATCATCGAGAGAACACCTCCAATGATCTCCGCGAGTGCGATGATCACAAGCACGACGCCGACGTTCTCGAAGAATCCTCCGTTCGAGGGCAGTCGAAGCCATGCCACCAAAGCGAAGATGATGGCCGAACAGATGAGGATCGTCTTGAAAGTTACGATGTGGCGCTACCGTGTATAGGTCAGGGTACGTCTTTGGTCAAGGTATATGTGTCGCAGCTTGGGGGGCATAGGTTGCCGAAATCCGCTCCTTTCATCCGGAACGGCAACGCAGCGCTCGAATCCGACGTCCTGTAGTCCATCTTGTCATCTAAAAGGTCCCTGTATCCGGAGCCGTCCGTGCGCCACTTGCGAAGGAAAATGCAGAGTCGGTGCTTGTAGGGATACGAGGGCGCGATGAGCGCCTCGTCCGGTTCCGACACGCAGCGCACAACAGCGTAGAGTATGGAGTCACGCGGATCGAGATATGGTATGGTCTGGTCGTGCATCCGCAGCAGCTCATCTTCCCAAGCGAACACCTCGGCGCTCGCATCCGAAGTCTTGATCTTCTCAAAATCACCGGCGCTGAATCGTTTGATCTCCATTTCTCTCAGGTATCGCCCGGTCCTGAACAGCCCTCCTTCATGGTACTCGTCCATCCAATCCTCGCGTGGCACTTTTGTCAGAACGCGACCCAGTAGCATGTAGACATCCGAACTCGTATCGACATATGGGAACACGGTGTCCTTCACGGGTGCCATGAATCTGAGCGGAGAGAGCGCAAGGCTGAACGTGCCATTTTTAAGACCATAGATGAACTTGACCCCATTCTTAACTCCTTCCGCAGGTGTGGGTGCCACCAACTGCCTCAACTCGGACCATGGTAGTTCATACTCGATTCCTTGAACGGCTACGTTTTCGTCCACGCGAAAATGGTCAGTGAAGGCTTGGCTCATGAGGCCTAGCCGAGTCCGGTTAACCACAGCCCGATACTCCAATTGGTCCTCGTAATCTTTGCCTCTTCCAGAAGAATAGTCGACAAGCGCGTAAAGTCCCAATGCGGCTAAGCCTGCTATTCCACCAATGGCCGTTGAACGAAGGGTGCGAGCAATAGATGTATTCATGATGAGTGTGCTGGTTGGTTACTGTTTGCCGAATACGAATTATGCAAGCTTCGCCAAGCGACGCGCAGCGGTTGGCAACATTCAACCCCCTTACCTGCCGAGGGTGTTACGCTCTTATCCTTCTCTCCCTGTTCTGGCGCGAGCGTCACGCTCGTGCCCTTCTCTCACTTCCCCTACTTGTGTGTGTCGCATGGAAGACATCGTGGTGGTAGTTATCGGTTCAGCAAACCAAACTAACCATCCGATCGATCCCTCCGGTAGAAATACCGGCAAGCTGGGTGTGAATTCACCCCTCTTGACCGGTCACGGGTTTCGGGACTTTCGCAAGGCCGATAGCCCCAAAGCCATGCGACCTCCACTCTCCCGAGCGAATGCTACTGTTGATGCCCTTTCGCACAGCATGGCCCACTTCGCCCAACCGGTGGGCAACGATCTGCTTGCCCGCACGGGATCATACTACCACTGGCAATCGGCCAGGCGGCAACTCGGGGTATGGCCCTACGCCCGTTCCCTGGACGGAGCGCCGCTTACCCATTGCTCCATCCGCGATGCGGAGGGTTCGCGTGGAGCAGGCATCAACTTCGCTTCCCAGGACTACCTCTCACTGAGCTCCCACCCCGCTATTATCGAAGCTGCGCAACGCACGGCGGGTGTCTTCGGTGTTCACAGCGCAGGTTCCGCCTGCCTTCTGGGCAACACACGGCTGTCGTTGGAACTGGAAGAAGCCATCGCCCAGCTCGTCCAGTTGCCGGAGGTCGTCCTGTTCCCTACCGGATGGGGCGCGGGCTTCGGCATAGTAAAGGCGCTCGTGCGGCCCGATGACCATATCGTCATGGACGTGCTTTCGCACGCTTGCCTTCAAGAAGGCGCACGAGCGGCCACCGGCCACGTTACCCGGCACCGTCATTTGGACCTGGGCGATCTGGAAGAGAAGCTGTCCGCGATCCGACACAACGATGCTCGGAACGGTATCATGGTCATCACCGAGGGACTCTTCTCTATGGACAGCGATGTGCCGGACCTTCGCGCTACACAGGAGCTGGCGCATCGGTACGGTGCAACGCTGCTCGTGGATGTGGCGCATGACCTCGGCGCGCTCGGTCCGCAAGGCGGCGGGTCCATCGGCGCGCAAGGCATGGTGGGCAAGATCGACCTCGTTATGGGCAGCTTCTCCAAGACGTTCGCGAGCAATGGCGGATTCGTCGCGTGCGCGTCGCCCGCAGTGAAGGAGTACATCAAGTACTATGGTGGACCACACACCTTCAGCAACGCGCTCTCGCCGATACAGGCCGCCGTGGTGCGTGAATGCATCGGGGTTGTCCAATCTCAAGAGGGGGACACGCTCCGAGCGGACCTCATGCGGAATTCTGTGAGCTTACGGGAAGCCTTTCGCGCGAAGGGACCGACCTGCATGGGTGTGCCATCCGCCATCGTGCCGGTCCCGGTCGGGAATGAAAAGGTGGCGCGGATAGCCAGCAGAATACTCAGCGAGCAAGGCGTCTTCGCCAACCTGGTGGAGTTCCCCGCAGTAGGGGTGGGTGCGGCGCGTTTCCGTTTGCAGGTGATGGCGAAGCACACGACCGATCAAGCTGTGCAGGCAGCGAACGCGGTGGCAGATGCGGTGGATGAGGCCCGCGCATGGTTCCGCGCAGAAGGGTCATGCACCACTAGCGACCCTATTGAGAAAGCGGCCTGATCAGCCTGTGAATTCTGGTGCTTCGCTCTGCCGAACGTCTCACCTCACACCCCCACCTCATACATATCCCTTCTATTCCTGCCGATGCCCGCTACATGGAAGCCTCCGGCTTGCGGGATGTCTTCCACCAGATCGAAGGCCGAGCATTCCTTGGGCAGCGGCGCAAAGACGAGGGTGAACATGGCGGCTGCACCGGGCAGCACGGGCATCCATTGCGGGGCGATGGCGATGCCATCGGCGTGCAGGAGTTCGCTGCGGTGGCCGGTATCGTAGCAGACCAAGTAGGTGCTGCGCCAGATGCGGATCAGGTTGAAGTCGGCGCTATCGAAGCGGCAGCGTACGGTGACCTGCCCGCGCTCATCGACGTGCGTGAGCAGCTCTTCCTTGAGCGCCGGTTCGATGGGCTCGACAATAGTGGGTGCCTCCGGGGCTTCCACCAGCGTGGCAAGAGGGCGTGTCGGGATCATGGTTCCCGAAGATAGGGGGCGAGGGGTAAAGGCAAGGTACTGGCCAAGCAGGATGGGTTGACTTTTGGTCCATCAGGCCGGGCGGGAGTCCGGCGGGCCCGGCTGCCCCGGCTTATGCCGTTCACTGGCGGTCCGTTCTGAGGCCGGGCGGGAGCCCGGCGGTCCCAGTAGAGACCGGTCAGGGAAGCTGCTCCAACCGGGTGTTGTTCGGGGTGGTGCTGCCGACGTTCACCAGGATCAGGTCACGGTCGTTCGCGCTGCCCGTGTAGCTGACGATGCCGTTCAGGTTCGTGTCCTGGAGGAGGTAGCCCGCCACCGTGTTATTGGGGGTGGTGCTGCCCACCGTTACCAGGATCGGGTCGCGGTCGTTGGCGCTGCCCGTGTATTTCAGCTCCTTGTTGAAACTGACATCCCCGGTCCATAGCGCTTGGATGCTACCGACCGCTTTGCGCGCATCGGTGCCATAGGTGGTGGTTACGGACGTTGTGAGATCGACGCTGGCCGTAGTGCCCGACAGCGCGATGGCACCGGCTGTCATCGCCCCTAAGTGGTTGCGATGGCGAACGGCTACATGGTAGCTGCCCGTACCGATGGTGAAGCTCACCGGCGATGAACCATCCAGTGCGACGACATCACCATCACATTGAACGAGCGCCGCGCAGCTGGCCGCGACCACCGCAGGTGATGCGGCGGTGCGCAACTCCACGATGGCCCAGTCAACGATCGCGTTGTTGCCGGTAACGGTGAGCACACCCGCACCGAGCGAGCCGCCCGCACCCGGCGCGCCAGTGAACGTGTAGCCCAAGCCGGTGTACGGCTCTGAGGCCGGAATGAATGAAGCCGCGCGCAGCGCATCGCTCATCAGGCCCGTGCCCGTGCTGTACGGACCTTCCAAGAATACCTTGGGAGATACCAGGATGTTGGGACTCGATAGCGTGGGGATCAAGCACCAACTGTTGATGGAACCCGCATCCTGGGTAGCGACATCCTGCACACGCAGGGTCCATGTGCCCTCCATCACCTGCCCGTTGAAGCCCCCGAAAGTGGCGGATGGCCGCGCGAAGATGTTGTTCATCGGGCATACCGCGCCGATCAGGCTGGCGGCCTGCTGGTCGAACTCCGCGATGATGTTGTCACTGTTGGTGCAAAGTCCGGACGCTATCATGTTGATGATCGTGCCCGTGGGGCTCTGCAAGGAAAGGCGCAGGTCCGATGTCCACGTATGTGTGATGTTTACGTACACGTTGAGGTCGATGATGGTCGCACCGCCGAGTGCGGGAACGATGATGGTGTTGGTGACGGTGGTATTGTCCACGATGTTCGTGGTGGTGGTATTGTTGTATACACACCCCGCTCCGGGGCTGTTGCAATTGCCCACCACATTGTTCAGGTCGAGGCTACACTGCGCGAACAGGTCATGCACTAGCCGCACGTGTACCGCGGCACTCGTGGCGTAAGGCCCGAATGGACCATATGTGCCTGTTCCTGTTACGGTCTGGAGCGTGGTGTACCCGTTCGGGCCACCTGCGTCATTGTCCACTTGGATAGCGATGCTCGTGGCGCTGCCCAACGCGGTGAGGTTCACGTTGAACTGGTATTGCGTGAGACCGAGACAGGTCACCGGAACAGTGGCCGTAGGCGCCGTGCAACAGCTGGTACCGGTGGAAGTGGCGGTCGCCAGGGTCTGGTCGCACGCTGGATCGCCGTTGTGGCGAACCTGTACCACAACGGCGGTACCGAACGCGTACGTGCCGATGAGGTAGGTGCCGGGGGTGCGTGTGCTGTTGAAGGTCTGGCCAGCACCGTTCACGCTCGTGTACACATCGTAATCCGGCGAATCCCCATTGCTGCCGATGGTCACCGACAGATCGAAGGTGCCCGCCCCGCAGTTATCGGCGGTGCTCCTGCTCGCCGTAGGATGTGTACACCCCAATGGCACGATGGAGAATTTGAACATGCGCGTGCTCCAGGCTGCGGCGGGATTGTATTGTGCGGTACCGTAGAAGGAGGTGCCGTCGGCCGGATCAACGTCCAACGAAGCATAATCACCATAGCGGTTGCTGCTATTGCTGGCGGCGCCCGCCACGATGGTCGTCTCGGCGAAGGTCATCTGCCCCAAGGGGTCTGCACGGTAGCGACCGGTGTAGCGGATCCCCGGATACACATTGCCGCCTGTGGTTCCACTGATGTTGTAGCACAGCCCGATGTCGCCGTTCTGGTTGATGGCGATGCCGCTCATCCATCGGTCGTTCGCGTCAGGTGAATACGTACCCTGTTGGTAGAGGCTCCATGGGTTGGCCGATCCGCCCGTCCGGTGCAATTCATACCAGCGGACACCACCCCGGTCCGAGCCGAAGCTCACATCGGTGACATGGCTGCAGGCGATGGCTTCGTAGCCTTGTGTAGCGGTGAGGTTGCGATAAGAGATACGGTTCATCAGTACCTCACGCAGGGGATCGAGCGTGGTGGCGCTGCCAGGCTGGTTCATGCAGGCGAATGAGGTGTAGCCGCACAGGCCGGTGTCGAACGCCTCGGTGTTCAGCGCGGTGGGGCCACTGATGGTGGAACTAGCCGGGGTGCCCGCGTTGTAGTTGATGTTCCACAGCTCCAGGCGGTCCACATCCGTGGTGCTCGTGGTCCATGCGTCATCGGCCATGCGCATGAACATCGCGGGGGCACCTGCCGGGGGCGCATCGCCGCCGCCGAAGTGTACGGGGGTGCAGGCCTGGAAACCGATGGTGGCATAGGACGAAACGGTGAAACGCACCGCCGTGCCCGCGGTGCCCGCCAGCATGTTCGCGCGTGGCAACGCATAGATGGCCGGGCTGCTCTCGTTACTTGTAACCACGTAGCAATTGTTCCATACGCCGTACTTCGGGTAGTCCGGGAAGTTGGTGGCGGTGTAGCTGTACACGTACCATGCCCCCGTAGGATTGGGCGTTTGGGAAATGGCGACGATCAGGTTGTTGTTGTTACTGGTGAACTCGCTGATCAACCAGCGGTCCGCCAAGGCATCGTACACCACGACGGGATCGCCCAATCCACTGTAGCTCAATTGCGCCGCGAGGAAATTGTCCATGTAGGTCTGCGCAGCACCGATGGTGGCCAAGCTCTTGTCACAGATCCGGAAATACGCGCCACCCGATCCGTTGATCATCTGGATAACATGGTTCGGACCCACGGCCAAGCACGGGTCCGGTGGGTTCACACCGGAGTTCACGATGCCATCCACACTGATGTCCACAGCCCGCTCGAAGCCGTGCAACGGGCCCGCTGTTTGGAGCGCAGGGTCTTGGCCGAGCGGCTGTGCGGTCGGGTCCACATGGTCGTGCAGGCGCGAAGCTTTGGTGCCCGGGGGATACCGCTTCACCAACAACCCGTTCCGGTCCCGTACCGGCACGTTCGGGAACACCTGCGTGCTATCCCAGCTGGTAAAGGGTTGCACGGTGCCGAGGAATTCTACGGGGACTTCCCGGTCGATGCTGATCTCCACCTGACCACCCGGTAATGGGCGGGCCATGGGGGCTTGGGTCTGGGCGTGGGTTACTAAGCCGCAGGAGGCGACAATGGCAATAGCTAGAACGTACTTCATGGTCAGCGCGGCAAGGACGGTTTCTGGAAAGGGGGCAAAATAGAGGGATCGCTCCCACAAGTCGAGGGCTGCACTCGACAGAAAGGGAAAACGACACGGTAAATTGGATTCATCAGCGGCCATCAAACCGTCCGCTTCTGCTTTCCTGTGGCCATCCGGTATCAAGGTGATCGCACCTCGCGGCTTCCGCATCTGCCACCCGTGCTCGCGACCACTTAAGCCGCCACTGGATTGACTTTTCTTCGACCGCGCCGCTACCGGATGTCAAGGTCCACGGGCAGGGCGGATTGTTCCACGCAGCACCGGTCAATTGCTGGTCTATGAGCGGATGAAGAACCCGGAAGCCATCGTGCGGGCGGAGAACACGCCGAAGGAGAGGCCAGAAACAAAACGCGGCGTGTAGAGAGGCGAATGGTGATCGGTCGTTGGTGAATGGCGGAGCACACCCCGCTTCAAAACATTGCGCTAACGCCTCAACCCTCCTTCAATCGTGGTACTTCAACACCCCTGCACGCACTTTGGTGGTCAAGTGGTTCTGGCTTGGCGGCACCGGGCAGCTGTACTTGTCGTTGTATGCGCAGTACGGACTGTACGCCTTGTTGAAGTCGAGTGCGATCACACTGTCCAGCGGTGCGCGCAGGTCGAGGTAGCGGCCAATACCGTACGTCTCGCTCCCGTTCGTCAGATCCGTGAACGGAAGGAACATGTCGTTCTCATATCCCGGATGCGGAGGCACGCTCTCGTACACTGTGAGGGTCCGCTCCTCGCCATTCAATAGAAAGCGCAACGTCCCGTGGGCCTTGTACATCGGCGTGCGCGTCTTCGTGGTCTTCATGGCGAAGGGTTCGGCCTTCTGCACAGGCGTGAACGAAGCCTTCACGCAATAACTACTGTCGAACGGGAAGTGCTCCAGGTGTTGGAAATGCGCGCGGTCCTCAGCGGTAAGCGGCGAGGTCGCGCTATCGGCGTAATCGGCATCGAGGTGTGCCCAGTAGGCGGCGAGGCTGTCGCGCCAAGCAACCTGCACTTGCGCGTCAGCTGGTATGCCTGTGCAAAGGATGGCCGTGACCAGTAGTACGTGTGGTGTCTTCATTCGCTCTGAACATTGATACGCACACCCTCGCTGTGCGATGAGAACTCCGGTGCGTACATGCACATGGCCGTGGTGATGCCGTTGCTGAACTCGCCCGCGTGCGTTACGCGCAACGCGTACTCGAATATGTAGGTGCCCGGTGCGATGCGGTCGAAGAAGAAGTTGGTGCTCGCATCCCGGATGCTCTGGTAGTAACCGAGGCCGCCTTGGTACTTGTAGCCGCTCAAGGTCTCCGTCGGCTCCAGGCCAGAAGCGCGCAGGTCCTTCATGTGTACATAGTCCACGTAGCGGTCCGTGCGCAGCTCGATACGCATGGTGAGCTTGTCGCCGGCCTTCAGCTTCTGTCCTTCCAGCGCGAGGAGCTTCGGACCCGTATCCCCTTGTCGTGTCAGAAGTACCTTCTTCTTGATGCTGAACGGGCTCTCGTGCGGCTTCACCTTGTCCATGCGCTCGAAGTATTGCCAGTGCAGTGCGCCCCAAGACGGCTTGTCGGCCTTGCTGGTGATGGTCACGTTGCCCATCAGCGGCTTGATATTCGTCGCGGTCCAGACCTGCTCAATGGCACCGGTACCTGCCTCCGTTCGGTCCGCCTTCACGGTTTCGCTGCCGACGGTGATCACCGGTGCTTGCGCTTCGTCCAGCCAGTTGTCGCCCGTGAGCAACAACGCATAGCACGCTTCGGCGGTGGCCTTGGTGGTCTTCCAGTCCGTGGTCTGCTTCAGCTTCAGGAGATACGTTCGCAAGTCATTCACGCTGGTTCCGTCCTTGGCCACCTCGTGGAAGGCTTCGATCATCAACACATGCGTTTCCGCCGGGAAGCTGTTCCATTCCATGCCACTGGCGAAGTCCTTCCAATGCATGCCGAGCTCTTCGCTCCGGATAGCGCGCTGCTTCAGTGACTCCAAGATGCGCGCCGGTGTCGTGCGGTCGCCCAAGCGGTGCAGGGCCAGCGCGAGCATCGCTTGTTCCTGCAGCCCGTAGCTGAGCCAATCCCTCGCGGCGCGCTCTTGATAGAAGTGTGCAACGGTGTTCGCTTCCCCATCGAAAGGCCAACGTTGGAAAAGGCTCCTTGCATACAGGTAATGGACCTCCGTGTAGCCCGGCCGGTACTTCTCCAACTCTTCCTTGCTGATGCGCTTGGTCATCATCGCATGTTCCCTTCCGGCATCTTGGTCCAACCAATCCACCGCACGCTTCAGCATCGCTTGTGTCTGGCCATCACCACGACCGGTCGCCTTCAGGACCTCCAAGTGGCCCAGCCCCGCTACGATGTGCTGGGTGATCCATCGGCTCTCGCCCATGCCGCTCCACCACGGCCATGCGCCACTGGGCAGTTGTAAGTCGCGCAGCTTCTTCAACGCAACGGCCTCCTCTGTGCTCATGCGCTGCAGATCGAACAGCAACGCGATGCGCTCCTTGCTCTCCCGTTCGCTACGCGCGTTCACCACCCAGGGCGATTCGGCGAGCAGTATGTTCTTCAGTTCCGGGTTCTTCTCGAGTTTGCTGGCGAAGGCTACTACCCCACCCCGACCCTCCCCGGAGGGGAGGGAGGCGCGCCATTGCTCGAAGACCTTCTTGATCGCAGGTCGTTGCTCGACGATGTGCGTAGCCAAGCGGTTCGCATAGTACCGGCTGAATGTTTGCTCTGCGCATTCATGCGGGAACTCCATCAAGTACGGCAACGCTTGCACGGCATACCACGCAGGGTTCGGGGTGTACTCGAGCTTCAATGACTGGTGCCTCAGCGTGCTCGAACTCGAGGCCGTTAGAAGGTTGGAAAGTTTGAAGGTTCGGGTGCCTGCCTTGTTGGACCAGAGCGGGACGCTTTCGGTCACGAGCACTTTGTCAGTGAGTACGGGCAAGGCACGCTCTTCACCGTCCGATGCGACGATGCTACCGCGCGGGCCGCCTTTGCTCTGTGCGGTGATGCGGATCCCGCAAACGTCCACACCTTCGGGAACGACGATGCTCCACTCCACCACAGCGCTCTCACCGATCGCCGCAACGAAGGACTTGGCCGCGACACGGAGATCGAACGCCTTGTTCAGCGGTTTGTCCGTGTACGGGTCGAACAACTCCAATGAGGCGAGTCCTTCCGCCCTTCCCTGCTCGATCACATTGATCTTCGCTGTGAGCATGATCCTGTCACCGCTACGCAAGAAGCGCGGCAGGTTGGGAACGACCATCAACGGCTTCTGCGTAACGGTCTCACGCGTGAACTGTGCCAGTTGCAGGTCCTTCGTGTGGGCCAAGCCCATGACTTTCCAACGCGTGAGCGCGTCGGGCGTCTTGAAGCGCAGTACGATGCTGCCGTCACGGTCCGTGAGCAGGTCGGGGAAGAAGAAGGAGGTCTCGCGGAAGTCGCTGCGGAGCGGTTTTTGGTTGTCGGTTGTTGGTTGTCCGGCTGCTGACGCTGGCTTAGCCGCAATGCCTTCTTCCTTGTCCTCATCGTTCTTCTCTTCCAGGGCATCGCCATCCACCGGTTTAGCCGGAGCGGCGACAGCGCTGGCGACCATCATCATTTCCGCACCATCCGATACTCCACCCCGAAAAGCGAAACGCCTGCGCTCGAATTCATGCGCGTAGCCGAAGTTGTTCAACTCAGGATAGGTGCGCGACATAGCACTTGGATACCGCCGCTCCCTCCAGATCTGCTGCCCACCTGCCGCACCGAACGGCTCCTGCCGCTGCCAGCCGAGCTGCGCGTAGTTGTTCTGCCAGATGCTCATGTCCCAACCATGCGCCACGAAGTGGTCCAGCGAGGCATCGTACATCGCGCCAAGCAGCTGCGCGGCCACCTTCTCGCCTTTGCTGCCCGTGATCTTCAAGCGCCATTCCTCCTCGCTGCCCGGTAGCAGCTTGTCGCGGAAGCTCATCCACTCCACCTTCAGCTCCTTGTTCGTCCACGGCACCTCGATGAACACGCTCTCATTGTGCAGGAGGCCGCGTTCGACACAGGTCAGGTGTACCGTGAAGCCGCCCCGGTCCTCTTGCATCACCGGCAGCTCCACCAGCTGCTGTGTGTTCTTCAGGCTGAACCAGCGGCTCACGGCGATCTTGCCCCCGCGCTCCACTTCCATGAGCACGCGCCCTTCACGCAAGGCGCTGCTCAGCAACAGTTCCGCTTTGCCGCCCGGCTCAACGCGTGGCTCCAGCAGCTCGGCATGGAACGCATCGCCAACGAACCCCGTGTTCTGGATGCCCGGATCGAAGACGGTGAAGTGCTTGGCGACCTTCACCTCCTCACCACCGGCATCCTTCGCGATCACCTCGATCAAGTAGCTGCCGACTTCCCAAGCGCCCGCCTCGCGGATGCCCAACCGGTGCTTGCCGACATAGCCCAGCTCCTGCAACACCTCAGTGCCGCGCGTCCATGTGAGCGGATCGCTCTCAGTGCCGTACACGTCCTGCGGGAACTTCGCCGTGTGCTCCTCGCGCGTGAGCGTGAAGCGGTCCGGCCGTTCCCACAGGCGATCGCGCAACGGCACAGGCGGCGTTTGCAGCTTGAACACGCGGATTTCCATCGGCACGTCCACGCGCTGGCCGTTGAGGTTGGCGACATGCACGTCCAGACTGTCCGCCTTGGAGCGATCGAGACTTTCACCCAGGCCAAGTTCGATGGTGATGCTCTTGTAGCCGAGGCTCAGGCCCGTGTTGTTGCTCTGTGTCTCCCCACTGATGTCGACAACGCTCGCTTCCACCGTGAAGTTGAATATCGGGTCCGCACCGCGCGGGAATTCGTCGT
Source organism: Flavobacteriales bacterium (assembly GCA_031421755.1). Lineage (GTDB taxonomy): Bacteria > Bacteroidota > Bacteroidia > Flavobacteriales_F > PHOS-HE28 > PHOS-HE28. The sequence continues at coordinate 40,776 of JANOPI010000208.1, read as the reverse complement.
CCGCTTCCGCGATGAACTTCACCGCGAACTTCCCTTGCGCATCGCATTCCGCTTCGCCTTGCGCCACCTGCGTGCTTCGGCCCCATGGCAACCAGCCGCGATACCCCCAGCCGCACCACCAAGGCATACGCGCGCTGCGCTTCACCGTCCATTGCACCTTGGCACCATCGAGCGGAACACCCGCGTAGCTCTTGGACAGACCGGTCACCGCGGTTTCTTGACCGAGCTTCGGTTGCCCGGCGATCGGATCGAACACCACTTCGAAGGTGGGTCGCTTGTACTCTTCCACCTGTATCTGCTGCGAGCCGTTCTGCGTCTGTAACGACATGCTGCCGGTGAGCGTGCCCTGCGGAGCGGTGAACGTCCCGTGGAATGACCCGTACGCATCGCTCGTCACGGAAATCGAATCCACCTTCTCGCCGTTCACATCGATGAACTCCACGGTCGCCTTGAATCCAGGCACCGTTTCAGTCGTCTTCGCGTTCTTCCGCGTGACGATGCCCTTGAACATGACCGGTTGGCCGGGGCGGTAGATCGCGCGATCGGTAAAAAGGAACGTACGCAGGTCTCCTTCTGGTTGACCGTCGTAGTCGTTCGGGATCCAGGTCTGCGAGCTGATGAACCGGTCTTCGCCATCGAGCAGTTCCCAGCCGATGCTGCCCTCCGCACCCCGCAGGTGCGTACGCATGAACCCGTCCGCGCCGGTGACAAGGTTCTCCAAAGAACGCACGAACCCGTTGCCGTCGCGGTAGTTACGCGACCACGACACGACACCGACACCGGCCTTCGGTGCGCCTGTTCCGCGATCGATCACCAGCAGGTCCAAGTCGCCATGCTGCCACCGCTGCGTCATCGCCAGCCTCGTGACCCAGAAGCGCGCGAACGCGATGTCATCCACCTTCAGTGTGAACGCGCTGGTGTTGCTGATAAGCAGCGCATAGTGCCCGAACGGCAGTCCATCCACGGCTATCTCGGTCAAGTGCCCGTTCAGGTCGCCATCATCGGGCAGGTCGATGCTCCATTCGCGCAACGCTTTCCGTTCCACGAGCTTCTCCCCATCGGAGTTCCCGTTGTTCTGCAAGTACTCGTCGGTGCTCCATTCATCCTTCACGAGACGCAGCCACAACTTAGGCGTGTTGCGGTAGGTGATGGCCGCTTTGAACGGCGCGTCCGGCAGCACGCCTTCCTCCACGTTCACGGAGAGGTGCGCATCCACCAACGAGGCCCGGATGTTGGCCGCGTGCGACGCCGCGAAGGAGCCGGGATAGCGCACGATGACCGTGTCGCACAACGCGAGCGCTTGCTTGTTCTCCCACTTCCATGGCGGTGCGGTGGGCAGCCCTTCGGTGAGGCGTTGGTACTTGCCGCCCATCTCCTGGTGCCAGCGCGCTTGCGCAACGAGCACATCGCTCAGGCATGAGTCGTTCGGAAGCCGGGAGGCCAGCGTTGCCAGCGCGTTCAAGTAGAGCGAGTCTTTGCCCGGCAAGATGCTCCGTTCGCGAACGAAGGCCAGGCGGGCGAGGGCATTGTCCACCATCGCGTCAGGGGTCGCCGCGTTCAGATGCATGCGCTCCAGCTCTTTGTAGAGCTTCAAGGTCTGCAGGTCCCAACTCGTGCTGTCGGTGCTCGCCAAACGCAGGGACGTGAAGTCTTCGAAGAGCGAGAAGTGCCGGGCATCGTTCAGCTTGAAGCGCGATGCGGGTTCCGCTATGCGCGTTTCGGTATTGCGGAAAACAGCGAGGGCACGATGGGCGAGCAGGTCGAAAAGTGTGGGTCTGTACCCCATCCCGGCCTTCTCCGGGGGGGAAGGAGGAGTGCCATCATGCGTGAGGATGCCTTCGATCGTGCCGACAGGTACGGCTTTCAAACTGTCCGCATCCACCAGTGAAGCGCGGTACTCTTCGATCACCTTGCGCATGAACACCGGCTGGCTCCATGTGGCCATGTCCTCCCTCGACCCATCGTCCGCGCTGCGGGCCGAGGTCCGATCGTTCCGATCTGCTCGGGATGACATGTCCACTTCGGTGCGCTCCATGATCTCCCAGCGGTTGTCGCGGTAGTAGCTCCAGTACTGCTCGCCGATCACGCTGTGCAGCAATGCGGAGAGAATGCGCCCCCTCCTGGCCTCCCCCGGTGGGGGAGAAAGAGCATCGAGCTCGCGCACGCGCTTCTCGAAGTCGCCGATGATCGTGGTGTCCTCCACCCCCGTCATCTGCTGGAAGCGGGCGGTGGTCATCATCGCGCGGAACTCGAGTTGCCAGTCGCCGTTCGCGCGCGCTTCAGCGAGCAATGTGTCCGTCATGGACAGAGCGCTCGCATACTGCCCGATGTCGGCCAGGGAGTCAATGGGGGACCAGCGCGGGTCTTGGGGGATGGAGGTGTCGATGGCGGTGCGCTTGGTTGAACAGCCGTGAACGAGGACGATCGCGGCGATCAGTAGGACGAGGTGCTGACGCATGGTTGATTGGCGGCGACAAAGGTGCGCGGGTGGGCCGTTCGAACGACCGGAAAAAGGAAAGCGCCGTTCTATCCGAAGCGATGCACGTCCACTTCCGGATCCAATGGGGAAGCATCGAACAAGTGTGCAGCAAGATGCTGGGCACTCCAGGGTGCCAGCAGTACCCCGCGCGCACCGAGCCCATTCATGATGGCTTCCTGCGCGCCGATCCGGCCCAGCACCGGGCGACGATCACGTGAAGCGGGGCGAACTCCCGCCCACTGTTCTTCCACCACCACGGGTCGTGATACGATGCGATCCAACTTGTCCAGCAACCAACGGCGTGCCTCCTCCGTTGGTCCGCTCCACACATTGTCCCACGCGAAGGTGGAACCGACACGATAGCGGTCATCTCCCACGGGCAAAATGAAAACGCCGCGATGCACGGGGTTCTTCAACCGCAACCCTTCGATCCGCACGGTCAGTCCTTCTCCACGCACAGGCACGAGAAAGCCGCCTTCTGCGCGCGGGCCTTCGCACCGCACAAGCAGCGGCGCCGAACTCTCATGCACCTGGACCCCACCGTGGTGGTCCGGCCTCACATCCGCAGCGCCCACCTCCTTCTCGATCAAGGTTCCGTTCCCGATCCAGCGCTCCCGATGGGCCAGTAACAAATTGCGTACATCGAGCCACGCGCAGCGTTTCACCAACCCATACCCGTACGGCGCGGGCAGGTCCGCCAACGCGGGATCACCCACGGGACCCTCCCCAAGCATGCGCGCGGTTTCCGGATCCTTCATGCGCAAACGCCAGATGCCCGCCTCTTTGGCTGTGGGGAACAGGGCGATCAGCTCGGTCGGGTTCCAGAAGCGCGTGTCGTACCGCTGCTCGAGCTCCCTGTAGAACGCTCCGGCGATGGCCAGCATTTCCGACGCCCGCCAGCTGGGGATGGTGCGTCGCATCACGATGGGATTCACAAGGCCAGCGGCCACATGCGAGGCACGGCCCTCCTTCGGCACATCGTAGATCACCACGCGCTTGCCTCGGGCTGCGAGGACTTCTGACAGCACTGTGCCGGCCAGCCCTTGGCCGATAATGATCACGTCGTGTGTGAAGTACACGGCCCGAAGATCGTTGCGAATGCGCGCACGATGACCACGGGAACCAGAATACGTGAACGCAGTGATGTCACTCCATCATAAGGAAAAACGCGGATGAGGCTCACCGCATCAAGCGGCGATCAAGCGGCCCATGCGCTCGATCAGTTCCTCCTGGTCGAATGGCTTCTGTAGCACATCATCCGCTCCACTGTTCTTGGCGGCCTCGTGCAAGTGGGGCAGCTCGTACGCACTGATCACCAGCACGGGGGTGCGAACGCCGCTCGCCCGCAGAGCTTCTACGAGCGCGAATCCATCCACATACGGTAGTCCGAGATCCACCACCAGAAGGTCCGGCTTTTCATCAGAAACGACCTTGTCCAGGTCCCGCCCATCGCGCAGTGCGGTCACGCTCCAGCCAGCGGCCAGCATGCGGCGCATCAGCAGTGTGCGTACCAAGGCATCGTCTTCGATCAGGATCACGCGGGGCATGGCGAACGGTTCGGTTGCCCGTTCCTACGACGCTTCGCGGGAAGATGTTCAGTCTACGTGGGTATCGCTGACGTTATGACTGTCTTATGATCCATGTCCTATGCCTGAGCCGCATTGGACATGAGACATAAGACAACCATCCGGCTCACTCAGAGCTGCCCCGTGATCATCTTGAATATATCGTGCCCATTCACTGCGATGATCACCGTTAGCAGGAACACCATGCCGGCCATCTGGGCGTACTCCATCACTTTAGCAGGGGCGGGGCGCCTGGCTACCCATTCATACAAGAGGAAAACCACGTGGCCCCCGTCCAGAGCGGGAATCGGCAAGATGTTCAGGAAGGCGAGCGCCATGCTCAGGAAAGCCGTCATCTCCCAGAATCGCGACCAGATCCACTTCGAACCGTAGGCTTTGGCCATACTGCCCAAGCCCCCCATCTGCTTGATCCCGCTTTTGGTCCCGAGCAAGCGGAAGGAGGAAACATTGTCCTTCATCCGTTGCCAGCCGAATTTGATCCCGGCCGGGATGCTCGCCAGCAAGCCGTATTCTTTCGTCTCGGTCTGCAGGTAGGTATCCGCCGACCTGCTATAGAGGCCCACGGTTCCCGCTTCACTCAATTGAACGGGCACCACTACCAAATGGCCTTCACGCTGCACGGTAACGTCCACCTGTCGAGCCTCTTTGCCTTTGATAGCCAACTGGAAATCCGAGAAGTACGCCGCTGGCTGCCCATCCACCGCCATTACCCGGTCCCCAGGGCGGAAACTGCCGATGTCCTCCGCACCGCTCCCCGACATCACACTATCCACCACGAAGGGGAACCGCGGAATGAAGAGCATCTTCTCTTTGGTGTCCAGGATCCGCTCGGCGACATCATCACTCAATACGATGTCCTTCTTCACTCCGTCGCGTTCCACAGAAATGGTCTGTGCTCCCTTGATCAGGATCGCCAAGGAGACGTCTTCGAGAGTTTGCACTTCGTGGCCCTCAACACCCAGGATCTTGTCCCCGCTCCGGAATCCTTGCTGCTCCATGATGAGGCTCGGGGTAACGCCATAGGTCGCGTTCGCCAAGGGCAGGTACTCCCGACCCCACACGTACAGTACCATGCTGTAAATGGCGAAGCCCAGCAGCACATTCACCGTAACACCGCCGACCATTACGATCAAGCGTTGCCACACGGGCTTGGCGCGGAACTCCCAGGGCTCCGGCGGCTTCGCCATGCGCTCCTTCTGCTCCTTGTCCAAGCTCTCGTCGATCATTCCGCTGATCTTCACATACCCGCCGAACGGCAAGGAGCCGATGCCGTAGACCGTGTCGCCGATCTTCTTCTTCACCAGCGCGTAGGGCGCATCGAAAAACAGGAAGAATTTCTCCACGCGCATGCCGAAGAGCTTCGCCGGCAGGAAGTGACCGAACTCGTGCAAGGCCACGAGAATGGACAGGCCGAGCAGCAGCTGGCCGAGGTAGATCAAGAGGTCCATTTCGCAGGGTTCGGTTTCCAGTTCTGGGCCATCCGCCGCGTTTCCGCGTCAGTGGCTTCGAGGTCTTCCAACGTTGGATGAGGCACAAAGGTGGCCTTTGCCAGCCGTTCGGCGATGAGGTCACTCATTTGGATGAATCCAATGGCCCCCTTCAGGAACGATGCCACGGCCACTTCGTTGGCCGCGTTCAGCACACATGGCAGGTTCCCACCACGTTCCATGGCTTCCAAAGCCAAGCGCAGATTCTGGAAGGTGGCCACATCCGGTGCCTCGAAGGTGAGCGACCCCACCGCGGCCCTCCCCAAGGGAGAGGGGGAACCGAGCACAAGTCGTGGCCAATCGGTGGCCAGTCGATGCGGATAGGCCAAGGCATACTGGATCGGCAACTTCATGTCCGGCAGGCCCATCTGGGCTTTCATGCTGCCGTCGCGGAACTGGACCATGCTGTGGATGATGCTCTGCGGATGCACCACGATCTCCACCTGTTCGGGTTTCAAATGGAAGAGCCATTTCGCCTCGATGGCCTCGAGCCCCTTGTTCATCAGGCTCGCGCTGTCGATCGTCACTTTGGCACCCATGTCCCAGTTCGGATGCTTAAGCGCCTGTGCGGCTGTCACCTTCACCAGTTCCGCAAGCGTCTTCCCCCGGAACGGACCGCCGCTGGCCGTAAGGACGACCTTCTCGATCGGGTTCTCCCACTCCCCCGCCAGGCATTGGAATATGGCGCTGTGCTCGCTGTCCACCGGGTAGATGTTCACCTGCTTTTCCCGCGCCAACCGGGTGATGATCTCGCCCGCCACCACCAGCGTTTCCTTGTTGGCCAAGGCGATGTTCTTGCCCGCGTTGATGGCGGCGATCGTCGGACGCAGGCCCGCGTAGCCGACCATCGCCGTGAGCACGGTGTCGATGCCGTCCATCGCAACGGCCTGCTCGATGCTCTCCGGTCCGGCGAACACCTTGATGTCAAGCGGCTGAAGCGCGTCCCGCACCCCGGCGTACTTCGCCTTGTCACCGATCACCACCGCGTTGGGGCTGAACTCCTTCGCTTGGGCGATGAGCAGGTCGGCGTTGCTTCCGGCCACGAGCAGTTCCACTTCGAAGTGCTCCTTCTGCTCACGCACCACCTGCAAGGCCTGCGTACCGATGGAGCCGGTAGAACCGAGGAGCGCGATGCGTTTCATGAACGATGACCCCAGGTGAAGGGGCGGCGAAGATCGCTCTTCGGACCCGTGATCCAACGTGAACGCATGGCCCGGTGGTGTGTACCGATCATGTATTCGGTGCCGTTACCGCATCATTCAACCAACAGCCCGCGCACATGCCGTCCCACGATTACAGATGGCTACGTCGAAGATTCCTCGCCATTCATGAAGATCACGATCAGTGTACCCAAACCCTGCCACGAGGATTGGAGCGCCATGTCCCCGCGCGAGCAGGGACGCCACTGCGCGCAGTGCGACCATGTGGTCGCTGACCTCACCACCGCCACGGATGCGCAATTGGTCGCGCTCTTCACCAGCGAGACGAAACCGAAGTGCGCGCGCTTCGACCCCAAGCAACTGGACCGTGCCCTGGGCGCAGCCGAACCCCGGCCTACGCGCGCGTTGCCTTTCGCTGCGTTCACTTCACTCGTAGCGGTGGCCGCGGGCAATGAGACCATGGCCCAAGGCGGTCCCGTCGCGAAACCCGTGATGCTGGGCGAACCCGCGATCGCTCAACCCGCACCGCCTCCGCCCTTGGTGACCGGCAAAATGATCTTTGTGCCGCCGCCGATAGACACCGTTCAGAAGTGTAACACGATCACGGGCGATACTGTGGCTGCGGTCTTCCAAGAGCCGGACCCGATCATTCAGCGTATTGAACTGGGGAACGTTTCCATCCGCTTGGAAGAGCTGGTGAAAGGCGAGGTTGGTCTTGCGGATGATCCCACGGGGATCGATAGTGCGGCAGTAGCTGCCGACCTGCCAGCGGACCACCATGAGAACGTTTCGACAAGTGATCCCCGCGAAGGAGAAGGTCCGCTCGGGATCGCTGGCTTCGTAGAGGACGTGCGCAACGGGAATATGCTGCCCGAAGCGATCGTCCAACTGCGTGGAACTAATGTGCGTGTCCGTTGCAACGACCGCGGCTATTTCGGCCTGCAGGTTCCGGAGGAAATGGTCGGCGAGGAGCTGATCCTGGATATCCATGTGCCGGGTAGCGGCGATATGGCCCTGCCCCTCCCGCCGAAAGGCACGCCGTTCTACGCACCGATCAAGTTCGAGCCGACCACGACCGCGCCCATTGAACCCATCACTACGGTGGACCTGACACCCTTCGTGATCGAACGGGAGCGGCTAAGCCGAACCCTCGTAGGTGGTCTTGTGGTGTCCTATCAACATCCACGACCCAGTTTCTGGCAACGCATCTTGGCCCCGATAAAACGCAGCTGGAACAACGTGCGGCATTGACCTATGCCATTTGGTGCCGAACTTGGCACCAATGACCAACCCCACTGACGCTGAATTCGCCGCCATCCTGGCCAACATCAGCAAGCACATCGCCCTTTCGGAAGACGAGCAGCGCTTATGGCGCGGCCTGCTTCGCGCCAAACGCGTGGTGAAGAATGAATGCGTGCTGCAGGTCGGCGACGTGAGCAAGTACCAGTACTTCGTGGTGAGCGGCTGCCTGCGCACCTACCTCGTGGCGGAAGACGGCAAAGAGCACATCCTGCAATTCGCTCCGGAGGACTGGTGGACGGGCAACATGAGCAGCATGTTGAAGAACGCTCCGAGCCAACTCATCATCGAGGCGCTTGAAGACACCGTGGCGCTCGCGATCGACAAGCCTTCGCAGGACCTGTTGTTCGAACGTATACCGAAGTTCGAGCGCTTCTTCCGTATCCTCATCACCAATGCCTTCGTGGCGCAGCAGCGGCGAACGCTGAGCTCCTTGAGCAAGACCGCCGAAGAGCGCTACGCCGAGTTCCGCAAACTGTACCCCTCGCTCGATGGCCGCGTGGCGCAGAAGCACATCGCGAGCTACCTCGGTATGACGCCGGAGTTCTTGAGCACGGTGAGGAAGCGGGTGCTGGCGAAGGGGTGATCACCGCTTCGCCGACGCCCGCCTCAACCGGTCGTTGATGGCCCGGCCCAGCCCTTCGTACGGGAAAACCTCGGCGAGGATCACGTCCGGATCGCTCGCGTCGCAGGTGCGGATGGCTGCGAAAAGATGGCGTGCGGCTTCACTGAGATCCTTGGAAGGAGAGAGCGTTTCGCAACGCCATGCGTCGTAACGCGAACTGAACGCGATGACCGCACAGCGCTTTCCTGCATGTTCCAGCAATAGCGCAGGCACATCACCGACAAATAGCGACTTGCGCGGCGCGTAATGACTTTCGATCATGCCGGGCGACCTCACCCCCACACCTTCTCCCGAGGAGAGGGGGGCGAGTGCCAGAGGACCGATCACCGCCTCGATGGCCTCCATGGGAATTCCGCCAGCACGGTAGAGGACCCAGTTGGAGGTGTGATGTGCAGTGCCCCTCGACTGCGCTCGGGGTGACACCTCACAGGGCTCCCAACCGATGATCGTGCTTTCCACACCGACGACGCATGGACCACCATCCAGGATGTACGGGATCTTTTCGCCGAGCTGGTCGGCCACGTGCTGCGCAGTGGTCGGGCTCACGTAGCCGAAGGGGTTCGCGCTGGGTGCGGCGAGCGGAAAGTCCAATGCGCGCAACAGCGCCAACGTGATCGGGTGGGCGGGCATGCGTACGCCGACCGTGTCCAAACCGCTGGTGACGATGTCGGGAATGCGAGGCTGCTTCGGCAGCACGAGCGTGAGCGGGCCGGGCCAGAACTTTTCCAGAAGCGCCTCCGCCTCCTTTGGTATTGTACGGGCGACCTCATCCACCTGTGAACGATCACGCACATGAACGATGAGCGGATCGAACGATGGGCGATTCTTCGCCTGGAAGATCCCCAGCACCGCCTCCGCTTCGTATGCGTTCGCAGCGAGGCCATAGACCGTTTCCGTGGGAATGGCCACCGGTTCCCCCGCACGCAGCAGCTCCAGCGCACGTTCTTGGTCGGTCCCGACAACGGCTCTCATTCGTGGCGCGAAGGTGCGAACCTTCCGGTTGTGCATCTCCGTTCTTCCGCGCACCTACTGCCCTTTGCGGTACAGCCACAGCCCGGCGTTCGGGTAGTGGCCCATGCCCACATAGCACGAGCTGTCGAACCCGGCCAACATAGAATCCGCCAGTACCAGGTAGTCCTCCGTCCACGCCGGACCATTGCGGTGGGCGGGGCGCAAGCTGTGCAACCGATGTGTCCTGCGGTAGTAATCGACCGTGGGCATCAGCAGCCAAGGGTGCCCTATGGTCGCCGTCCCAAGCGCGTGCCGCTGTTTCGTCAAATCACCCCCGACCGCTTCCATGATGGACTTCGTGTCCATGTCATATTGCCATTCAATGCTCGTGCGCATGTTGGTTCGCTCGATGAACGTCCGCACCGACGAGAAGGAAGCCCACGCCAGCAAGGCGCAAGCAGGCCAAAAAAGACCGTTCCGCGCGGCGATCGCACCCAATGCGCCCATGCAAACGATAAAGAGCGGCAACAAGAACATGCAGAATCGGGCCTCAGGATAAGGTGTTCCCAGTATCGTATGCTGCATTCCCATGACGACCATGGCTCCGGGAAGTACGCCCCACGCCAACATGGACTGGATCCTTTCCGGCTGATCCCCATGGGCGCTCCTGTTCCGGCCAAACCGCTGCACCAGAAAATACGCCACGGCAAGAGCCGTGGTGAATAGGAAGAAGAACCAGAGGCGGTACACGTCCACACTGGTAATATGCCTCGATGGAAAGGCGGCGTAAGCGAGGGAACTGAATGTGCCGTCCAGAAAACCATCCCGACCGAATTCGAATTCGTTCTCATGTACAACCCGGCGCACTGGCTCCCAAAGCGCGAGGACCGTCAGGGGCAACAACATCCCATGAATCCGAACGGCACGCTTCAGAACAGCGGGTGCAGCAACTGCCTGCTCTGGCAGCAAGCGCACCACCAGCGGAATGACCACTACCAGCGCCACAGCGTACTGGAGCACAACGAAACTGCTGAGAACGGCCAGCACGAGGGCGGCATGCGTCAATAGCGCATGTCGCGGACCGGCGGTGACCAGTGAACGGCCCGCATGGAATTGCGCCATGAAGATGAATCCGAAAGACAATCCATACCCGCGCGCCAAGGAGAAGAACTCCATCACACCGGCGGTGTAGCATAAACAGATGTAGGTGAGGGTACCAATCACATGGCCGAACTGCCGGAAGAGCAAAGCCCCATAAACCAGGAAGATCAACAGGCCGAGAAGATTCGGGAGGCGCAGCGCCAATTCGCCGCTGCCGAAAGCCGCCTCGGACCATTTCATCAATATGCTGTTCAGCATATGATTGTTCGTGTAGGTCTCTTTATGGGCGATCAGATCACCGAACGGCAGGTGGACGTAAGACAGCCACGTCAGGCTCTCGTCATGTGTGAAGGAGCGGCCCGAAGCCAGCCTCACACAACTTACAACGACCACTAGCGCGGAGACAAGCATCACACCTGACGATGACCACGCCGCGATCCGCCGCCTTGGCAGCCCGTTCTCGTTATCTGTTCCGCTGGACTTCCGTGGGTCGCTCATATCAGCAAGCCGGATCATCCGGCGGATCGGCCATGATCGTCAGCCCCCAACCCTTCGACATATTTCCTGTCATTCGCCAACCGGGGAACCTTGCTCTGCGCATCGTTCATGCCCCGCGCCTTCATCCAACGGGTGAAGCCGCCGCGCGCGACCACGGTTACCACCAACGGCCGCAGCACGCTCCCGGCGATGAGGTCCTTGTAGTAGACGTTGCGCTTCACCATGGCCGCATCGAGCAACGCGGCGAAACGCGACAGGTCGGCGGGCGAGGCCGCGAACTCGATGAACCATTCGTGGTAGGGCAGCCCTTCGCCCGGCGAGGTCTGCGGTGCGACCGTGAATTCACTCACCTCGCAGGGCATCTCGGCCATCGCTTCCTTCAATGCGCCTTCGACCTCTTCCGCGATCACGTGCTCCCCGAACGCACTGGTGAAGTGCTTCGTGCGGCCCGTGACCACGATGCGTGGCGGGGACAGTGATACGAAGCGCATGGTATCGCCGATCTCGTAGCCCCAGAGCCCCGCGTTGGTGTGGAGGACGAGGGCGTAGTTGATGCCGAGCTGGACGTCGGCCAAGGGAATGCGGGAGGCTCGACTACCGGCCGGGCTAGTGCCCGGCGGTCCGCCTTGGGGGATGAACTCGTAGTAGATGCCGTTGTCCACGACCAGCAACAAGCCCTCTTCATCGTGGCGGTCCTGGTAGGCGATGAAGCCCTCGCTGGCAGGGAAGAGTTCGATGCTGTCTACCTCGCCGCCGATGAGCGTACGCATCCGGTCGCGGTAGGGCGCGTAGTTCACACCACCGTACACGAACAGCGAGAAACGGGGAAAGACCTCTTTCACGTTCCGTTTGCCTGTTCGTGCCAGCAAGCGCTCGAAGTACATCTGCGTCCACGCGGGAATACCGCTGATGAGGCGCATGTCCTCGGTCATCGTTTCACCCACGATGGCTTCCACCTTCGTTTCCCAATCAGCGATGGTGTTGGTCGCGTAACGCGGCAACCTGTTGCGCTGCAAATAGACGGGTACATGGTTGGCAACGATGCCGCTGAGCCTTCCGGTCGGGATCGCGCCCTTCTTGTCCAGCACCGGGCTGCCCTGCAGGAAGATCATCTTGCCATCAACGAATGCCGTATTGCCGGTATGCGCGATGTAGCTGAGCAGCGCATTGCGCGCGCTGTTGATGTGGTTCGGCAAGCTCTGTCGCGTGATGGGGATGTACTTCGCACCACTGGTGGTGCCACTGGTCTTGCATAGGTAGAGCGGCTGGCCGGGCCAGAGCACCTCGCGCTCGCCCGCCGCGATGCGGTCGATGTACGGACGGAAGCCCTCGTAATCCCGAAGTGGAACCGCAGCCTCGAGCGACGCATGGTCGGACACTTCACTGAACCGGTGGTCCTTCCCGAAGGATGTGCCCGCCGCCGAGCGCATCAACATCCGCAGCACCTTCTCCTGCGCGCCCACCCCGTCCATCGCATGTCGCATCACGCGCTTGGTGACCCACTGCGCGTACGGTTTGCTGAGGGAGGCTTTGAGGCTCATCGCGCGGTTGTCGGTTGTCGGTTGTCGGTTGTCGGTCTGCCGCACACAACGCCGGACAACCAGCAACCGACAACTGACAACGCGAGGTTCATTTGAACACCATGTAAGCCCGCGGGTCCACCGGCTCGCCGCGGTGCCACAGTTCGAAGTGCAGGTGTGGTCCTGATGTAAGCTCTCCGCTATTGCCGACGATCGCGATGGCCTCGCCCGCTTTCACCCGGTCCCCCTGCTCGCGCAAAAGGACAGCGTTGTGCTTGTACACGCTCACCAGGTTGCCGGCGTGCTGCACATGCATCACGTATCCACCATCGCTTGTCCAACTCGAAAGGATCACCGTGCCCTCTAAGCAAGCCTTCACTGCATCATCCGCCCGGGTAACGATGTCCATCCCGAAGTGCCCCTTGTCCAGATCGAACGTGTCGGTGACCACCCCGCGAAGAGGCGGGAAAAAGAAAATGCCCGACAGCCCGGCATGCTCGGCCACGGCACCGGACTGCTCCTGCACGCTGTATGCCTCGTCCCGCCGAACCCGTTCGCGCAGCAGGCTGTCCGCCAGCCCGGGTTTCAGGTCCTCCGGGCCGGGGGCCACGGTGATCGGCCGGAAGAGTGTGGCGCTGTCCGCTGGCAGGTCACCGCTCAGCACGTTGCGCAGGTTGGCGATGTACAGATCGCGAACCCCCAAGGCCCCTTGCAGTGAATCGGCCAACATAGTGGCCCTGTAAGCGTCCAGCTTCGTTCGTTGGTCCGAATAGCCGGGGATCAGCCGTTTCACCGGCGTGAACACGATGAACGAAGTGACCAGCATTGCACAGAACAGGAACGCCACGGTACCCAGCAGGATCACGTTGATCCGCGACAACCTGAAGCTGAGCCGCTCCTCAAAGGAGGTCTCGTTCACCAGTGAAAGCCGGTACTTATCCTTCAACCGGCCCAAGAACGTACGCTTGCGCGCGGGTCGCCGTTCAGCCATCGCGGACGAATGTAGGGGCAGCCTTCCACGTCCAAGGCCATGGGCTGCTTGTACTTGGCGGACGAGGATCCGCTTGCCATATGCCACTTTCGCGGAGCTATAGCCTGACCTGCCCCTTGGGCGGCGGACCCGCCAGCGGCAAGTGGCCGAAAGCTGACCGCGAGCTCACGCCTAATGAAATAACTTGGCGGCCTTTCTGTTGTAGACGCACGTCTTCCCTGCCGTGAACCGCTCCCCTCTCCCCCGCAACCTCCTGCTGGCGCTTATCGTGGTCCTCATCGCGGCGTGCTCCACGGAGAAGGATGCCTTCCTGAACCGTACGTACCACCGCCTCACCGCCCGGGACAACGGGTGGTTCAACGCCAACGAGAAACTGAAGGAGACCGTGGCGGCCATGGAAAAGGCCTACGTGGACGACTACGACGAGGTGCTGCCCATCTTCATCTACGGAACCGAGGAACAGGCCAAGGGGTTGGTGCCGGACCTGGAGAAGTGCATCGAAAAGTGCAGTGTTGTGATCGAGCGGCACTCCATGGACAATGGTAAAGGCGAGACCAACACCTGGATCGACGACGCCTACTTCGTTATCGGTAAGAGCCATTTCTACAAACGGGCCTATTTCGACGCCGAACGCACGTTCGAATTCGCGGGCCGCCGCTTCAAAGGGCAGGACCGCCAATTGGAAAGCAAACTCTGGTCCGCACGCACCGCCATCCAGAACGAGCAATACGCCAAGGCCCAGAGCGCGCTCGACGAGGTGAAGAACCAGAAGGAACTTCCCAAGAAATTCCCGCACGATCAGCTCAGCGCCATCCAGGCGGACGTGAACCTGAAGCGCGGCAAGGTGGACGATGCCATCGTCGACCTGGAGCACGCCTCGGAGATCGCCCGGAACCGCACCCAGAAGACCCGATGGATGTTCATCCTGGCCCAGCTCTACATGGCCAAAGGCATGGAGGAGAAGGCCATCGCCCAGTTCAAGAAGGTGGCCCGAAGCCATCCGCCCTACGAGCTCGGGTTCCACGCTGAGATCTTCCAGGCACTCTCCTTCGACCGCGGCAACAGCACCCAGCTCCGCAAGAAGCTGAAGCGGATGCGCAAGGACGAGAAGAACAAGGACCACTATGACATGATCGAGTACGCCATGGCGGATATCGATCTGAAAGAGAACAAGGACTCCACCGGCATCGCCCACCTGAAGACCAGCGCCAGGGTGAGCACCATCGACACGAAGCAGAAAGCCAAGAGCTTCCTGAAGCTGGCGGATCTCTATTTCGATGACAAGAAATACCCCTCGGCCCAGCAGTATTATGACAGTACACGCAGCTTGCTGGCAGAGACGCACAAGCGCTTCGAAGAAGTGAATACGCGCGCGGACGTACTGAACGAACTGGTCGAACAGCTCGATATCATCGCCTTCGAGGACAGTGTTCAGGCGTTCGCCAAACTCCCCAAAGAGGAGCAGGAGAAGCTCATCAAACAGCGCATCAAGGAGCGCCAGCGCGAAGAGGACGACAAGGAAGCCGCCGAAGCCGCGGCCCGCGAGGTGGAGTCCACCACTGGCAAGGACAACCCAAAGCCACAGCCCGGAGGCAACAACTCCACGGCCTGGTACTTCTATAACCCTACGCAGATCTCCCGCGGATCGGCCGAATTCAAAAAGAAATGGGGCACCCGGACCAATGAGGATGAGTGGCGCCGCAAGGACAAGGCCGGCTCAGCATTCGCCGAAGAACCGGAGGAGCTTGAGAATGACAGCTCAGAAGTAGCGAAGGACGGCAAGGACGGAGAGCCCGCTTGGAAAGATCCCGAGAGCTACATGAAAGACGTGCCGGTCGACAGCGTCGCACTGGAGGCCAGCAATATCAAGATCTGCTCGGCACTCTACATCTCGGGGACCATCTACAAGGAAAAGCTCAAGGACATCGACGCCGCCATCGAGAGCTTCCAGGTCCTCAACAGCCGCTTCGATGAATGCCAGTACACGGCCGAGAGCTACTACCAACTGTACCGGATCTACCTCGCCAAGGAGAAGACCGGCTTCGTGGACTTCGAGGGCAGAGGCTCAGCGTACTATGCGGATATCATCCAAGAGCGCTGGCCTGACAGTGAGTTCGCCCGCCTGGTGCGCGACCCGAACCAGCTGATGGCCGACGAGGAGCGCAAGAAGAAGGAAGAATCCGACTACGTGGAGGTCTACCGCCAGTACAGGGAACGATCCTACTTCCCGGTGATCGCCACCTGCACCTTCGTGATCACCGAAACGCCAAAAAACCACCTGCTGCCCAAGTACCATCTACTGAAGGCCATGGCTATCGGCGGTACCCGCGAAGCCCAGGCCTTCCGCACGGCGCTCGCGGAGGTGCTGTCGAAGTTCCCCGGCAGCGATGAAGCCAAAGCCGCAGCCGATATCATGGCCACCCTGGACAAGGGCGCTAGCGCCACCCCGAATGGAAGTGCACCCCCCGATGTGGTGGCCGCACCCCAATACAGCCCCACCGATGGCCCGCATTTCGTGGCCCTCCTGTTCCCCAATGCCGTTGGGCCAGTGGACCCGCCAAAAGCTCGGATCAGCGATTTCAACCAGGCCAACTTCCCCAGCCAGCCATTGCAGGTTGACGCCAGCGTGCTCGACGCAAACAACCAGATCATCAAGGTGGGCCCCTTCGCCAACAAGGCCAAGGCCATGGAATACTATAACCTCTTCATGGCTACGCCCACCCTGAGCGGCTTGAACGACGCCGGGCACGTCACCTTCGCGATAAGCACGGCGAACTTCGCTACCTTTTACAAGGACAAGGATATCGACGCATACGCCTCGTTCTTCTCGGAAAACTACCTCCAAGGCCAGTGAGCGACCTCGGCCTCTCGTACATCGGCCCGCCCAACCCTTTGGACGGATCCAGAACCGGCGTGTAAGGACAAGTGACTGAGGCGCTTAACTTCGCCCCTCCAACAAGCTCCCGGATCCTTTTTAAGCCACCTCCATGTTCCGGAACGATAAACCAGCTGAACCCATGAGCAAGCCCATGGAACCCGTTACCAACGGCAAGATCAACAGCATCATGGAGGGCACCTCCATTGAGGGGGAGATCAAGAGCGACAGCAACATCCGCATTGATGGCCGCGTGAAAGGCACTATCAATGTGCGTGGCCGCCTGATCGTGGGCGCCAGTGGTGTGGTGGAAGGTGATGTGACCTGCCAAAGCAGTGATATCGAAGGCACCGTGAACGGCAAGATCACCTGCCAGGACCTGTTGAGCTTAAAGGCCACGGCCAAGCTCACGGGGGATATCAACACGAAAAAACTGGCCATCGAGCCGGGCGCCATTTTCACCGGCAACTGCAGCATGGGCGGCGGGGTGCTGAAGGAGATGAGCCCAGGTATGCGCTCAGACGCCCAGCGCGTGGAAGCATCCGCACAAGCCGCTCGTTAAGTCGCGGTGCGCAATTCCCCGCTCGGCTCCATCATGCTCCTCGGAGCTTTGGCCGCCGCCTGTTTGGTCGGCGGTCTTCACTTGGCAGGAAAGCCTTTCGATTGGCGCTACGGTCTGCTCTTGGGGTACTTCCTCGTGGTTACCGCGATGCTCTTGCGTTGGCAGGAAAGCGTGGCCGACCAGACCAATGTTTTCATCCGGCGCTTCTTGGCAGGGCTCACCATCAAGCTGATGGGGTCCGTTGTCCTGATGGTCATCCTGGTGAAAACGGCACCTCCTGAACTGACCACGCCGATGGTGATCACCTTCGTGGGCCTCTATGTGATCTTTACCACCTTCAGCGTTTCACGCTTGATGAAACTGATGCGCTCCCCAAAGCTCTAGCGCATGAAGATCGACGACGGTATCGACAAGGACGAACTGGAGGAGATCACCACCCCGGCGAAGAACTATGCCCGCTATGGTGGGTTGGCCTTCCAAATGGCGGCTGTGATCGCGCTTTCCGTCTGGGGTGGCAGGTGGCTCGATGGCCTCGTTGGCTGGAAGTTCCCGCTATTCACGATCCTCCTCCTTTTGGCCGCACTTACCGGGGCGATCTGGTCTGTGGCCCGTTCGCTGAAGAAGGACGGTTGATCCGTTTTTTCCCAAGGGTTTGGCCGTTCGGCCCCAGTACCTACTTTCGCGGCCGCAATGAAGGGGGTAACACTCGCCGCGATCCTGCACAAAGCCTTGGTGCGCGCGGCTTTCCTGCTGTCTGCAGCGCTTGTTTCCATCGGCCTCCAAGCCAACGAGCACGGCGCTGAAGAGGCTCATCAGGCCACGGCCGCGGGTGTTCATACCGAAAAATTCGAGGTCGGTCCCTTCATCATGGACCACATCGGGGACAGCCACGACTGGCACATCGTAGGCCATACGCACCTGCCCCTGCCCATCATCCTGAAAACGCCAAGCGGCTTCGAGGTGTTCAGCAGCGCCCGTTTCGTTGGCGAGCACCACCACCCCACCACCTATACCGGCAAGTACGGCACCTATGCCATGGCCGGCAAACGCGTGGTAGCCCTTGACGCCGCTGGGCACGAGGACAAGGCCGCCACCGACGCTATCTGGGACTTCAGCCTGACGAAGAACGCGGTGACCATCATCTTCTGCTGCACTTTGATGTGCCTGCTCTTCATCAGCGTGGCCCGGGGTTATGCCAAGCGTGGAGCAAGCGCTCCGAAAGGCATCGCTTCCTTCCTGGAACCGATCATCCTCTTCATCCGCGATGACGTGGCCAAGGCGAACATCGGCGAGAAGCAGTACATGCGTTTCGCACCCTACCTCCTCACCCTGTTCTTCTTCATCTGGTTCCTGAACATCATCGGCCTGATCCCGATCTTCCCCTTCGGCGCCAACGTCACGGGCAACATCGCCATCCCGCTGGTTCTTGCCACGATCACCTTGATCATGGTGACCTTTCTCGCCAATCGTCACTACTGGCGCCACATTTTCGCTCTGCCCGGCGTCCCGGTCGGCGTGCTCATCATCCTCACCCCGATCGAGATCATGGGGCACTTCCTGCGCCCGCTGGTGCTTACCGCCCGACTGTTCGCCAACATCATGGCGGGCCACATCGTGGTGCTGGTCTTCATCTGCCTGATCTTCATCTTCGGCAGCGGCAGCATGGCGGGCGGCATTGGTGCCAGCATCCCATCCGTGCTCTTCGGCACCTTCGTGAACTGCTTGGAGATCCTGGTCGGCGCGCTGCAGGCCTACGTCTTCACCCTGCTCACCAGCATCTACATCGGTACGGCTGTGGCCGAACCGCACCACGACCATCATTAAGCCCCCTCGACCGCACTCGAGGAGACAACTCACCAACAGAACACTTCAACCTCCACTTCGATGACCCTCTTGAACATCCTCCTCCAAGCCGCTCCTGATGCCAGCATGGCCGTAGCCAAAGCCGGTGGTGCCATCGGTGGTGGCCTCGCCGCTATCGGCGCAGGTATCGGTATCGGCCGCATCGGCGGCAGCGCGCTCGAAAGCATCGCCCGCCAGCCAGAAGCCAAGGGGGATATCGTCGGTAACATGATCCTGACCGCCGCCCTTGTTGAAGGTGCCGCCATCGTGGCGATCATCCTCGGCTTTGTCGCCGGTCTGTAAGCGATTTCCCGTTTCTCACGGTCCATCTAACGCCCTGGCTTAGCCATGTTGCTAAAACCCGATCCCGGCCTCCTCTTTTGGATGTGCGTTTCCTTCGGCATCGTGGTGTTCTTGCTCAGCAAGTTCGCCTGGAAGCCGATCCTCGGTGCCGTGAAAGCACGTGAACAGAGCATCGCCGATGCCCTCAACGAGGCCAAGAAGATGCGCGATGACATGGCCAAAATGTCCGCCAGCAATGAGGAGATCATGCGCCAGGCAAGGGCCGAGCGCGATGTGCTGCTCAAAGACGCTCGCGACATCCGCGACAAGGAGATCAGCGATGCGAAAAGCAAGGCCAAGACCGAAGCCGACGCCATGCTGGGCCGGGCACGCGAAGACATCCGCAACGAGAAGAACGCCGCCATCGTGGAACTCCGCAATCAAGTGGCGGAACTGAGCGTGCAAGTGGCTGAGCGCATCCTGAAGGAGAAGCTCGGTGATGCCGCCGCACAGAAAGCACTCGTGGACAAGGTGATGGCCGAAGTCGACCTGCGAAAATCATGAACATCGCTCCTGTCGCCTACCGCTACGCACGTTCGCTGATGCAATTGGCCATCGAGCAGAACCAGCTTGTGGCCGTGCAGGAGGACATGCAGCTGATCGCGAATACCTGCGAGGGCAGCCGGGATCTGGTGCTTCTGTTGAAGAGCCCAGTGGTCAAAGGCGACAAGAAGGACAAGATCCTGGACGCCATTTTCGCTGGCAAGATCGGCACCATGAGCAGCAGCTTCATGGGCATTCTGGTGCGCAAAGGCCGCGAAGCCATGCTGCCGGAGATCGCCGAAGCGTTCGAGGAGATCCGCAAAGTGCATGACGGCGTGGTGACCTGTGTGGTGACCAGTGCAGCGCCGCTCGATGAAGAGGCGCGCATGAACGTGTCCGCATTGGCAGCGGAAAAATTCCCCGGCAAGTCCATCACCCTCTCGGAGAAGGTGGACCCGAGCCTGATCGGCGGCGTGATCGTCCGCATCGGCGATGAGCAATATGATGGCAGCGTGAGCCGCCGTCTGAGCGATCTGCGCCGCAAGTTCTCCGAGAATCCGTACATCCCCGAGATCTAACGTTTTTGCAAGATGGCCCAAGTGCAACCCGCCGAAGTGACGGCGATCCTGAAACAAGAACTCGCCGGCTTCCGCACGGAAGCCGAGCTCGAGGAGGTAGGTACCGTGCTGCAGGTAGGTGATGGCATCGCCCGCATCTACGGCCTGAAAGGCGTGCAGAGCGGGGAACTCATCGAGTTCAACAGCGGCCTGCGCGGCATCGTGCTCAACTTGGAAGAGGACAACGTGGGCGCCGTGCTGCTCGGGCCTTCCGTGGGTATCAAAGAAGGCGATACCGTGAAGCGCACCAGGCGCATCGCCAGCATCAATACCGGCGAAGGCATCGTGGGCCGCGTTGTGAACACCCTCGGCGAACCGATCGACGGCAAAGGCCCGATCACCGGTGAGCTGTTCGAGATGCCCTTGGAGCGCAAAGCACCGGGCGTTATCTACCGCCAGCCTGTTACGGAGCCGTTGCAGACGGGTATCAAGGCCATCGACGCCATGATCCCCGTGGGCCGCGGCCAACGCGAGCTGATCATCGGTGACCGCCAGACCGGGAAGAGCACGGTGGCCATCGATACCATCATCAACCAGAAGGAATTCTACGAGGCCGGCAAGCCCGTATACTGCATCTATGTGGCCATCGGCCAGAAAGGATCCACGGTAGCCGGTACGGTGAAAACGCTCGAAGAGAATGGCGCCATGGCCTATACCACCGTGGTGGCCGCCAACGCCAGCGACCCCGCTCCGATGCAGTTCTACGCGCCCTTCACCGGTGCGGCCATCGGCGAGTTCTTCCGCGATACAGGTCGCCCCGCGCTGATCATTTATGATGATCTCTCCAAGCAGGCAGTAGCCTACCGCGAAGTGTCCCTGCTCCTGCGCCGCCCACCGGGACGCGAAGCCTACCCGGGTGACGTGTTCTACCTGCACAGCCGCTTGTTGGAGCGCGCGGCCAAGGTGACCGAGGACAACACGGTGGCCAGCCAGATGAACGACCTGCCCGCTTCGCTGAAAGGCAAGGTGAAAGGCGGTGGTTCCCTTACTGCCCTGCCGATCATTGAAACGCAGGCCGGTGACGTATCCGCTTACATCCCTACGAACGTGATCTCGATCACCGACGGACAGATCTTCCTGGAAAGCACCCTCTTCCTCAGTGGTGTGCGCCCGGCGATCAACGTGGGTATCAGCGTGAGCCGCGTGGGTGGTAACGCGCAGATCAAGTCGATGAAGAAGGTGGCCGGTACGCTGAAACTCGACCAGGCCGCTTACCGCGAACTGGAAGCGTTCAGCAAGTTCGGGTCCGACCTCGACGCCACCACAAAGGCCACGCTCGACAAGGGCGCGCGCAACGTGGAGATCCTGAAGCAAGGGCAGAACAGCCCGATGCGCGTGGAAGAGCAGATCGCCATCATCTACCTCGGCACCAAGGGCCTCCTCGGCAAAGTGCCGTTGGGTAAGGTGAAAGAGTTCGAGGTCGAATTCCTCACGATGCTGCGCAGCAAGCACAGCGATACGCTCGCCGCTCTTAAGGCCGGGAAATTCGATGACAGCCTTACCAGCGTGCTGGAGAAAGTGGGCGCGGACCTGGTGAAGAGTTACGCCTGACCCTCACCCCAACCCCTCTCCCGGGGAGAGGGGCGCAACGCGCAATAGGAAATGCCAAACCTGAAGGAAGTCCGCAACCGGATCGTCTCGGTAAATAGCACCAAGCAGATCACCGCCGCCATGAAAATGGTGAGCGCTGCCAAGCTCCGCCGCGCCCAGGATGCTATTGTGCGCATGCGCCCTTACGCCGAGAAGCTGCAAAGCATCCTGAGCAATGTGAGCGCTTCGCTGGAAGGCAATGAGGGCGTTTACAGCCAGCAGCGTGAAGTGAAAAAAGTGTTGCTCGTGGCCATCGTGAGCAACCGTGGCCTGGCCGGTGCATTCAACACGCAGGTCTACCGCAGCATCCGCCGCCTGGCCGCCAAGTACGAAGGCGAAGGCAAGAGTGTTCATGTATTGCCTTTGGGGAAAAAGGCGATGGATACCTATCGCCGAACGAAATACTTCAACCCCGACCTGCCTACGGATGGGGCCTCCCTCTACGACGGGCTCAACTTCGAGAAGGTGGTGCCCAAGGCTGAGCTGATCATGAAGCTCTTCGCTGACGGCACCTACGATCACGTGGTGCTGATCTACAACAAATTCAAGAACGCGGCCATGCAGGTGCTCGCTGAAGAGCCCTACCTGCCGGTAGCTCCGCCAGCCAGATCGAACACCGAGAAGACGGTTCGTGCCGACTACATCATGGAGCCCAGCCGTGAGGAGATCGTGCAGAACATCATCCCCAAGAGCCTGAAGATCCAACTCTACAAGGCATTGCTCGATAGCCACGCATCGGAACACGGTGCCCGGATGACGGCCATGCACAAGGCAACGGACAACGCGGATGCGCTGTTGAAGGGCTTGAAGCTCTCCTACAACAAAGCGAGGCAGGCGGCCATCACCAACGAGATCCTGGAGATCGTAGGCGGGGCTGAGGCGCTGAAGGGTTGATCAGAAGCTGCCGCTCTTCACCCGGCGTTCGCGCCCCGAATGGGTGCCGTAGTAAACGATCGAAAATTCATACGCGCCGTTCCTGTTCGTGTAGGAACTCAGCGGGGATGTGTTCACATCGTAGCTGAACCGGTACATCGCACTCTTGTGTTTCAGGCCCACCTGCGCCACGATAGCGTCGTTCCAACGATATGATCCCCCTCCCACGACGCTGTACATCGACCCTCCGATGTTGAACTCGCCGAGCATACCCGCATGGATGAGCTGGTCGTTCCCTTGTCGCATATACACCCCTTGGGGCACCAGGTAAAGTTGCTCTATCACTTTCACGCGTACCCCGGCGTTCATTGAATAGCGGATGTGCAAGTCGCTTTGTTCCATCCGGAAGATCGATTCATCCGGAGTGGTGACATGGAATATCGCGAAGTTGCCGAACGGATTGATCCGCTTCCGGGGGGCCGTGCTGCGGTAGGCGACCCCAAAGGACAACTCCGGCATCAACCTTCGTCCTTGCTGCAGCATCTCGCCCGATGGCAGATCCGTGTTGAAGTTCCCATCATCATACTGCGCGTCCCAGACCAATTGCTGATCGTTGATCTTCTTGTAGATCATCCCCAGGTTGACCCCGGCCGACAGTGTTTGGTCCGACTTGCTGTCCATCACATTGTATGCGCCTGTGAGCCCGGCTTGGAACGTGTTCATGATGCCTGACATGTTGTAATTGCTCAGGTAGCTGCCAAAGCCGAACCTTCGTTGCATCGAGACATCGTATGCGAATGCCGTAGTGAGGAAGTTGCTGGAAAGGCTGCTCCACTGGCTGCGCACATTGCTGCTCATGCGGAAGTCCGCGTTCTCGTACATTCCCGTCAATGCGGGATTCAGCATCACCGGCGCCGCATCAAACTGCGATAGCTGGCCGTCCTGCGCGCTCAGCGTTCCCGTGCTGATCAGTGCGAACACTGTCAGGATCTCGTGGTTCATGGTTCTCATGGTCCTTCTCGCTTAGCGTACCAATGTCACTTTGCCCGAGCGGTCGTGCAGTTCACCATCCACCGTGGTGGCGATCACCGAATACACGTATACCCCGTTTATCGCGTGCCTGTCATCATGCCTGCCATCCCACCCGAAATCAGGGTCCGTCGTTTCGAAGATCAGTTCGCCCCAACCATTGTAGATCTTCAGCTCGATCGTCTCGAAAGGCCCACCCCGCACCAGGAACACATCGTTCACCCCATCTCCGTTCGGACTGAAGGCGTTCGGAAGTTTCGGTGCCACGATGTCCTTTTCTTCGATGCTGAGGAGCAGTGAATCGCGGTCCACGCACCCCGCCGTGTTCGTCACCGTTTGAACGATCACATATTGGCCTGGCTCTGTGTAATGATGCACGGGTTCCGGGAACAACGACCCGTTGCCATCCCCGAAGTCATATTGCCAGTTGCTGCCTCCCATGGAGCTGTCCGTGAACGCGATCGGGCTGTCCGTAAATGCATCTCCACCGATGCTGAACGCGGCGACCGGTGCGTTCAATACCTCCACGACTTGCGTTACCGCACTGCTGCACCCATTCTGGGCGAACACGGTGAGCGTTGCGGTGTACTGGCCCTGTGTAGCGAACGTGCTGGTGGTCTGAGGTCCACTGCCGGAGGTGCCGTTTCCGAAGCTCCAGCTCCAGCCGATGATCGGTGCGCCCGTGGTGGTGCTCGCATCAGTGAACACCGTTCCCGAACCAGCGCACGCATTGTTCAAAGTGAACGCGGCTTGCAATGGGTTGGTGAAGCTGAGGAAGAGCGTATCACTTGCTGCGGCACAGACACCATTGCCCGTGCTTGTGGCGATCATGCGCACCGTACCGAGCTGTTCATCCGTAGCGCCCGGTTGGTAGGTCGCGTTCGCATCGGTGTTGCTTGGCAGGAAGACGCCCGCACCGTTGGAAGACCACAACACACCCGCCGCTCCGGTGGAAGTTGCTCCCAATTGGATAGCGCTGGAAGCATCACACACATTGATGTCCGCTCCAGCGTGTATTGTGGGCAGTTGTTGCAAAACGACGATCATGGTGTCGGTATCAGCCGCGCAGCCGAGATTGCCGGTGGTGGTCAACACGAATTGCAAATGGCCGAAGACCATGTCCGTAGCGCTTGGGGCATAGGCCGCGCCGAGCGTCGCATAATCCGGCAGGAACGTTCCTGAACCCGTGGTACTCCACACACCTCCCGTTACTCCTGTGATCGCACCGTTCAGTTGGATCGAGGTACCATCCGCACAGATCGACTGGTCGATGCCGGCGTTGGCGATGCGCGCAGGTCCGATGTCCACAAAGAGCGAGTCGCTCGTGTTGCCGCACGTGCCCGCACCGAATCCGGTGAGGATGAGGTACACACCTCCAACGATGCTGTCGTTGGCCGTTGGCGTGTACACCGCGTCGGCCACATCGGCCGTTGGGCTGAAGCTGCCCGTGCCCGTGGAGAACCACTGCACGCTGTCCGCGTTCTGCGCCGCACCATTGAGTTGAACATCTTCCAGACCATCGCACAGGAGCACACTCGCACCCGCATCCACGGTAGGTGGCACGTGGTAGCTCACCACAACTGTGTCGCGACCAGCAGCACAGCCTTGGTTGTCCGTGGTGGAGAGGATCAGCGAGATGTTACCGATCACGAAGTCCGCCGGACCGGGAACGTAAGTGGCGTTCAGCGCAGACGCACTTGGCATGAACGAACCCGTTCCCATGGTGCTCCAGATACCGGTAATGATACCGGCCACCGCACCGTTCAACGCGATGTTGGGATCGGTGCTGCAAGCGACCACATCCGCACCAGCAGACGCCGAGAGGCCACCACCAAAGGTGATCACGAGTTCGTCACTTACCGCGTTGCAGGGATCGACACCGGTGGTAGTCACGGTCAATGTGATACTTCCGGCAGTGCTATCAGCAGCGCTCGGGGTATAGAGCGTAGTGAGCGCGTCCGCGTTCAGGAACGATCCAGTACCCGAGCTGCTCCAGGTTCCTGAAGGTGCGTTCAGCGCGTTGGCGATGAGCTGCACAGCTTCGGCGGTGCAGGCCACGAGGTCCGCACCCGCATTGATCTGAGGGAGCGCATGCACCCCAACGGTCAATACATCGCTCACCGGTAAGCATGCACCATTGGTGATCGTCGTGAGCGTGAGCTGTACAGTGCCATCAGCAAGATCCGCTGCGCTCAACGTATAGCTCGCATCGGCCGCCGTTGTATTGCTGAAGAAGCCGCTGCCGTTGCTGCTCCACTGCACGCCTTGGGCCCCGCCGCTGAAGTTGGCATTGAGCTCAACGAGCGGCGAGTTCGCGCACACTACCTGATCATCACCGGCGAACGCGAAGCTGGTGTTGCCGAAGGTGAGGACCAATTGATCCTGCACCGGCGGACAAGTGCCCGTGTTGGTGCTGAGCAAGGTGAGCACCACGCTGCCGTTGGTGACGTCCGCTGCAGAGAAGTGGTACTGCGCGTTCAGCACATCAGGACCTGGCACGAAGGATCCGGAACCACTGGCGGACCAGAGGCCCGATGGCGATCCGTTGATGATATCGCCTTGCAGTTGTGCGAAGGTGCCGAGCACGCACACGCTCTGGTCCGGACCCGCATCCGCAGCGAGACCATCGGTGAGGTACATCGTCATCTGCTCGGTCACCGCGCTGCAGTTGGCGTTGTTCAGCGAGGTCAACGTGAAACTGATCTCCCCAGCGTCAACATCAGCAGCACTTGCCGCGTAGGTCGTGTTCAGTAACCCGGTATTGCCGATGGTGCCCGTACCCGTGGTGCTCCAGATGCCGGTGGAAGTGATACCGCTGATCGTACCATTCAGGTCGAAGCTCGTGACCTGGTTGCAGTAGGTCTGGTCAGGACCAGCGCTCACCACAGGGGCAGGCGTGAGTTCCAGTACCATCGCGTCGGTAGCCGCATTACAGCTGTTCAGCGCGCTCAGCACTAATGTCACGCTACCGTTGATAGTGTCTGCGGCACTCGGTATGTACGTCGGTGTTAGCACCGCATTGTTCGGGAAGTACTGACCAGTCCCGGATGTGGACCACTGGATCCCGTTGGCATCCCCCACCAGCGATCCGTTCAACTGCACCACCGCGTTGTTCGCGCAGTAGCTCAGGTCCGGACCGGCGTTCACGGTACCGAAAGGCAGGATGTCGATGTGGAGTGTATCCACAGCCGCAGGGCAAACACTGGTGCCTGTTGCTGTGAGGATCAGATCAACTCCGGTGGTCAGTGAATCCTGAACGCTCGCGTTGTATATGTTCGCCAAAGCACTGGTAGTATTCTGGAACGTGCCGGTCCCAAGTGTGCTCCAAACACCCGTGGTGAACGCACCGCTCACACTGCCGTTGATCAGCACATCGAGATCGTCCACGCAGACCACGAGATCATTGCCAGCATTGGCTTGTGACTCTGGCACGATGGTCAGCGTCATCTGGTCCATGGCGTTGTCGCAGCTGTTCACGCTCCATGTGAAGGTGACCGTGCCGCTCAGTCCATCGCTCGGGGCAATGGTGTAGACCGCATTGGCGGCATCCGCATTCGGCGCGAAACTGCCCGCGCCATTGGTGGTCCATGTGCCTTGTGTGGCGTTGCCGATGATCGTTCCATTGAGCGCGACGGTCGTTTCGGAAGCACACACCGATTGGTCCATACCGGCACTCGCGATGGCGTTCGGCAGGATGGTCAACGTCAGCATATCGCTCACGCTGGTGCATAGTCCGTTGTTCGTAGACGTGAGCGCGAGCTCCACACTGCCGTTCAGCGAATCGAGGCTGCTGGCGATGTAATTGGCGTTCAGGATGTTCGCATTCGGAATAAAGGTGCCGGTACCCGATGTGCTCCACTCACCGGTGGTGGCACCAGCGCCTACTGTTCCGTTCAGCGGCACATCCAACTCGTTGGAGCACGCCGTGATGTCCGCACCGGCATTCACCAGCGGTGCAGGCGTTACATCGATCGTCACTTGATCGTTCACCGCAAGGCAGTTGCCGTTGCCCGTGCTGGTCACGGTGAGCGTGACGCTGCCTTGTTGCAGTTCGAATGGCGTGAGCGTGTACTGTGCGTTCAGCGTGTTCGCATCGGGGGAGAAGGTGCCCAGACCACCACTCCACAGACCTCCAGTAGCCCCGGTGATGGAGCCGCTGAGGGTCACTATCGGGTTGTTCTCACATACATCAACATCGATACCCGCATTCACAACCGGAGCCGGGGTGAATGTGATAAGCACCTGATCGTCCTCCACGAAACAGTTGCTGTTGCCCGTGCTGGTAAGTGTGAGCGTGGTACTGCCCGAGGCGATCTCCGCTGCCGTCGGAGTGTACACCGGAGCGAAAACGCTATTGGAGGGTGCGTACGTTCCATTGCCGCCTGACCATACTCCACCGTTGGCGTTGGTCACATTGCCGGTCAGTTGCACCGCGCTGTTGTTGGCGCAGATCGCGAGATCGGGACCGGCATCAACGATCGGCGCACCGGTGAAGGTGACCGTCATCTGATCGCTCATCGCGTTGCAGATGGCAGTACCTGTGGTCGTGAGCATGAAGGTAATGGATCCCGATGCGATCTCCGCTGCGGTCGGTTGGTATTGTGTTGCCGTGGAGTTCGTGCCGGACACGTAGGTGCCGTTGCCCCCGCTCCAAATGGCCCCGGGTGCGTTGCCCACGAACCCGTTCAATTCCAGGCTCGGGTTGTTGGCACAGATCGACTGGTCGGGACCGGCGTTCACCACTGGAACAGGATCGATGCTGATCACCATGTTGTCTTGCTCCGCGATGCAGTTTCCGATGCCCGTTGACTTGAGGACCAAGGTCACCTCGCCTGCGGCTATCTCGCCCAAGCTGGGTGTATAGGCTGCATTGAGCGTCGTGTTGTCAGGTACGAAGACACCATCACCGCCCATCCAAATGCCTCCGGTGGCCACCGTCACCGCACCGTTCAATCCCACTTCCGCATCACTGGCGCATACGTGGGCATCGGCTCCGGCATTTACCGTCGGCGCTGGTGTGAATAACACCTGCACGGAATCGTGAGCCGCGTTGCAACCACCATTGCCGGTCGACGACAGGAACAACCACAAGCTGCCCGAGGTGATCTCCGCATTGCTCGGCGTGTATACGCCGTTCAGCGCGCTCGCATTCGGTGCGAAAGTGCCTGCACCACCGCTCCAGTTGCCGCCTGTAGAACCGGAAACACTTCCAGCCAATTGCAGTGCAGCGTAGTTCGCGCAGAGCGTTTGGGGAACACCCGCTTCAACAAGAGGTGCTGGCGTGAAGGTGATCGAAACGTTGTCGCTAACAGCGGTACACAGTCCATTGCCGGTGCTGGTCAAGGTGATGACAGCACTGCCCGCTGTCACTTCCGCAGCGGTCGGTGTGTAGATCGCGTTCAGGGTTGTCGCATTCGGGCTGAAAGTCCCTGTGCCGTTCCATATAGCGCCTGTAGAGTTCAGCACGGATCCGTTGAGCTGGGCATCCGTGTTGTTCGCGCACACTTGGATCGCAGCGCCGGCATCCACGATGGGTGATGGTGCGATGATGATCGATACCTGATCACTAACCGCATTACAGAGGCCGTTGCCAACCGTGGTAAGCGTGAGTGTTGCCGTTCCTGATGAGATCTCTGTCGCACTCGGCGTGTAGCTCGCGTTCAGCGTGCTATTGTTCGGGTTGAACGTTCCCGTCCCTCCGCTCCACAGCCCACCTGTTGCCACCGTGATCGCACCCGTGAGTTGAACAGCGGCATTGTTCGCGCAGCTGCTCAGGTCCACACCGGCACTTACGGTCGGCGCAGGCGTGAAGGTGTAGGTCACTTGGTCGCTCACCGCCACACAACCATTGTTGCCCGTGGAGGTGAGCGTGATCGTAACAGACCCTGCCGCGAGTTCACCCATAGAAGGCGTGTACACCGCATTGAGCGCATTCGCATGGGGGTTGAACGTGCCTTGCGCACCGGACCAGGTGCCGCCGTTCGCCACAGTGATGCTCCCCGCGAGTTGGATGTTCGCATTGTTCACGCAATACACAGCGCCCGCACCCGCTTCCGCAACGGGCGCTGGTGTGATCGTGATCACCACCTGATCGCTTACCCCGTTGCACAGCCCGTTCCCGGTGCTGGTCAAGGTGAGTGTCGCCAAACCTGCGGCTATCTCCGCAGCACTTGGTGTGTAGCTTACGTTGAGCGCGCTGGATGCAGGGCTGAACGTTCCGCCACCGCTCCAGGTGCCACCGGTAGCGTTCAACACCGAGCCGTTCAGCTGCAATGTGGCGTTGTTCGCACACACCGACTGGTTCGAACCCGCATCCACGATGGGCGCAGGTGCGATGGTGATCACCACTTGATCGGATACCGCGCTGCAGATACCATTACCTACCGTGGACAGCGTGAGTGCCGCAGTACCCGCCGCGATCTCCGCCGCGCTTGGTGTGTAGGTCGCATTGAGCGTGCCGCCGTTCGGACTGAAGCCACCCGTTCCACCGGTCCACAGTCCTCCGGTAGCCACCGTAACAGCGCCGTTCAATTGAACGATCGCACTGTTCGCGCAGCTGTTCAGGTCCATGCCGGCGTTGGCTGTTGGTGCGGGCGTGAAGGTGTAGGTCACTTGATCGCTAACGGAAGTACAGCCGTTGTTGCCTGTAGTGGTCAAGGTGAGCGTGACACTGCCAGCGGCGAGTTCACCTACGGACGGCGTGTACACCGCGCTCAGGTTGTTCGCGTTCGGGCTGAAGCTGCCCTGTGCGCCGGACCAAGCGCCACCATTGGCCACGGTGACACTGCCATTCAGTTGGATGCTCGCGTTGTTCGCACAGAACATAGCACCCGTTCCAGCTTCTGCTGTAGGTGATGCCGTAAACGTGATGAGCACGTTGTCCGAAACCGGCACGCAATTGCCGTTACCGATCGTGGTCAAGGTGAGCGTCAACGTCCCCGCTGCGATCTCCACAGGGGTCGGTGTGTACACTGCGTTCAGCGAAGCGATGCTCGGCGTGAAGTTTCCCGCACCACCGCTCCATTGGCCACCGCCAGCCCCACTGACACTGCCGCCCAATTGTACGTTGGCGTTGTTGCTGCAAACGAAGATGTTGTTGCCCGCATTGGCCACAGGTGCCGCGATAATGGTGATGGTCAACGCATCGCTCACCGGGTTACACAAGCCGTTCTGCGTGGAGGTGAGCGTGAGGGTCGCGGTACCGAGGGCCACTTCCGCAGGGCTCGGTGCGTAAGTTGCGTTGAGCGTGTTGGCGTTCGGGCTGAACGTGCCACCACCGCCGCTCCAGATGCCACCACCCGCGATCGTCACAGATCCATTGAGGTTCACCATAGCACCGTTGGCACACACGGTCACATCCGCACCAGCATTCACCGCTGGTGTTTGCGTGAAAACGATGAAGACCTGATCCGTGACCTGGGCGCATGTACCGTTGCCGGTGCTGGTCAAGCTCAGTGTTACGGATCCGTTGTTCAGTTCTGTTGTGCTCGGTGTGTAGACCGCGTTCAGGGCAGTGATGCTCGGCGAGAAGCCGCCGGTACCACCGCTCCAGATGCCACCACCCGCGTTGGTCACCATAGCGGCGAGTTGCACTGCTGCGTTGTTCGAGCAGACCGTTGCATCCAGACCCGCATTCACAAAAGGTGCTGGCGCGATGTTGATCACCACTTGATCGCTCACGGCATTGCACAGACCATTGCCGGTGCTTGTGAGCGTGAGCATAACAGTTCCTGCGGCGATCTCTCCAGGAGTTGGTGTATAGGTCGCGTTGAGGTTCGTATTGCTCGGGTTGAATGTGCCCGACCCACCGCTCCACACACCACCGGTCGCGTGGTTCACGATACCGGCCAGCTGTGCAGTGGATTGGTTGGCGCACACGCTGAGGTTGGAGCCCGCGTTCACCAACGGTGCAGGTATGATGGTGACCGTCATCTGATCGGTTACCGGATTGCTGTTGCCATTGCCCACCGTGGTGAGCGTGAGCGTTAACGTACCGGACGCGATCTCGGCTGCGCTGGGAACATAGGTCGCATTGAGGGCTCCGCTGCTCGGCGTGTAGGTTCCAGTTCCACCACTCCAGATACCTCCGGTCGCGATCGCCACTTGGCCGTTCAACACCAGACTGGCGTTGTTCGCGCAAATAGTCTGATCCACTCCCGCGTTCGCAGTAGGTGCTGCCCCGAAGGCGATCGTCATCTGATCGCTCGAAGGCGCGCAGGCCCCATTGCCCGTGGTGGTCATCGTCAAGGTCACACTGCCCGCAGCGACCTCCGCATTGGTCGGCGTGTACACCGCATTGGTCGTAGTGTTGTTCGGGTTGTAGGTACCTGCGCCACCGCTCCACACAATGCCGGTGGCGATGCTGAAGGTTCCCGCCAAGGTGGTGTTCGCGTTGTTGCTGCTCACCGTCTGGTCCGCACCAGCGTTGGCCATCGGAGCATTCGTGAACGTCAGCGTTACTTGATCGGCAACAGCGCCGCAGTTGCCATTTCCCGTGGTGGTCACGGTGAGCGTCACACTGCCGTTCGCGATCTCGATCGGCGAGGGCATGTAGGTGATGTTCTGTGCCGTACTGCCCGGTGCGTAGAGACCGGAACCGCCGGACCATTGCACGCCCGTTGCTACCGTGATCGCCGCGTTCAGCACGGCGTTCGCGTTGTTGCCGCACAGCGTTTGATCCACTCCAGCGTTCACGGTCGGAGCTGGCGTGATGGTGAACGTCACTTGATCCGCCACAGCGTTGCACAAGCCATTTCCTGCCGAAGTGAGCGTGAGCGTTACGTTACCATTGGCGATCTCCGCAGCGGTCGGCGTATACGCCGCGTTCAGCGTGATGCTGTTCGGTGAGAAAACGCCGGCACCACCGCTCCACACACCGCCCACAGCTCCGTTCACGGTTCCGTTCAAGGTTATCAATGGGGCGTTCGCACACACCACACCGTTCGCTCCCGCGTTCACGATGGGCGCTGGAGTGTAGGTGATGACCCGCGTATCCGAAGCCGGCGTGCAATTGCCGTTGCCCGTAGTGGTCAACGTCAAGGTGATCTGTCCGGAGGCGATATCCGCAGCACCGGGTGTGTAGGTCGCATTCAGCGTGTTCGCGTTCGGCGCGAAGGTTCCCGCCCCACCGCTCCACACCCCGCCCGCAGCGGTTACCACACTTCCACCGAGCACCACGGCCGCATTGTTCGCGCAACGCGTGACATCAGCACCCGCATTCGCAGAAGGTGCATCAGTGAAGGTGAGCACCACTTGGTCGGTCACCCCATTGCACAAGCCGTTTCCCGTGGTGGTGAGTGTAAGTGTCACACTTCCTGCGCTGATCTCCGCTGCGGTCGGCGTGTAGATCGCGCTCATGTTGGTGGTGCTCGGGTCGAAGGTGCCGTTGCCGCCGCTCCACGCACCGCCTGTAGCGATGGAGAACGCGCCGGACAATCCGGTCGAAGCATTGTTGGCGCAGAGTACCCGATCCGCACCCGAGTTGGCAGTGGGTGCTGGCGTGATGCTGTACGTCACCTGGTCGTTCACCGCAGTGCAATTGCCGTTGCCTACCGTGGTAAGCGTAAGCGTGACCGTACCGGCCGTGCGCTCCGCTGCGCTCGGTGTGTAGTTCGCGTTCAGCGTGCTGTTGGTCGGACTGAACGCGCCTGTTCCGCCGCTCCAAATGGCTCCGGTCGCGGTAGTGATGCCGCCGTTCAAACTGATCGCTGCGTTGTTGGCGCAGACCGTTCCATTCGGCCCGGCATTCACAGTTGGTGCTGGCGTGAAGATGATCACACGACTGTCCGATACCGCGGTGCAATTGTTGTTGCCGCTACTGCTCAAGGTCAACGTGAGCGTGCCCGCCGCGATCTCAGCAGGCGTTGGCGCATAGGTAGCGTTCAGCGTGGTGTTGTTCGGCGTGAAGCTGCCGAGGCCACCGCTCCAAATGCCACCGCTGGCGATGGTCACACTACCGTTCAAGGCAATGGCCGCGTTGTTCGCGCAGAAGCTCGCATCGACACCGGCGTTCACACCCGGAGCTGGCGTGTAGTTCAGGACAATATTGTCGCTCACCGGGTTGCACAGGCCGTTGCCCGTGGTGGTAAGGGTGAGGGTGACGTTGCCGTTCGCGATCTCCGCCGCTGTAGGCGTGTAAGTCGCGTTCATGTTGCTATTGCTCGGACTGAAGGTCCCGGCACCACCGCTCCAAACACCGCCGGTCGCTATGGTGATACCGCCAGTCAACGTGGCCACGGTATTGTTCGCGCAGAGCGTTTGATCCGCACCTGCATTCGCTGTTGGTGCTGGGCTGATGGTCCACAACACCTGATCGCTCACAGCGCTGCAGTTGCCATTGCCGGTGCTGGCCAGGGTGAGGTTCACACTACCCGCTGCGCGTTCAGCGACCGTTGGCGTGTACACCGCATTGAGCGTGGTATTGTTCGGTGCGAAAGTCCCCGCGCCACCGCTCCAGGCACCTCCCGTGGCGCCAGCAACTGAACCGGCCAAGGTGATCGCCGAGTGGTTCGCGCAGACCGTGCCATTGACACCAGCGTTCACCGTGGGCGCAGGCGTGAACGTGATCACGCGCTCATCGGAAACCGCACTGCAGTTGCCATTGCCCGTGGTGCTCAGTGCGAGCGTAAGAATACCGTTGGCGATCTCCGCGGGCGTGGGCGTGTAGGTAGCATTCAGGGTCGTGTTGTTCGGCGTGAAGGATCCGTTGCCGCCACTCCACACACCACCGGTCGCCCCACCAACCGTGCCGCTCAAAGCGATCACCGCGTTGTTCGCACAGATGGACACATCCGCACCGGCATTCACCGTGGGTGCAGGCGTGAAAGTGAGCAGCACGTTGTCGGTGACAGCCGAACACAGGCCATTGCCCGTGGTGGTCAAGGTCAGCGTTACGTTACCGTTGGCGATCTCCGCAGCGCTCGGCGTATACACCGCACCGAGGTTGGTGTTGCTCGGGTTGAATGTTCCGTTGCCGCCACTCCAGACACCACCGGTCGCGACCGTGACACTTCCGTTCAGCGCGGCATTGGCGTTGTTGGAGCAGCGCGAGATGTTCGCACCGGCGTTCGCAGTGGGAGCAGGCGTGATCATGTAAGTGACCTGGCCCGTTACCGCACTGCAGTTGCCGTTGCCAGCAGAGGTCAGGGTGAACGTCACACTGCCGCTGGTGATCTCCGCAGCGGTCGGTGCATAGGTCGCGT
This sequence comes from Flavobacteriales bacterium, assembly GCA_031421755.1. Taxonomy (GTDB): domain Bacteria; phylum Bacteroidota; class Bacteroidia; order Flavobacteriales_F; family PHOS-HE28; genus PHOS-HE28. The sequence goes on along the minus strand of JANOPI010000208.1, from coordinate 5,665 downwards.
TCAGTGTGGTGTTGTTCGGCGTGAAAGTTCCTGCGCCAGCGCTCCAAATGGCACCGGTTGCACCAATCACGCTGCCGTTCAAGCTCATCAGCGGCGCGTTTGCGCATACCGTTCCGTTGGTGCCCGCGTTCACCAGCGGCGCTGGCGTGAAGGTGATCACACGGCTATCCGCAATAGCCACGCAGTTGCCGTTTCCCGTGGTGGTCAACGTCAATGTGATGGTACCCGCTGCGAGTTCTGCGGCAGTGGGTGTGTAGGTGCCGCTCAGTGCGGTGTTGTTCGGCGTGAAGGACCCCGTGCCCCCACTCCAGATACCGCCCGTGGCGATGGTGACACCACCGTTCAGCGCGACAACCGGATTGTTCACGCAGACCGATGCATCCGCACCAGCGTTCGCAGTGGGCGAAGGCGTGAAGTTCACGATGATGTTGTCGCCTACAGCCGTACACAACCCGTTGCCCGATGTGGTCAGCGTGAGCATTACGCTTCCGTTCGCGATCTCCGCAGCCGTCGGCGTGTAGGTCGCGTTCATATTGATCGTGCTCGGGAAGAACGTGCCAGCACCACCGCTCCAGACAGCTCCCGTGGCCACGGTGTAAGCACCGTTCAACGTGGCCACCGGACTGTTGCTGCACAACGTTTGGTCCGCTCCAGCGTTGGCTGTTGGTGCAGGTGAAATGGCGAAGGTCACTGCATCGTTCACCGCGTTGCACAGACCATTGCCGGTGCTCGTGAGCGTGAGCGTTACTGTGCCTGCGGTACGTTCTGCAGCGCTCGGAACGTACGTGGCGTTCGGTGTCGCGTTGTTCGGGGAGAAGGTGCCCGTGCCACCGCTCCAGATGCCGCCCCCAGCTCCGGATACGGTTCCGTTCAAGGTGATGGTGGAAGCGTTCGCGCACACCGTTCCGTTCGTACCAGCATTCACGATCGGTGCAGGCGTGAAGGTGATCACGCGGCTATCGGTAGCGGCGTTGCACGTTCCATTGCCGGTGGTGCTCAAGGTCAACGTGAGGATGCCTCCGGCGAGTTCCGCAGCGGTCGGAGTGTAGGTCCCGTTCAGTGCCGTGTTGTTCGGTGAATACGTTCCTGCGCCGCCGCTCCACACACCACCTGCGGCAAGGCTGATGATGCCGTTCAGTGCTACGCTCGCATTGTTCGCGCACAACGTGACATCGGCACCCGCGTTGGCAGTTGGTGCTGGTGTGAAAGTCAGCGTCATCGCATCGCTCACAGCGGTACAAGAGCCAACACCGGTGGTCGTTGCTGTCAGGGTGATGCTGCCGTTGGCGACCTCCGTGGCCGTTGGTGTGTAGACAGGATTCACAGCCGTGTTACCGGGCGTGAACGTTCCTGCGCCACCCGTCCAGATGATGCCCGTGGCCACCGTGTATCCACCGATCAAGGTGGCGTTCGCGTTGTTGCCGCAGAGTGTTTGGTCCGCACCAGCTGTGACCGTCGGTGCAGGTGTGATACTGAAGGTCACCTGATCGCTCACCGGGTTGCAGTTGCCGTTCCCGTTCGAGGTCAACGTGAGGACCACCGAACCAGCCGTACGCTCCGCTGCACTGGGCGTGTAGGTGGCATTGAGCGTGCTGTTGTTCGGGCTGAACGTTCCGGTGCCGCCGCTCCAGATCGCGCCGGTGGCGATGGTCACTGCGCCGTTCAAGGGGATGGCGCTGTTGTTCGCGCACACTGTTCCATTCGCTCCGGCATCCACCGTTGGCGCTGGCGCGAAGGTGATCACACGGCTGTCCGCTACCGCGCTGCACGTACCGTTACCCGTGCTGGTCAACGTCAACGTCAAGGTGCCTGCCGCGATCTCGGCTGCGGTCGGCGTATAGGTCGCGTTGATCGTGCTGTTGTTCGGGTTGAAGCTGCCCAAGCCACCGGTCCATACGCCACCACTGGCCACGGAAACACTGCCGGTCAAAGCGATGGCCGCGTTGTTCGCGCAGAGCGATACATCCGCACCGGCGTTCACCACGGGCGAAGGCGAAAAATTCAAGGTGATGTTGTCCGCCACTTGGTCGCAGGTTCCGTTGCCGGTCGTAGTGAGCGTGAGCAGAACACTGCCGTTCGCGATCTCCGCCGCCGTCGGTGTGTAGGTCGCATTCATGTTCGTGGTGCTCGGGTCGAAGCTGCCCGCGCCGCCGCTCCATACACCACCTGTTGCGACAGTGAAACCGCCGTTCAGGGTGGCCACCTGATTGTTGCTGCACAGCGTCTGGTCAGCACCAGCGTTCGCCGTCGGAGCAGGCGTAATAATGAAGGTCACTTGATCGGCGACCGCATTACAGTTGCCGTTGCCTGCGCTGGTCAAGGTCAGTGTTACTGTTCCAGCGGCGCGTTCCGCAGCGCTTGGTGAGTAGGTCCCGTTCAGCGTGGTGTTGTTCGGCGCATATGTTCCTGCTCCGCCCGTCCATGTTCCGCCGGCAGCACCGGTCACTGAACCGTTCAAGCTGATCGCGCTGTTGTTCGCGCAGACCGATGCATTCGCACCAGCATTAACGACAGGTGCTGGCGTGAAGGTGATCACACGGCTTGCCGCTACCGCATTGCAATTACCGTTGCCCGTGCTGGTCAATGTCAACGTCAGCGTGCCTGCGGCGATCTCACCAGTGGTTGGTGTGTAGCTCGCGTTCAGCGTGGTGTTGTTCGGTGTGAACGATCCTGCTCCACCGCTCCAGATGCCACCCGTTGCAATGCTCACACTTCCGTTCAAGGCCACCTGTGCATTGTTCGCGCACAACGAAACAGCAGCGCCCGCATTCACCACCGGAGAAGGCGTGAAGTTCAGCGTGATGTTGTCCGCTACCTGGTTGCACGTACCGTTGCCGGTCGTTGTCAAGGTGATCGTCACCGTACCCGTCGCGATCTCCGCCGCCGTGGGCGTGTAGGTCGCGTTCATGTTCGTAGTGCTCGGATCGAAAGTGCCCGCGCCACCGCTCCATACGCCGCCGGTCGCGGTCGTGAACGATCCACCCAAGGTGGCCACTGCATTGTTGCTGCACAGCGTCTGATCCGCACCAGCATTCGCCGTTGGTGCAGGTGTAATGGTGAAGTTTACTTGATCGGCGACCGCATTGCAGTTGCCGTTGCCTGTGCTCGTCAAGGTCAAGGTCACAATACCAGCAGTGCGCTCGGCAGCTGTTGGCGTGTAGGTCGCGTTCAGCGTGGTGTTGTTCGGCGCATACGTTCCTGCACCGCCTGACCAAGTTCCGCAGGACGCACCGGACACGGAGCCATTCAAACCGATCACACTGTTGTTCGCGCAGACCGATGAATTCGCACCAGCATTAACGACAGGTGCTGGCGTGAAGGTGATCACGAGGCTACTGGTCACAGGCAAGCAGGTGCCGTTGCCGGTGCTCGTCAATGTCAGCGTCAATGTTCCGGCGGCGATCTCACCGGCCGTTGGTGTGTAGCTCGCGTTCAGCGTGGTGTTGTTTGGCGCATAGTTCCCGGCGCCACCGCTCCAAGCACCGCCCGTCGCACCGGTCACGCTTCCGTTCAAGGCAACTGCTGCATTGTTCGCGCAGACCGATACTGGCGCACCGGCATTCACCACCGCAGCGGGCGTGAAGCTCATCACCATTTGATCCACAACCGCTGCGCATCCGCCGTTGCCCGTGGTGGTCAAGGTGAGGGTAACGTTTCCGCCCGCGATCTCCGCCGCGGAGGGCGTGTAGATCGCGTTCATGTTGGTGGTGCTGGGATCGAAGGTGCCCGCGCCACCGCTCCACACGCCGCCTGTGGCGATCGTGAAGCTTCCGTTCAAGGTGACCGCTGCGTTGTTGGCGCACACCACACGGTCGCTGCCCGCATTCGCCGTAGGCTCAGGCGTAATGGAGTAGGTGACCTGTGCAGTCTCCGCATTGCAGGTGCCGTTGCCCACAGTGGTCAATGTCAACGTTACCGAACCAGCGCTGCGTTCCGCAGCACTTGGCGTATACACCGCGTTCAGCGTGCTGCTTGTCGGTGCGTACGTTCCCGTTCCACCGCTCCAGACCGCGCCCGTTGCACCCACCACGGCACCGTTCAAGGTGATGGCGCTGTTGTTGGCGCACACCGTCCCGTTCGCACCCGCATTCACCGTAGGTGCAGGCGTAAAGGTGATGGTTCGGCTGCTCGTTGCTGGCAGGCAGGTGCCGTTCCCCATCGTGGTGAGCGTCAACGTCAACGAACCCGCTGCGATCTCCGATGTCGTGGGGGTGTAGGTGGCATTGAGCGTGGTATTGTTCGGGGTGAACACACCGGTACCGCCGCTCCAAATTCCACCCGTAGCCACTGTAACGCTACCATTCAAGTTGATGGCCGCATTATTCGCGCAAGCGGATGTGTTGGCCCCTGCGTTCGCTGTTGGACCGGGCGTGAACGTGAGCGTGATCTGATCGTTCACCGCCAGGCAATTGCCATTGCCCGTAGTGGTGAGCGTGAGCGTGACACTGCCGCTCGCGATCTCCGCAGGTGTAGGTGTGTATGTTGCGTTCTGGTTGGTTGTGCTGGGGTCGAAGCTGCCCGCACCACCGCTCCAGCTCACACCGGTAGCGACCGTGAAGGACCCGCTCAACATGGCCACCGCATTGTTCGCACAACGCGTCTGATCCATGCCCGCGTTCACCGTAGGGGATGGTGTGAACGTGATGAGCACACTGTCCTGCACCGCAGCGCACACGCCGTTGCCCGTTGTGGTCAGGCGGATGTACAATGAACCGCCTACTATTTCAGCGGCAGTGGGCGTGTAGGTGGCGTTGAGGTTGGAGGTGGCAGGCAGGAAACTTCCCGCGCCGCCAGACCAAACACCGCCGATGGCATTCAACACGGAACCCGACAGATCGACCGAAGGATCGTTGGAACAGATGGACTGGTCCAGACCCGCATTGGGGATCGGTAGCGGCGAGAACGTCACCGACATCTGATCATCCTCCGGGGTGCAATTGCCGGTGGAAGTAAGCGTTAGCGTTACTGTGCCTAACGCCAAGTCTCCCACGCTCGGTTCGTAGGTGGCGTTCAATGCCGTAGCGTTCGGTGTGAAAGTTCCGCTACCGTTGGAGGTCCAGATACCCGTGGTGCTTCCCCCGGAAACACTGCCCGACAGTGCCACAAGTTCACTGGCGCACAGGGTCTGGTCAGCACCCGCGCTCACATCGATACGCCCGGAGAATTCAGAGAAGAAGCCATAGCGGCAACCCGATGTTCCCCCACCATTGATGATCGCCAAGGAGAACACATCGGTGGTGTTGGTCACCGAGAACGCCTGGTTCACGGGGATCTGGGTAGTATTATACTGGATACGCGCAGCCATCCATTGGCCGCCTGTGCCGGGCACAGCCAGGAACGCGGAGGCCGGTATCGCCGCCGTTGCCGGACTCACCACAAAATCGTCCTGTGATCCATTGCGCACCAGCAGGTTCAAGAAGAAGGCCTCGTTGGTGGATCGGGTAAAACTCAGGTTCGTACTACCCGCGCAGTTCAATGGCGGAAGTATGGCCATGCCTTGCTCACACCCGAATCCAGTAACGTGGATGGCATAGAGCGGCTTGGAACCCGATACGAACGTCGCGTTGTTCGCACCGCCCGACAAATAGTCCATGTCGTGGCGGTAGTACTGACCGGCGAAGAGCGTGGCCACCGGTATGGTACCACCATCTATGAAGACCTGGGT
>JANOPI010000207.1:0-13366 GCA_031421755.1 Flavobacteriales bacterium | reverse complement strand
AAGCGCTGGTCGTAGCACCATGGTGCCAGTTTGTGCCCGGTGCGCTGGCAACGGTGGTATTGCCTGTGATGGACTTGGAGTCGGTCACGCGACCCACAGTTGCGACATGCACCTCCATCGCGGGTAAGGATCACTTGTCGCTTTTGCTTCCATTCGGGCCGGAGGAGCATCTCGGTATACTTCGCTTGGTGCAGTTTCATGGCGTCTTGCTTCCGTTGTTGGGCCAAAGGGAAAGGAGACCTGCGCAGTGTATCTGCACAGGTGCCTGACTGTCTTGATTCGGGAAGCGCCTTCCCGCAGGCTTGCACTTCAGAACTCTTGACCGGATGTAATGTTGGCTGTGCCACGACCGACAGCACTTCTACATTCGCGCCCCTCCCCCATGTCCCTGCACGAAGAGATCTCCCGCCGCCGCACGTTCGCGATCATCAGTCACCCGGATGCGGGGAAGACGACGTTGACGGAAAAATTCCTGCTTTACGGTGGAGCGATCCAGACGGCGGGCGCGGTAAAGAGCAACAAGATCCGCAAGGCGGCCACGAGCGACTTCATGGAGATCGAACGGCAACGGGGCATCAGCGTGAGCACCTCGGTGATGACCTTCGAGTACGCGGGAAAATTGATCAACCTGCTGGATACGCCGGGCCACAAGGACTTCGCGGAAGACACCTACCGAACGCTCACAGCTGTTGACAGTGTGGTGCTGGTGGTGGATTGTGTGAAGGGTGTGGAAGCGCAGACCGAACGCCTGATGGAGGTGTGCCGCATGCGCGATACCCCGGTTATCGTATTCATCAACAAGATGGACCTGGAGGGCCAGGACACGTTCGATCTGTTGGACGAGTTGGAGGAGAAGCTCAAGATCAAGGTGCGGCCGTTGAGCTGGCCGATCGGGATCGGTGCGACCTTCAAGGGGGTGTACGATCTGTACGACGGGGACCTGAAGCTCTTCGAGAGCATCAAGACGAAGGTGGAAGGTCAGAGCGTACACATCAACGATCTCAGCGATCCGCGCTTGGATGCGGAGGTGGGCGAAGAAGCGGCGAACCTCCTGCGCGAGGAAGTGGAACTGATCAACGGCGTGTACGGAAAGCTGGACATCGAAGCGTACCGCGCGGGCAAAGTGGCCCCGGTGTTCTTCGGTAGCGCGTTCAACAACTTCGGTGTGAAGGAGGTGCTGGACACCTTCGTGCGCATTGCTCCTACCCCTTCACCCCGGCCGACCGATCAAGGGCCGATCTCGCCTGAGAGCAAGGATTTCAGCGGGTTCATCTTCAAGATCCACGCGAACCTGGATCCGAACCACCGGGACCGGATCGCTTTTCTCCGCGTGTGCTCCGGCGAGTTCCACCGCAACACGTACTACCACCATGTGCGGCTGGAAAAGGAAGTCCGTTTTTCGACGCCGACCACCTTCCTCGCGGCACAGAAGACGATCATTGACGAAGCATGGCCGGGCGATGTGATCGGCCTGTTCGACACGGGCAACTTCAAGATCGGCGACACGCTCACAGAAGGCGCGACGTTCAATTTCAGGGGGATCCCGGCCTTTTCACCGGAGCTTTTCCGCGAGCTGATCAACAAAGACCCGATGCGCAGCAAGCAGCTGGAGAAAGGGATCCGGCAGTTGACGGACGAAGGCGTTGCGCAGCTCTTCACACAGAGCATGGGCAACAAGAAAGTGGTGGGCTGCGTGGGTGAACTGCAGTTCGACGTGATCAAGTACCGCTTGGAACATGAGTACGGCGCGGTGTGCGAGTTCCAGAGCATCCAGGCGCACAAGGCATGCTGGCTTACCTGCGATGATGAAGCGGCGTTGCAGGAGTTCATCCGCGTGAAGGGCTTGCAGATCCTGCAGGACAAGGACGCGAACCCTGTGTTCATGGCCCCATCGGCCTACATGCTGGAACTGGAGCGGCGTGCGAATCCCGCGATCGAGTTCCATACCACAAGCGAGTTCAAGACGGCGGTCGGGTAACGGTTGTCGGTTGACGGTTGTCAGTTGTCTGGCTAACGACGAGCGTGCGCACATGCTGATGCCGACACCCAGCCCGACAACCGACAACTTCTGATCCTCCGGCGGTGGAACCGACAGCCGCACACCCAAACGACGAACGCCCCGGAGAACCGAGGCGTTCGATACTGTTCATCTGAAGATCACTTCTTGGCTTCGCGCCACTTGCCCATCTGATCACCGGAAAGCACGACAGACAGTTTTTCGTCCAGTGCTTTTTCCAAGGATACCCACTGGGGGCCCATCTCCGTTTCGCGCTCCTCTTTGGTAAAACCACCCTGATCCAGGCGCTGGTTCAACCCATCGAGCTTGCGCTCGTAATCCATGTAGATCTCGTGTACCTGGGTCTTCTGCGCGTCATCCAATGAGACGGTCTGATGGACCATTTCGGTGTGCTTGGCAGCAGTGGCGCGCATGGCGTCAGTATCTACCACATTGATGTCGCGTTTCTGCGCGGTAACGAGAACGGTAGCGGCGCAGAGGATGATGGAAGCGAAAAGGCGTTGCATGGTTCGCTGGGCTTGGGTGTCAAAGATAGACCGGAAGAAAGACGCGATTCACCTTCTGGGGTTGCTTCCCCCTCAACCTTGGATTGTTGACAGGTCAGGAATTTCAGCGGTTTTGACCGGTTCGGGGTTCTCGGGTTCCAGGAACTTGCCCTGACCCTGAAGCTGGAAGCATGGACCGCGAACCCTTCTTAACGAAGCGTTAAGGAGCCGGTGCTTGCCCGGGCACGCGGCTATTTTTGACCGCGAACCGGTGAAACCAACGGTCGTACCCCATGCGAGTACTTGCTACGGCTTCCGCTATTCTGCTCAGTCTGCTGGCTGCGGCCCAATCGAAACCGGCCGCTTCCACGGATCCGAAAGACCAGCGGCGGCTGGAATTCACCATCAATGGGATCGCCAAGGACACGATCTACCTGGCGAACTACTATGGGAACAAGTTGATGTACAACGACACCGCGCTGGCCGATGCCAAGGGCAAAGTGGTGTTCGACGACAAGAAAGGGTACAAGCCGGGCGTGTACGCCGTGGTGATCCCGGGGCCGCGCTACTTCGAGTTCCTGGTGAGTGAACCTGCGGTGCAGATGAGTTCGGATACCGCCGACCTGGGCGGGAAACTGACGGTGCAGAAGAGCGTGGAGAACCAGGTGTTCATGGACTATGTGCGATTCATCAACGCGCAGCGCAAAGAAGCGGACGTCGTACACAAGGAACGCGAGGCGACCGTGGACCCGATCAAGAAAGCCCAACTGAAAGAGAGGCTGGTGGGCTATGAAAAAAGCATCCGGGCCTACCAAGAGGATCTGGTTTCAAAAAATCCGGGCACGCTGGTGGCGATGATCGTGAGAATGAGCATGTCCCCAAAGGAGCAGGAAGTTCGCAAAGCTGACGGCACGATCGATAGTACCGGCACCTACTACAGCTACCGGGCGCATTTCTGGGACAATACGGACCTCACCGATGAGCGCATACTGCGCACGCCGGTATTCCAGAACAAGTTCGAGGAGTACATCAGCAAAGTGGTTCCCCAGATCCCTGATACGATCAACAGGTGCGCGGACGACCTGATCGGGCGCATGGACAGGAACCGCAACGATGAACTCTGGCGTTTCGCCGTCCACAACATCACCTACAAGTATGAAACGAGCGACATCATGGGGATGGACGCCGTGTTCGTTCATATGGCGAACACCTACTACTGCCCCAAGGCGGGCCAGAAAAGCCGGGCTTCGTGGATGTCGGCGGATAAGCTGGACAAGCTATGTGAACGCGCGCGGAAAATGGCACCTCTGGTGCTCGGTGCACAGGCCAAGAACATCATCCTGACCGACACCTCCGAGCAGAAGTGGGTGGACATGTACCGGATCCCACATGAATACGTACTGGTGATCTTCTGGGATCCGCACTGCGGCCATTGCAAGAAGACCCTTCCCGGGATCTATGAGGCTTACAAGGACAGCTTGCGCCCGCTGGATGTGGAGGTGTTCGCGGTGGCCAAGGCAACGGACAGCACACTGCTGGCGGACTGGAAGGAGTTCATCATCGAGAACAAGATGGATTGGATCAACGCGGGCCTTACCTGGCACGTGTACGCGGACGCGAAGCAGAACGCCGCGAAATACATACCCACGTACACCACGATCGAGAGCCTGAACTACGCCGATGCCTGGGATGTGTACAGCACGCCGAAGTTCTTCCTGCTCGATGCCGACCGCAAGATCATCGGCAAGCAATTGGCGGTACACCAGATGGTGGACCTGATCAACACGCTGAAGAAGCGGAAGGCCAAGGAGGCCAAAGGCAATTGAAGCTTCAAGACGCAGGACTCACGCTCCAAGGCTAAAGGAACTATGAGCGAGCGGACCCGGTTACCGTTTGAAGTTCGAGTCTTGAAGTTCGGGTCTTGGAGCTTGACTACTCTTCGGTATCCCTCGCCCAGACCCAACCTGTAATGCTGAGGCCGTTCTTGAAGTAGCTGGTACCGGCTTTGCCGATCACCTTTTTATACTCATCGGCCTTGTTGCCCTGCACCACGATGCGGCGGATGATCACCTTATTGCCTTCGGTGTAGCTTTCTTCGGTAACGCCCTGCGGGTATTGGTTTGCCAACTCCCCACGGTTGTAGTCCGCGAAGGAACGCTGCTCGTTCATGGACAGGTTGTTCAATTGTTCCTTGGCGGCCAAGCGCGTGTCTTCTGATCGGTTGGCCAGTTGCCGCTGGCGGTCAGTGTGCTGATCCTTTTCAGTGGAAACACGCTCGCTGCGGTCTGCAGCATTCGCGGTGCCTTTCGCGGCGACCTGCTCTTGCGTTCCATGTTGCTGATCCACTTCAGCAGCGGCTTGATCGCGGCGGTCCTGTCCGCCGGCCAGGTCATCCGCTTGGGTCTGTGCCCATGCGTCCCTTTGTTCCTGTACGTCACCAGTGCGTCTGGCCTGTTGCTCTCGCCACCCGTTGTCGCGCTCGCTGATGTTCTCGGCGACCGAACCCTGTTCGATCACAGCTGCTCCGCGGCTCTGGTCCGCCCTCGCCTTCACCTCCGCATCGCGTTGTGCTTGTGCGGCACGTTGCGCCGCCAATTCCTCCTCGAACCGCTTGCGCTGTGCGTCGCTGCCGGAATAGATCTTCTCATTGCCTTCAACGTAGACGTCCTTCTCGCGCAAGCTGCCCTCTTGTCTACCTGACCATTCGGAGGTGTTGGCGCGCTCCTCCTCCGCGCGATCGGCCTTGAGCTTCCTGATGCGCTCGTATTTCTCTTGCTGTTCGCGCTCCCTGGCGGCACGCATGAATTCCTCAGCATCACTCACCTCGTTGGTGTTCACTTTGGTGCCTGTGCGCGGTGGTGGTGGTGGCTCGTCTTCCTTTCTGCTGGCGGCGAGTTCGGCTTCTCGTCGAAGTCGCTCCTGTTCGGCAAGCAGTTTGTCGATCTTCTCGATCTGGGCTTGCGGATAAACTTCTTGGGGTTTGATATCGAGGGCCTGAGAGTAGAGCCCGCGGGCGTTGTCAAAACCTTCCTCCCCGAACGCGGCGTCGGCTTCAGCGATCGTTTTGAGGTAGGCGGCCTCTTTGGCCTTTTCCGCATCCAATCGGGCCTGATCATCCAGTGCGGCCAAGCGTGCGGCTTCGGCATCGGCCTCCGCTTTGCGGCGGCGCTCCTCCTCCAAACGCAGGCGCTCAGCCTCGGCGGCATCGGCATCGAGCTTGGATCGCTCACGGTCCGCGAGGAATTTCTCGATGGCTTCAAGGCGCTCTTTCGGGTACTTTTCTTCCGACTTGATGGCGAGGGCTTCAGTGAACCGTTCGCGGGCGTCATCCATTTGCTCGGCCCCGAAGGCGATGTCGCCCTTGGTCACCGCATCACGGTAGCGGGCCTCGATCTCCGCTGCGGACTCCTGCTTCTTGCGGTTCTCCTCCTCCAAACGGGCACGCTCAGCGGCTTCTTGTGCCAAGCGCAGACTATCCGCTTCGTTCTTGGCGGCGAGCTCGGCTATCAGACGTTCGATCTCGGAAAGTCGCTCTTTCGGGTGCTCCTCTTCGGGTTTCACACTGAGCGCGTCGGTGTAAGCGGTACGTGCCGTGGGGTAATCCTTTGCGGTGAATGCCCTGTCAGCCGACGCCACAAGGTCCTTGTAGCGCTGTTCCTTGTCCGCAGCCTCGCGAGCGAGCCTTTCTTTTTCGGCTTTGTCCTTCGCGGCGGCGTCCAACTGGCCATTGATCTCGGTGATGCGGTCTTTCGGGTGTTGCTCGTCCGGCTTCAGTTGCAGCGCGTCCTTGTAGTCGTTCAGCGCTTCCGCGAACTTCTTCCCTTCGAACAACTTGTCGGCTTTCGCTATGAGTGCATCATACGTGTCGTTGAGTTCCTTTTTCTTGCGCTCCTCCTCGGCCAAGCGTGCGCGTTCGGCCAGCAACCCGTCGATCTCGGTGATCTTGGTGCGCGGGTATTTCTGGTCGGGTTTAACCCCGAGCGCTTCCTGGTATTTGGCCTTGGCCAGATCGAGCTTGTCCTGTGCGAGCAGACCATCTGCCGAACCGATCAACAGCTCGTAGTTGGCATCGAGCTCCTTCTGGCGCTCATCGTCCTCAGCCTTCTTCTTGGCATCGGCGATGGCCTTGTCGATGGCTGCGAGCTGGTCCTTGGGGTATTTCTCTTGGGCCTTGAGCTTGATCGCTTCGTTGTATCCGCCCTTGGCATCGTCCCAGTTCTGGCCTTGGAACGCGGCGTCCGCCTTGGCGATGGCCTCGTTGTACGTGTCGTCAAGCGCCTTCTTCTTCGCGTCGTCATCGGCCTTCTTGGCCAGGTCGGCGATCTTCCGTTCAATGGCGGCCAGCTGATCAGTGGGATACTTTTCTTTCGCTTTCAAGCCCAGGGCCTCGTTGTACCCGGCCTTCGCGTCCTCGAACGCGTCGATCTTGAATGCGGCATCGGCTTTTGCGATAGCGGCGTTGAACCGGTCGTCCAGTTCTTTTTGGGTGGCCTTCAACTTATCGTCCTCCGCTTTTTTCGCCAGCTCAGCGATGCGTTTTTCGATGGCCAATAACTGGTCTTGAGGATATTTTTCTTTGGCCTTCAATACCAGCGCCTCATTGTACTTGGGCTTGGCCACATCGAAATTGTCCTGTTTGAAGGCGGCATCCGCGGCGGCGATCAGCGCGGCATATTGCGCATCGCGTTCCTTGGCTTTGCGATCCTCCTCTTCCTGCTTGGACAGTTCTTCGAGCTTCTTGTCGATGGCGACCAATTGGTCCTTGGGGTACTTCTCCTCGGGTTTCAGTCCGAGGGCCTCGTTGTAGCTGGTTTTTGCCTGCTCATACTTGGATGACTTGAAGGCACCATCAGCAGCCAGGATCGCGGCGTTGTACTTCGCGTCAAGTTCTTTTTTGGCCTTTTCGTCAGCGTCCTTCTTGGCCTTCTCCTCCAGCTTCTGGCCGATCAGCGTGATCTGGTCCTTCGGGTATTTTTCGTCGGGTTTGATGCTTGACGCATCGGTGTACTTCGTGCGGGCATCCTCGAGCTTGTCCGCTTTGAACGCGACGTCCGCAGCGGCGATAGCGGCCTTGAATTTCTCCTCGATCTCCTTGGCCTTCTTGTCCGCCTCGGCCTGCTTGGCCAATTCGTCGATGAAAGCTTGGCATTCCTTCATCTTTCCTTTCGGGTAGGCCTCTTCCTCTTTGACCGCGCTGGCCGCCTGATACTTGGCCATAGCGTTGGTGTAGTCCTTCTTTCCGAAAAGCCCATCGGCCTCCTTGATCAGCGCGGCATACTTCTCCGCTTCTTTCTTGTTGCCTTCGAGCTCATCGAGCTTCATCTTGGCGTCGCTGAGCTTGGCCGTAGCCTTGGCATCACCGGCTTTCAGCGCGAGCGCTGCGGTGAAATTGTCCACAGCTTTGCTGTAGTCAGCGGCGGCCATGGCGGCGTCTCCCGCAGCCATCATCTTGATGAAATCCTCCTCGGCGTTGGCCTCGCGCTTTTTCTTTTCATCGTACTCCTTCATCAGCCGCTGGATCTCCGCGCGCACCTGCTCGGTGTATTGCAGGTCCCATGTGACCTCCTTGGTGGTGGCGTCGAATTTGGCCTTGCCGATGGGCTGCTGCAGAACACTGAAGTCGATGCCCGGTAATTCGGTGAAGAGGGTCATCTCCACATTCATCCCGTGGCCGCCCACGCGCTCCTCTTCCGGGATGTTCTTGGTATCGATGGCGATGTTCTTGCTCACCATGCCCGCCTTGGAATAGACCAGCTTATAGTCGCTTCCGTAGTCGAGGTTGAACTCGTACTTGCCGCTGGCATTGGTCACCACTTCGGCCAGCTTGCCGCCGTTCTTGAAGACCGTTACCGTGATGCCATCGAGTTTCTTGCTGCTCACATAGTCCTTCACCGTGCCGTAGACATACACGTTGTCCACCTGCCCGAAGGCGGCGGCGAAGAGGACGAAGGAACAAGCGAGGAGGCACGCGCGCAGGGAGCGGATAGCGGGATCCAGGATCATGCGGGGAACGTGTACGTGTTGAGCGGAGGCCCGCCAAAATACGGCGACTTTAGCAGCGGGGCCTTCGGACGATCGACGGGATCCCACCGCGACATGTTCAGCATTTGGGAACAACGGAGCTTTTTGGCGGAACCTCATCTGGCTGTGGTGGGCGCTGGCATCACAGGGCTTTTCACGGCCCTGCACTTCAAACGGCGGTTCCCGGCGCATCGCGTGCTGGTGCTGGAGCGCGGCCCGCACCCCAGTGGAGCCAGCGTGAAGAACGCCGGTTTCGCCTGCTTCGGCAGCCCCAGCGAGATCCTGGCGGACATCGCTTCCGAGGGCGCGGACACCGCTGTGGCCCGTGTGGAAGAACGCTGGCTGGGCCTCCAAGAATTGAGGGCCGAACTGGGCGATGACCGGATCGGGTTCGAGCGGACGGGCGGGCATGAGCTGTTCGCGAAAGGTGATGCGCTGTACAACCGGGTGGCTGATCGGTTCGATGAGCTGAACAAGACCCTCTCCCCCGTTTTCGGCCGCCCCGTGTATGAATGGCGGAACCAGGTGAAAGGTGACATGGGATTGCGCACAGGGCACGTCGCCTTCACCGACCTGGAAGGCCCTTTGGACACCGGTCGGATGATGCGCACCCTGCTCGATAAGGTTCGCGAGGCAGGCGTGGAGGTGCGTTTCGGCCACCCCGTGGACGCTATCGACCTGGACGACACCGGTGTGCTGTTGAACATCGCCGGTGGGAATGAACCAGTGCGAGCTGAATACGTGGTGCTCGCCACGAACGGCTACACGAACGATCTGCTGCCGGAAGCGGGCATCATCCCGGCGCGCGGGCAAGTGCTGCTCACCTCCCCCATCCCTGGCCTCCGGTTGAAAGGGACATTCCATGCGGATGAGGGCTACTACTACTTCCGCGACTACAACGGGGGTGTGCTATTGGGCGGTGGCCGCCACTTGGACAAACCCGGTGAAACCACCACCGAGGATGCGGTGACCCCAATGATCCAGGAAGCGTTGGAACGTCTGCTGCGCGAAGTGATCCTGCCCGGCCAACACGTCACCATCGCTCATCGCTGGAGCGGAGTGATGGGTTTCCGCACGCACGGGAAAACCCCGCTGGTGGAACGAGCGGCGCGGCGCATCGTGGTGGCCGGTGGACTTAGCGGGATGGGGGTGGCCATTGGCGTCCGCGTGGCGAAGAAGGCCGCTGACCTGATCGCTGAATGAGCGGTACAATGGACACGCGACAAGCCTATGACCACTGGAGCGGCCAGTACGATACCAACCGGAACCGCACGCGCGATCTCGAAGGCTTGGCGCTTCGCGAAGTGCTGGCGGACATCCCGTTCCATCGCGTGTTGGAGATCGGCTGCGGAACCGGCAAGAACATGGAATGGTTGGCTACGCGTTGCGAACACGTTACCGCCGTAGACCTCAGTGCAGGCATGCTGGACCTGGCCCGTGCGAAGGTGACGGCATCACACGTCACGTTCTCTCACGCAGACATCCCTTGAGTGTTTCCCAAGTGCGGGAGTAGTCTGGGGCCACCCATTTGTTCGTTGTGTGCTCCGTGGTTCATTCGATGATGAGTTTCGTTCCCGTGATCCACTTGGTGCCATCCGTTATGTGCAAGGTGTACAAACCGGCCGACAAGTCACGGACAACAACGCGCATGGTGTTCTTGCCATTGCCCAACCAGGCCATGCGCCGCATAACCCGGCCATCCATGCCGACGATGGAAAGGTCCAAAGCCTCGTGCTTGAGATTTGCCGGAAGATCCAACCGCACTTGCACTTCGCCGTGTGCCGGGTTGGGTGAAAGCGTGATGGCACCCAGCAGGTTGGTCACCAGTTCGGTTACACCCGTGCCATCGCAGCCGGGTACGATGCAGCCCAAGCTGTCCACTTTTACTACCCACGCGTCTTGACTATAGTTCTGCGTGGAATACGCATAACCGGCCGCGATGAACCCTCCATCTCCCGTGGGAAGCACATCGTGAAAGCGCCCTTCCGAGCCTTCTTCTATGCTGTCCACATAGAGGTAAGCCCGCATCCATAGGCTATCCCCCTGTGCCGTGGCATGCAACAATAGACCATGCTGGTCATTGTTCTCGAACGAGCCGCCCGCCGCGATCAACGAACCCTCAGGGCATTCCTTAGCTGCAAAGAAAATCGCGCGCTGTCCCGATCCGCTGTACTCCTTCTCCCAGACGAATGAACCGTCCACCGTATCGAGGACAGCCAGATATGCACGTCTGTGACCATCGATGTCGTAAGTATTGCCACCGATGACCAAAGGATACCCCGAGGAGAGCATTGTCAAACTTGTAGCGCCTTCCTCAAATTCATCGCCCCAGCTGGCACGCCAATGCAGTTGGCCTAGCGCATCGGTGCGCTGAACCCAATGCTGACTGTCATCAATGCTCAACCAACGTGAGCCACTAGTATAAAGATCCCCATGGGGCGATTCAGCAATTGCTGCGAACCCATCAATGTAGGTGGGCGGGCTCCATCCATAGGTTTCACGCCACTGCTCATTCCCGGCACTGTCCGTCCGAATGACGAAGCCATCCTGATAGCCCGTGGCATCCGTGTACCCGCAGATGGCATAACCACCATCAGCTACCTTGCTCACCTGTGCACCGATCCAAAAGTGGCCAGGCGAGCCGAAGGAATGGGTCCAAAGCGTATCCGCACTTGTTGTGTAGCGCACAAGCCGTGCGCTGAAGGTGTGGGAAGTATCCTCTATGGTTCCGCCGGCCACAATTCCGCCGCCCGGTATCGTATCACAACAGTTGGTCCATCCCAAGTAGACGGCATACCATGGGACCTTAGTGCGCCGTTGCCAGAGCACTTGTCCATTCAGGTCAATCTGCGTAAGTATTGCCGTGTACGACCCGACCAATGATCCGTCGGTCAGTGTGTCCGGTTCGTAGCTGCCACCTATGGTCAGGTAGCCGCCCAGATTGGGTTCGATATCCCAGCCATCTTGCAAGTTGTTCTGCCCGAAGGCATCATAGCGCTTGTTGAAGCCTTGGGCAAAAAGCCCAAGACCCCAACAAGCAACTGTCGCTGAAAGCAGTAGGTGCATGAAGCGTAAGCCTACTGGACCACCAGCTTCAACTGACCCGCTCGCACCGCGTCCAAGGTCAACTCGGCGATGTAGACACCGGGCGGCGCGTGGATCAGGTCAAGTTCGACCAAGGAGGCGCCCACCCCGATCCTGGTCCTGGAAACCGAACGGCCATGAAGGTCACGAACCAGGACGCAAGCTTCTTCCACGCCTTCCGGGACGTTGCATACGGCGTAGGCTAATGCGTCTGTCGGGTTCGGATACGCTTCCATAATCAAGGGTTCTGTGGTTGTCGAAGCCCGCTTGCGCGCGGTTGCGCTGCGCTCTTCCATAGGCAGCAGGATCACTTCAGCCAGCGCTTCCCCGCCCAAGGCCTGCAACCACGTATCAGCCATGGTAGAGCCGATCGTCCAGCGCTCTTGGGCCAGCCGTTGCAGGGCTACGACCGTTCCCGCTGTAGGCTTCAACCAACCTGCCGCCATTTCTTCCGCAGCCAAGCGTTTCAGCAAGCCATACATCCCTGGTGAAGTTCCAGCACTCTCCAAGGCTTGGGCCATGCTATGTAAGGACGACATATCCCTTTTGGCCATATAGTACCCGGCCAATACCTCATTGCCGTTCTCAGCAGGCATCGCATCGTGCCAAGTCTTGAGCAGGAGCAACGCGGAATCCACATTGGTCGAATCCAGCCATGTCCATCGTCCCAGATCCGCAAGGTCCTGTGCCTTGCCGCCTGCGTTGTAGGCGATAGAACTCTCCAAGCTCGTGAGCGGGTTTACGCCCGTTTGCGCAGTGGCAATTAGGTTGTAGTTGAAGTCGCTCAAGTCACTGTCGAAGCAGAGCTTCACAACTTCAAGCTGCAATGGGCTGTTGCTCAACAACGCTTGGGTCAGGTTCCAATGATTCATGCCGGGTGCGCGATCGAACGCCGCCTGCCAGACTTCTTCGCTCGCATTCGGAGCAACGCTTTGCAGGGCATTGCGCACTTGCAAGCTGCTCTTGGTCGGATCGCTCACGTAGCTGAGCAGTGAATACGTATCACCATCGTCCTTCGCGGCATCGTACGCATCCTTGGCCGCTTGCAGTTCATTATCCTTCTCTTCGGCACTGGCTTGCATCATGCTGCGCTCCCGATCGCGGCTGCGCTGGTTGCTCGGGCATGCGATGGAATGACCAGGCCATGGGGTTGTAAGGCCCTGTTGCGCGAGGTGGGTAGTGTTGAAGTACTGCGGCAGCCAAACAGGATATGTCCCAGTGGGTACGTTGTGGTGGAAATAGGTGACCAGCTGGTCGTCGTTCTCCGAATGCCAATCACTGTCCGTCCCACCTTGTAAACTAAAGGTGTTCCCAGCCGGTTTCGTCGGGTTGGTCTGATCATCATCTTCTCCTTGCCGCTTCCTTACAATGGACCCGCTCCTCACGATCGCCACATCATACCTGTTCACCGCGTTCTGCCCAAGCTCATTGCACTTCACCTCGGTACCGGTGAGCAGATCGTTCGGGTCAGCGTTCTCCCCTTGCAATAGGATGGCCACGCTGTTCTCGTAGTCGAAGCCATCCACCTTATTGTTATAGATGGAGTTGGAGAATGGCCCACTGTCCTTGATCACCATGCCTGTGCGTGGGCGGGAGGTCGTCTCGATGGCGGTGATCGTATTGTCCTCCACCTCGTAGCCCGTGCATTCATCTATGAACACGCAGTAGGCTGTGCCGATAGCCAGCGGGTTCAGGTAATCCACCACAACCATATGGTTGCGGGTGATGTCCGCATCACGCAAGCCATCCAACCGGATGT
>JANOPI010000206.1:0-2720 GCA_031421755.1 Flavobacteriales bacterium | reverse complement strand
GAAATGCGTGCCGGGTGAAGTACCCGCATTACCGTATTTGGTCCAATCATCGCGCTCGGGCTGGGTGAGGGTTAGCACCGCGCTGCGGTACACGCAACTGTTGGCATCGGTCACATCCACCTGGTAGTTGCCGGCGTCCAGTTGCATGCGGTCTTCGGTGCTGGGGCCATCCGTCCACTCGTAGGTGTACGCCTGAACACCACCGCTCATGGTGAGTTGGATGCTCCCGTTGTAACAACTGTGGCAACTGATGTTGTACCCACTGGAATACTGGTAGGGTTCGATCACCGCTTCCAACTTGTCCGGCTCGGTGAGCGTGAGTTCCTCCCGAGCGTTCCCGGCAGCGGCATCGCGTACCGTAACAGAAATGAAGCCAGCACGCAGGCCGCTCACATCCTGGGTAGTGGCGCCGGTGCTCCATTCATAGGTGTAGGGCGCTGTGCCTCCGCTTACGCTGAGGTCAATGGCGCCATCAGCCCCGGCGTTGCAACTGATGTGGTATCCGTTGTGGTCGGCAGGTGCGAGCGAGATCGAAAGTGATTGAGAGTTGGCCAACTCTGGCAAGGCCACCAGTGCCATGGTGATCACGCCGAAGTGGAGCGGAAGCCCCCCCCCCCCCCATCCGTGTGCGGGATCGTGGCGCTGCGGGGGTTGTGGATGGCTTCATGCGGGTGGATTGAGGTAGCAAGGTATACCCCGGAAATGCGGGATCGTACTTCCGAAGGGCAGGAAAAGTTCTCAACCGGCATAAGACTGTGCATGTCCCCATTCCGCTACACTTGTCGCATGGCCTCTTCTCTCTTCCGTCGCAAGCCGATCGATAGCGCGCTCCGCGAGCATGAGCCGGATGTGTCGCATCCGCACCCCGAAGGCGGCTCGGGCATGGCCAAGGCGCTCAGCGTGCGCGACCTCACCTTTTTCGGGATCGCGGCGATCATCGGGGCGGGCAGCTTCAGCAGCATGGGCACGGCCTGCGCGAGCGGTGGACCGGGCGTAGTGCTCTTGTTCATTCTATGCGCGGTGGCCTGTGGCTTCACGGCGATGTGTTATGCGGAGTTCGCCTCGCGTGTGCCGGTGAGCGGCAGCGCGTATACGTACGCCTATGTGAGCTTCGGAGAGCTCTTCGCGTGGATCATCGGCTGGGCGCTGATCATGGAGTACAGCATCGGCAACATCTATGTGGCTTTCAGCTGGAGCGGGTACTTCACCAATCTGCTCGATAGTGTGGTGGTGAACGGAGAGCGGATCCTACACATTCCCGAGTGGCTGACAATCAACTACAGGTCCGTGAGCGATGCAGCGCATTTTGCCATGGGCAGCGAAGCATACCTGACCTCGGCCGGCAAGATCATTTCCGACGGCATGTTCAGTGATTGGTTTATGAGTGACGACGTTCAACAGGCGGTTCGTGGAGGCAAGAACATCGCGCCGATGATCGCTGAGCACCTGGCCTCGATCGGAGCCGCAGAGAAGGTCTCCATTTGGAACACCGCTCCGATGCTCGGCCCTCTCCGCATCATCTTCGATCTGCCCGCCGTGCTGATCAACGCCTTGATCACCGCCCTGGTGTTCGTGGGCGTGAAAGAGAGCCGCAACGCCAGCAACATCATGGTGATGGTGAAGCTCGCGATCATCGCCCTGGTGATCATCGTGGGCGCGACGCATATCGACATCGACAATTGGACGCCCTTCCTGCCCAACGGTTTCGGTGGCGTGATGGCGGGCGTGAGCGCGGTGTTCTTCGCCTACATCGGGTTCGACGCGGTGAGCACCTTGGCTGAAG
Organism: Flavobacteriales bacterium; assembly: GCA_031421755.1. Lineage (GTDB taxonomy): Bacteria > Bacteroidota > Bacteroidia > Flavobacteriales_F > PHOS-HE28 > PHOS-HE28. The sequence continues at coordinate 937 of JANOPI010000206.1, read as the reverse complement.
AAAGCAAGGATCCCCAGCGGGATCTTCCGAAGAGCATGGTGTGGTCGCTCGTGATCTGCACCACGCTCTACATCCTGCTGGCGCTGGTGCTCACGGGCATGGTGCCCTTCGCGCAGCTTGGCGTAAGTGATCCTCTGGCTGAAGTATTCCAATTGCGCGGCGTGAAATGGATGCTGCTGATCGTGAGCATCGCCGCCGTGGTGGCCATGACCAGTGTGATGCTCGTGTTCCAGCTGGGCCAACCAAGGATCTGGATGAGCATGAGCCGCGACGGTCTACTGCCGCCGCGCTTCGGTCACCTGCACCGCAAGTACCAGACGCCCGGGTTCAGCACCCTCGTTACCGGTCTGGTGGTGGGCATCCCAATCTTCTTCACCGACGAGAGTTTCATCCTGGACTTCACCAGCATCGGAACCTTGTTCGCGTTCGTTCTGGTGTGTGGCGGTGTATTGATGCTACCACGTCGGGAGCGTACACCCGGTCGGTTCAACTTGCCGTTCATCAACAGTAAATGGACCACACCCGGACTTTTGGTGGTGATCGTTAGCCTGCTGCTGGCGAAGGTCCCAACGTATTTCCCCGGCCTACTGGATCTCTCCGGTGAACACGCCGCGCAGAACATTCCGCAACTGGTCTTCTGGCCGCTGTGTGCGGTGGTGGTCGTCCTCGCGCACTTGAAACAATGGTCGTTGATCCCTGTACTGGGCCTGCTTTCGTGCTGCTATCTGCTCACCGGTATGGCCGTGAGCAATTGGCTGTGGTTCAGCGTCTGGCTGGTCATCGGCCTGCTCTGTTATTTCGCCTACGGATATCGCCACAGCAAGTTGGCACCAGCATCCCTCTGATCTTCCTTGCCGATGTTTTCCAAGAACAACCGCCTCACGCTCTGGATCCTCGACGCTATGGTGCTCGGCATCATCGTGGGTTACGCCATGCA
>JANOPI010000205.1:0-3149 GCA_031421755.1 Flavobacteriales bacterium | reverse complement strand
GGCGAAGGAAAACGGGCCCCACCAGGCCGAGGCGCGCGAGGAAGACCATGATGATCGGCAACTCGAACGCGAGGCCGGTCCAGAGGAGGAAACTGTTGAAGATCCCCACGTAGCTGTCCAATGTCCAGATCTTCTGGATGTCCGGGCTCAGGGAGTAGGTGTTGAAGAATTGCAGGCTCATCGGGGCGAGTACCCAGTAGGCGAAAGCCGCACCGAGCAGGAAGAGGAGGGCGACAAAGAACACCGTTCCACGCACGGCCTTACGCTCGGCCTCTTTCAGGCCGGGTGCGATAAATCGCCAGAACTGCCAGATGATCAGCGGGCTGGCTACAATGAACCCAAAGGTGAAGGAGAGGCTGAAGGACATCATGAACTCCTGCTGCGGGGTATTGCTGAACAGGTTGAACCGCATGTCCTGCACGCAGAACGAATCATCCATGCCCAGCCGATGCCCGATGGAACACAGAGCACGATAGGTGATGAAGCCTGCGCGTGACGGACCCATGACAAACCCGTCATAGATCTCTTCGATCCAGTAGAAGATGACCACCATGCAGGCCACCAGCGCGCCGGCGGACCGCACCAGCGTCCACCGCAGTTCCTCAAGGTGCTCGAGGAACGACATTTCCTTGCCCTGCGCGGCCATGCGGATCGGAACGTCGTTCATTGCCGCCGATCGTGCGGCGGTGGCGAAAGATAGACCGTGCATGGCGCGATACCACTTAGGGAACGGCAGTTCTCAACACCATTGTCGCTCGGATGTCCCGGTTTGTCGGAAGGATCACAAGTCGTGTTAAAGACAATGTGGTGGATCGGAAGCGTTGATCTACTTTTAAGCGGCCAAACAATCAGCGGCCTGCTCCGCCGCACAGCTCCAAGATGACATCCGTAGACCTATCACCGAAGGACGCCCTTGAGCGCTTCTTTGGATTCAAACAGTTCAAAGGCGAACAGGAAGCCGTGATCCAGAACGTGCTGGACGGCAAGAACACCTTCGTCATCATGCCCACCGGAGGGGGCAAAAGCCTCTGCTACCAGTTGCCGGCCCTGATGTTGGAGGGCACGGCCATCGTGGTCAGCCCACTCATCGCGTTGATGAAGAACCAGGTGGACGCGCTACGTGGCTTCGGCGATGACGACGGTGTGGCCCACTTCCTGAACAGTTCCCTTTCGCGTACCGAGGCGCAGAAGGTGAAGAAGGACATCAAGAGTGGGGTGACCAAGATCCTGTATGTGGCGCCCGAGAGCCTCACCAAGAAGGAGAACGTAGAGTTCCTGAGCGACATCCAGATCAGTTTTTTCGCCATCGATGAGGCGCACTGCATCAGCGAGTGGGGGCATGACTTCCGCCCGGAATACCGGCGTCTGCGGACGATCTTCGACGAGATCAAGCGGGTGCCGATGATCGCCCTCACGGCCACCGCCACAGAAAAGGTTCAGGAGGACATTCTGAAGAACCTGGATATCCCGGCCGCCACCACGTTCAAGGCCTCGTTCAACCGCCCGAACCTGATGTACGAGGTGCGGCCCAAGGTGAACGTGGCCCGGGAGATCACCAAGTTCATCAAGCAGCACAACGGCAAGAGCGGCATCATCTACTGCCTCAGCCGCAAGAAGGTGGAGGAGATCGCCGAGACGCTGAACGTGAATGGCATCAAGGCTTTGCCCTATCACGCCGGGATGGACGCCGGGCAGCGGGCTGACCACCAGGACCGCTTCCTCATGGAAGATGTGGATGTGATCGTGGCCACCATCGCGTTCGGCATGGGCATCGACAAGCCCGATGTGCGTTTCGTCATTCACCACGACATACCGAAAAGCCTGGAGAGCTACTACCAGGAAACCGGCCGCGGCGGGCGCGACGGTGGCGAGGGGATCTGCGTAGCTTTTTACAGCTACAAGGACATCGAGAAGCTGGAGAAATTCCTGCAAGGCAAACCCGTGGCGGAGCAGGAGATCGGCAAGCAGCTGCTGGCCGATACGGTGAGTTATGCGGAAACCAGCATGTGCCGCCGGAAATTCCTGCTGCACTACTTCGGGGAGATACTGCCGGGCGATAATTGCGGGGCCTGCGACAACTGCCTCAATCCGAAGGAGCCGTTCGATGCGCAGGAAGACCTGGTGATCGTGCTCGAAGCGATCAAAGAAAGCAAGGAGCGCCACCGCGGGAAATTCATCTGCGACCTGCTGGGCGGTGTGGAGACCAGCGAGATCAAGAACTACAACGGCCACAAGCTGGAGAGCTATGGAGTTGGCAAGGAGCACGACGTACACCATTGGATGGGCATCATCCGCCAGGCCACGGTGAGCGGCTATCTGCACAAGGACATCGAGACCTACGGCAACCTGAGCCTGACCGACGCGGGCAAGAAGTTCCTGAAGAAGCCGACGACGATCATGTTCATCAAGGAACGTGATTATACCGAAGGCGATGTGGATCTGGATGATGAATTCCAGAGCGGCAAAGGTGGCGGCGCTGCTGATGAGAAACTTATGAAGCTGCTGCAGTCCTTGCGCCAGGAAGTGGCCAAGAAGCACAAGTTGCCGCCGTACGTGATCTTCCAGGATCCGTCATTGGAAGAGATGACGGTGCGTTACCCGATCACCATCGAGGACCTTACGCAGGTTACCGGTGTAGGCCCGGGCAAAGCGCAGAAATACGGCAAGCCCTTCATCGAGCTCATCGCGAATTATGTGGATGAGAACGACATCGAACGCGAGGACGATGTGGTGGTGCGCTCCGTGGTGAACAAGAGCAGCAACAAGGTCCACATCATCCAGAACATCGACAAGCGGCTGCCGATGGAGAGCATCGCCAGGAGCAAGAACCTGACGATCGACGCCTTGCTCACCGAGATGGAGACCATCGTGATGAGCGGCACCAAACTGGATATCAAGTACCATTTGGACGAGGTGCTCGAGGATGACCAGCAGGAGGAGATCATGGAGTACTTCCGCGAAGCCGAGACGGACGATCTGAAGACCGCGCACGACGAGTTCGGCGGGGACTACAGCGAAGACGAGATCCGGTTCGTAAGGCTGAAGTTCATGAGCGAGGTGGCGAACTGATCATACGCTTCATAAGCACTGAAGGCCGGGCGCATGCCGGCCTTCAGTGCTTATACCGGTCCGCGCTTGTAGCGCGGACC
>JANOPI010000204.1:0-1700 GCA_031421755.1 Flavobacteriales bacterium | reverse complement strand
GTGGCTTGGTTGTCCTAGCCGAGGATCTCGTGCTGGATGGAGTGCTAGGAAAAGCTCCTGAAGACCGTTTGCATTTGACCGGGTTCGACCATCAGACCTTCACCGTAAACAGCACCACGAAACGTAGCGCTATGTTGGTTCTTCAACAAAGTCACTACCCCGGCTGGGAGGTGTTCGTTGATGGTGCTGAACAGGCCTTGTTGAATGTGAACATCGCCGCCATGGCCGTCGCGGTGCCGGCCGGTGAGCATGTGGTGGAATTCCGGTACCGGAAAGCGGCCGTGCCATGGCTGCTCGGCATCTCATTGATCACAATGCTTGTGCTGTTGGTCGAACTCTGTTCCATCGGGAGGGGATCATACTTCATCCCGGCTGCTGTTCTTACGCTCGCGGGCTTGGTGTGCTGGTCCCTGTTCGGGCACACGCCAAAACGTGAAAGGGTCGCTCGGGCGATTTCCGAGGTCCTTGAACGGAACCCGGTACAGGCGCCGATCGCGGTACTGGGCGATGTTCAGGACAAAGCGCTTGGAATAGCCGCGATGGAGGGAATAAAGGGCAGGTCCAGTGATCAGGTTCGCACTGACGTGGCTGGGCCGTGTTCTCCATGTTTTCCTGTGCCTTGTACAAAGTCGGCCGAACCGGTCGGTGCGGCTGCCTATTGGCTGGACATCGGCAACTACACTACTTCTGAGGCGAGGGCCTGCCTGCTTGATCGGTCACAGGTGGTTCGCATCGATGGCAGCGGGGATATTGACTTGCTGCGCCTGACCCCTCGGGACTCGCCGGCCACGTGGGCGACCTTATGCGCTGATAGCGGGAACGAACAGCACTGGATACATGCCGAAAGTGCGTTCGCCGGTGGTTGTTCCATTGCACTGAACGACCTGGCCGCGAAGCGGGAGGCCACCTTGGTCATCGATGTCCAATGCATGGCCACCCGCACGGCAGATGCTGTTCTTGTGGTGGAACGAAAGCGCGGGGATGTAACGACCGATTACAGGACTTTTCCCCTCCACGTGTCTAAAGGAAATGAAGGGGTCGTGCCCAACTATGCAACGGTTCCTGTTGATGAACTATGGCGCGCCGACGAAGCGTTGAAGCTCTATGTATGGTCCCACAAGGGGGATAGTATGGCGGTGGGTGGGCTGCGTGTCAGGGTCACATTTGACGAATTGGATCGTTGGTAAAGGTTTGGAGCGTATCAGAACAAGGCTATATTTGCGCCCCGGTTCGCCAAAAGCAAGTTGCCAAGGCGATTGTATTGCGAGAGTAGCTCAGTTGGTAGAGCACGACCTTGCCAAGGTCGGGGTCGCGGGTTCGAGTCCCGTTTCTCGCTCAAGAAGATGCCTCCCTCGGGAGGCATCGTTATTTTCGGACGGTCCAAAGGAAATGGGGAAGGTGGATCGGTCCACCTTTACCAACCTGCGACGGACGAAGCCCGGGTGGTGAAATGGTAGACACGAGGGACTTAAAATCCCTTGGTCCGTAAGGGCTGTGCGGGTTCAAGTCCCGCCCCGGGCACCACAGGCAGGGAGCGCCATGTTCAAGACGCTAAAGCTGAACGGGAAAACGCAGGTGTGGCGATACGGCTACGAGAACGAGTCCTCGCCGCATGTCGCCATCCGACCGGCGATCTTTGCGAGGGGCGTTCTGCGCGGAGCGTGGCAGTTGGCATGAGCAAGCCAGGGCGTCGAGCTAGG
>JANOPI010000203.1:0-14886 GCA_031421755.1 Flavobacteriales bacterium | reverse complement strand
CGATGCTGTCGTTCACGGTGATCACCGTACTCAACTTTGGGAAGATCCACCGTTCGATCGCCAGCCAGACCCGGCGCACCGTCGGGCGTTCCATCAGCTCCGGCACTTCAGTGTAGTACTCGTGCGAGTCGTAGACCAGCTTCCGGCCTCGCTTGGCCAGCTGGTTGGCCAGCAATGTGTCGAGGTCGTTCGCCACCAATAGTTGGGCGCAGGAGAACAGCAGATAGATGAACAGCCTCAGGTTGTACTCCGCATAGAACAACGCGCCCTTGTTGAAGAGCAGCTTCATGCGTTTCGTGCCGTACGGCCGGTGCATCGGCGCGCTGCCGGGGAGTTTTCGCCCGATGAGCATCACCTCATAGCCAAGCCCGATCAGTGCCATGCACGTGCGGTGAACGCGGTTGTCCGTCGCCAAATCGTTGGAGACACTAACAATGGCGCGTTGGCGCGGTTGGGGCATCGGGATCAAAGTAACGGGTGGACCACCAGTAAACTTGCGCCTGATGACCATTGAACGCAACGCCGACCTGAAGCCCTACAACACGTTCGGCGTATCGGTGCGGGCAGCCGCACTGGCGGGCTTCACCTCCGATGAAGAGTTGCGCACCCTGCTCGGCAGCCCGGAACTGGGCGGACTCGATCGACTCATCCTTGGCGGGGGCAGCAACATGCTCTTCACGCGTGATTGGCCAGGTGTGGTGCTGCGGAACGATGTGGTCGGCATCGACGTGCTGGCGGAAGACGACGAACGGGTCACTGTTCGCGCCGGAGCCGGCGTGGTGTGGCATGATCTCGTGATGCATACCGTGGCCCAGGGCTGGGGCGGATTGGAGAACATGTCGCTCATTCCCGGCCGCGTGGGCGCTGGGCCTATGCAGAACATCGGTGCGTACGGCGCGGAGTTGAAGGACACCTTCGACCATTTGGAAGCATTGCGGATCAGTGATGGCGAAGTGGTGCGCTTCAGCAAGGCCGACTGTGCGTTCGGCTACCGCGAGAGTTTCTTCAAGCGCGAGGGCAAAGGCCGGTTCGTGATCATGCGCGTAGCGTTCACGCTGACCAAACGCCCGCAGGTGAACGTGGGCTACGGCAGTATCAAGGGCGAACTGGAGAAGCGCGGCATCACCTCTGCCACCATCCGCGATGTGAGCGACGCGGTGATCGCCATCCGCAGCAACAAATTGCCGGACTTCAAGGTGCTCGGCAACGCGGGCAGTTTCTTCAAGAACCCGTCAGTCCCCGCAGCAGACGTCGAGCGGATCAAGACCCTGCTCCCGGAACTCGTGACCTTCCCCGGTGCGGATGGCCTGGTGAAATTGGCTGCGGGCCAGCTGATCGAGAAGGCGGGTTGGAAGGGCTTCCAAGAGAATGGCTATGGGGTACATAAGGACCAGGCACTGGTGCTGGTGAACCACGGCGGTGCCACAGGAGGCCAGCTCTACGACCTCAGCACGCGGGTATTGGAAAGCGTGCGCGACCGCTTCGGTGTGGAACTGGAGCGGGAGGTGAACATCGTTTGAGCGCTTCGGGACTCCAAGCACACGAACGATCGGCACCCACGATCGGCGGCTGATACACGCATCCTCCGCACCTTGCGGCACCTACGCCATATGCGTCCCCTGAACAAGATCTCCGTCGCCCTCGGCCTCATCGTTTTACTGTTCGCCTGTCGCAAGGACGTGCAGCTGGACGAGGAGCAGCTCGTGGGGCTTCCCACACCTTATTCAGTCGCTGTACCGCCTTGGCTCGACACGTTGTTGCTACCGCAGGTGGTGCCCGCCGACAATCCGACCACTGTTGAAGGAGTGGCTCTGGGCCGACGGTTGTTCTATGAACCCGCCTTGAGCGACGACTCCACGCAAAGCTGCTCCACCTGCCATGTTCAATCGCACGGGTTCAGCGATCCCCTCGCGTTCAGTGTGGGGACCAATGGCGCGGTCGGGACGCGCAACGCGATGGCCGTGATCAACCTCGGTTGGGACCATCGCTTCTTCTGGGATGGCAGGTCGGAAAGCTTGGAGGCACAAGCCCACGACCCCGTGGTGAACCAAGTGGAAATGCGCAACACGTGGCCAGAAGTGGTCGCCCGCCTACAGTCCGATCCAGCGTATGTGGACCGTTTCGAGGCGGCCTTCGGAACGCGGACAGTGGACAGCACGCTCGTCACCCGAGCCATTGCCCAGTTCGAGCGCACGCTGATCTCTTTCGGCTCACGCTTCGACCGCTATGAGTACATGGGCGACAGTACCGCCTTGAGCACACAGGAAATACGCGGCCGAGGGCTGTACATGCGCGATGCGAAATGCAACGTCTGTCACCACGCTCCGCTCCTGTTCGACCACGCGTACCGGAACAACGGCCTCGATGCGCAACCGCAGGATGGTGGATTGGGCGTTCTGACCGGGGTGCCTTCCGATTGGGGCCGGTTCAAAGTGCCCACGCTGCGCAACATCGCCGTGACCGGTCCTTACATGCACGATTCCCGCTTCAACACGCTGGACGAAGTGGTGGCCTTCTACGCCAACGACGTGCATGTGGAGAACCCGTATATCGATGTCCATATGGGGGCCTGGTTGCTCGGCGAGGTGGTACTTACGGAGCAGGATCAGACTGATCTGGTGGCTTTCCTGCGCACCCTCACGGACAGCACATTCCTGACGGAACCCGCCTTTGCCGCACCGTAGCGGCTGCGGCACGGTAGTAGAAGGACCGGCGGCCGCTCGCCATCTTCGCGCCCTCCGGATCCTGATCCGAACCATCCGAACCCAGCTCATCCATGTTCCGCCATTCCCTCTTCGCCGTTCTGGCAACGGTCACGCTCCTTTCCTCCGCCCAGGAAAAGCTCAAGGAGCTTACCCTGAAAGATGCGCTGACCAAAGGCTTCAGTGACTTCCGCCCGGAACACGTTGATGCACTGCAATGGATCCCCGGCACCGAGCAGTACAGCTTCGTGAAGGACAACACGCTGATGCGCGGCGGCACCGGAAAAATGGCGGACCTGCCGATCGTGACGTTGGAACAGCTCAATGCGCAACTACCCAAGGAGTTGGCCTTGAAGAGCCTTCCTGAAGCGATATGGGAAGGGGCTGATCAGTTCCGGTTCGAGCACCACGATGAGGTCATGCACTACGTGATCAGCAAGGGCACTCTGTTCATGCGTATGCCTATTGACCCAAAGGCTGAAAGGAAAGACATGGACGAGGCGAAGCACAGCCTCGCATACACCGTCGGTGAAGACCTGTACGTGAAACTCCAGAACACGGGCGTCCCGATTCGTGTCACCAGCGACGGCACGGACGGCATCGTGAACGGCCGCAGCGTACACCGCGAAGAATACGGCATCACGAAGGGCACCTTCTGGAGCCCCACCGGCGACAAGCTCGCGTTCTATCGCATGGACGAGAGCGCGGTGACACCGTACTCACTGGAGGACATCAGCACGCAGCCGAGCACGTTCAAGAAGATCCGCTACCCGATGGCAGGCCAGACCAGCCATCAAGTGAAACTGGGCGTGTTCGATGTGGCCAGCAACCGCACCACGTTCATGAAGACCAGCGGCGCACCGGACGACTACCTGACGAACATCAGTTGGGACCCTAGGGGCAAGTACGTGTTCATCATCCACCTGAACCGGGCGACGGACAAGCTGCGTGTGGTGCAGTACGATGCTTCAACCGGTGAAGCGGTGAAGACCGTGCTGGAAGAAGAGGACAAAAAATGGCTGGAGCCTCAGCACCCGCTCACCTTTTTGAAACGGGCACCGACGCAGTTCATACACTGGAGCCAGCAGGATGGCTACATGCACCTGTACCTGTACGATACCGGCAAAGGCTTGCTCCGTCAACTGACCAAAGGCGCATGGGTGGTGAAGAGCATCATCGGCCTTGATGAGAAAGAGACGGTCCTTTACGTGGAAGGCACGGACATCATCGATCCGAAGATGCCGCACGGAGCGATGGACACGCACATCTACCGGGTGGACCTGGGCAGCGGGAAGACAATGAAGCTCACGAAAGAACCCGGCAACCACAGCGGGCAGCTCGGTGGTGACGATCGCTTCATCATCGATACCTGGAGCAGCCTGAGCGTTCCGGGCCGCACCGAGATCATTGACGCCACGAAAGGCACGGTGTTGAAAACACTGGTACACAGCAAAGACCCGCTGGCGCAGATGAAGGTCGGCAATATCGAGTTCGTGCGCGTCCTCGGAGAGAACGGCGATGTGTTGAACGGACGCCTCATCAAGCCGAAGAACTTCGACAGCCGACAGAAATATCCGGTACTCGTCTACCTGTACAATGGGCCACATGTACAACTCGTCAGCAATTCATACCTCGGAGGTTCATCGCTGTGGATGCTGCACGCGGCAGAGCGCGGGTACATCGTCTTCACCGTGGACGGGCATGGCACTGAGAACCGGGGCAAAGCCTTCGAGCAGGCCATCTACCGACAATTGGGCGTGGTGGAAACCAAAGATCAGTTGCGAGGAGTGGACTTCCTGAAGAGCCTGCCCTACGTGGATGCCGACCGGATGGCCGCACATGGCTGGAGCTTCGGCGGGCATATGGCCACGGCGCTCATGCTGCGCTCCCCCGGCACTTTCAAGGTCGGGGTCGCAGGTGGCCCTGTAATGGACTGGGGCTTGTACGAAGTGATGTATACGGAGCGCTACATGGATACCCCGGCGGAGAATCCCGAGGGCTATGCGCTGACCAGGCACACGGACAAAGCCGACGGCTTGCGCGGCAAACTGCTGGTGATCTCCGGCGGAATGGATGACACCGTCCTGCCTGAGCACAGCTATGCCTTCCTCAAAAACGCCGTTGAGAAGGGCATCCAGTTGGACTATTTCGAATATCCCGGCCATGGCCACAACGTGCGTGGGAAGGACAGGGTGCATCTCTATACCAAGGTGTTGGACTACGTGGATTCAGCTCTACGCGAAGGCCGATAGTCTGCAACAGGTCACACCGGGCGGCATCGGCAGGAATGCCCGTTCAGTCGAGATAGTGCCAACGAGAAGGCTGCGGGTTGTGTTCCTTTACCACAAACACGAACGCATGAAACATCTCCTTACACTGTTGGCAATGGTTCCTTTGGCTGTCCTGGGACAGGACCCTTGGGAAGTGGAAGCTGGCGGAAGCACGGCACCTGGTTCCACCGTAGACCCCTATTTCGCACCCATGGACCTGGAGATCATGGTCGGTGATGAAGTTCATTGGTCCGGTGTCAGTGGTTCGCACAACGTCTACGGCGAGCTGGATGATTTTCCTGATAACCCGGAAGGCTTTTCGTCCGGCGAGCCAGTGCAGAACTTGGACTATTCCAGGATCTTCACGATACCCGGTGTTTACATGTACCACTGCACACAGCAAGGACATTCAGCCACACAACACGGCACGATCACGGTGGTGGAGGACGACACGCAAGTGGCCGAATTAACGGAATTCGGAAGCCTTTCCCTGTATCCGATGCCTGCCAACGGGCAACTGAACATCAAGCTGGAAGGTGGTGATCTGCGGACGGCGGACATTTTCAGCGTGGACGGTCGCTTACAGAAGAGCGTACGCCTGAACGCGGGAGAGCGTAACATCATCAACGTTTCTGATCTGGCCCACGGCCGCTATCTACTGCGATTGTTGGACGACAGCGGACGTTCGCTTGTGCGGCCATTCGTGAAAGATTGACCAACCACTGAGGTCAACAGGAACGGCACCTCGCGGGGGGCCGTTCCTGTTCAGGGGGTACGCACGAGCACAGTTGAGGCGGAACGCCCAGCGCTGGTCAACCGCAGCACGTACGAGCCCGGCGCAAGTTTCGAGGCATCCAGTTCAATGCCAGACCTGCCATTGGGGCGGATAGAAGATGCGACATCCACGAATCGACCAAGGGCATCGAGCACATCCATCTGTAAACTGCCTTCAAGACCCTCCCAGCGGATCATCGCGGACGCGCAGGTCGGATTCGGATGAACGAAAAGACGTGGTGCCACCATCAGCGGAACGGTCATTAGCGCGGTTTCAATGGAGAGCGGCTTGGCCATCACGGCGGCCGTGCCGATGGACAAGCGGGCCAACCCATGGTAATACGGCTGGTCGATGAATTCGATCAGATCGGTGGGGGTGTGGTAATGCGGATTGCCGTCGTCGTCGAAGTCCTCGATCACCAGGATGGCACTGTAATTCTCGCTCCAGAACGAGGCATGGTCGCTGTAGGTGGCCCCGGGCAAATTGATGGCCATGGGCAATTGGAGACCTGCGTAAGAGTCGTTCACCACTACAGCCGTATCCTTCAGGGCGATACTGTTCGCGATATTCTTCGTGTGGATGCGCATCAACCCATCACCATCGCCATCGTAACTGATGGCATCCATGTTGACCACGGCGATGATCTCCACATCACTCGCTGCGGCCACTCCCGCATAGTAAATGCTGCCGAGCTTGCCCTGTTCCTCCTCATCCCACAGTGCGAATACCACGGTATTCTCGAAAGTGTACGGGGACATCACGCGAAGAGCTTCCAGCACGGCCACCGTTCCGCTGCCATCATCATCGGCTGCTGGTGAAGCCACCGGACCGCCGGGCATGGAGTCGTAGTGCCCACAGATGATGACTTTTTTTTCCGGATGTATCGCGCCAGGTATCTCCACGTGGATGTTCTCGCCTGTCCCCGCACTGAAGATCTGGACCGCAGGTGAGAAGCCCATCTGCACGAAGCGCTGTTGAAGCCAATCCGCCGCTACCGCATTGCCTGGCTGGCTCTTGTTGCGGCTGAAGATGACTTCGGGGCCGTTGCCGATGTCGATCGGCGCTTCTCCGGTCAGCAGTTCAAGATCCAGGATCATGCTATCGATACTGACCGCATCGATGATGGATTGAACGACAGGATCCTGAGCAGAGACAACGGCTCCAAAAAGAAAAGGGGCCTGAAGGAGGAAAAGGCGGGCGTAACGCATGCCCGAAAGGTATCAGCGTGCTGGGCTAGGGCAAGCGGCAGGGTCAGGATGCCTTGAACGCAGGGGCGCATGCCCTTGGAAATGGCCCATGTACGCAGGTATCCAGCAAGGTCTTCACGGCCAGGCGACCACGCGTTCTACCAACGTGCGATGAGGGGTGCGGAAGGCCACATGGAAAGTGGCCGCCACACGCGGCAGGCGCAACTGCCAGCGCTGATCGATCGAAGGCCCCTGTTGTGCGACCAGCTTTCCAGACGCGTCGAAGACATCTACTCCGAGCACACGCTCATCCAGTCCGGACACGGTCAGCATTCCACTCGCCGGGTCGTACATCAATCGCACCCCGAGGTCGCGTACATCATCGATGGCCAAGCTGACATCGGTGAAGCCGGTCTCCTTTACCAGGAACGGTGTATTGTCCGCCGCGTCATACATATCGCGGAAGGTGTCGATCTCATCACTGACATAGCTGAACATCTCCTCCATCCACTTGGGCGGTGAACTCTGGTACCAGACACGCGCCTGCACATTCACCAAGCCGTCATAGCCGTTCATGGGCACATGGTAGTGGACCACATCGGATCCGCTGCCTTCCACCCCCATTTCATCATGGTTGAAGTCGATGTCAGCTACAGGCACATTGGCGATGTAACTGGTGTCATACGTGTAGTGTTCTGTGGTGAACAGCTCGGGAACGAGGCGGTTGTCCTTGAGCTTGGTCGAAGCCCGCTCCAGCACGGTGGTCTTGTCTCCGTTCACATCGCCCATCACCATCTCATGGATCTGCGCTTGGCCCGGGTCCGTGATCATGTCATAGTGGGGCTCCCACTCGGCGTCATGCCCGATCACTTCATAAGTGCCGTCCCAACCTCCGCTGCGGAAAATGGTATCGCCTTCCGCATCGGTCATCAGGAGTTCAACCCATGCACGACGGGCGGGGTATCCGCTGGGGAACTTGTGGCCCGCCGCGTTCAGCAATTCCACGTCCACGAACGCCGTATCGGTTGTGCGGTCCACCATGCTCGCATCAAGGACCAGACCTGCGCGCAGCATGCGTTCAGTGCGGCTGATGGTGCTGTCGAACTGGGTTTCGTTTGCGAAAAGCTGCAGCTCTCCGATATTGTCCTTCAGCAACTTGAGCATGAAGGTGTTCGCCCCGGCGAACTGGTGCAACCCGAACGGTGTGCGCGGATGCAGGAAAAGGTAGTTGGCCGAGATCACCACACCATCGGTGATCCGGGGCACATGGCACCCCTGGCAGGTAATGCCTGTAAGTTCATGTTCCTCGTTGTTGAACTTCGAATTCAGCCACTCATGGTATGTGGCCTGTTCAGTGAAGATCTGGCCCGTTGGGTTCCCACTGAGGTCCGCAACCGCGGTCTGCAGTGTGTGGCAACCAGCACACAGACCGGCATCGTTGATGTGCGCTCCATACTGTGGCTGGTATCCGACAAATGCGGTCATCGGCGCTCCGAAGAGTGGTGTGGAGGTCGTATCACCCGGTGGGACGTAGGGCCCGTAGAGTGGATCGTCCAAGGTGTCGAACCTCAGGTTGCCAGAAAATACGAGGCCCAGTGAGTCTGCGCTCTGTATGTGGCATGGGGTACAGCTCACACCATCCTGTGCGAGCGGGTCCTGATCGAGTTCGGCGATGGAGTAATGTCCCAAGCCTGCCAGGAACTTGTCATGGCGTCCCATCGGAGCATGGCAACTTGTGCACTTGTCCTCCAGTTCAGCCTGGTGTGCGGGATTCACCAGCACTTCATGGCTCACTTTGGCGCGCCAGAAAGGATCCTTCGCTGAGTTGGCCATCATGGTGCTACGCCAGTCGTCCACCACGTTCACGTCGTCCTCCCCTTCCTGGGTAACCCCAGCAAATCCGCTAGGGTCATGTCCATGGCAGCCGCTGCACGTTCCACTTCCTTTGAAGTGGTTGTTGGAACCAGTGGCCAGACCGGCTCCGCGCTCGAAGGACTCCAGTTCATCCGCGCTATGGAAGGCGTGCGCTTGGGGCAGTTGATCAGCAGACCAAGCAACGAACAGGACGACGATACCAAGGAGGACGGATAACGAACCTGCGCGTATAAGAAATGCGGAGCGGTGCTTCATGCGTTAGTGGATCGAAGCCGCAAGATAGGATCGGGGAGTGCCATGGCACTGGTAGGTCATGCGTTGATTTATCAGCGGCTCGCAGGTGGGATCCCTCGAACAGGGCTGAAACGAACGAGGGTGAATGGACCGGAACCATTCACCCTCGCAGCATAAGTGAGCATCGGCCTGATCAGGCCCCGCGCTGGCCCCCCCGACGAGGGGCGGCGGATTTTCCGGGTCCACTGCTCTTGGATGCACCCTTCTTGCCCGCGATGTCCGCCTTGGCCTTGGTGGCTTTGTCGGTCGTCTTTTTGGCCTTGGTTCCTTCCTTGGGTTTGTCGCCTTCGTCCTCGGCCTTTTCCTCCTTCGCCGTGAACACGCCAGACTTCAACAACTGGGCGTACCAGAGGAACAATTTGCGCACATCGCTCGGGTAGATGCGCTCCTTATCCGCCGTGGGGAGCGCCTCGGTCAGGGTCTTCCACAGAGTTGCGTCGTCGCCTTTGGGATCCGCGGATGCCCCTCCCTTGGCGTTCTCATGAAGCTTGGTCAGGATGTTCTTCAGCGGCTCGTCATCGCCGGTGGTGAACATGCTGATCTCGTCCAAAGAACTCACCCGCACGCTGGTGGGAACCGGAATACGTTTACCGTCCTCGAGCGATTCGGCGATGATGGCCTGGCGGCCGGGTGCGACAACGCGGAACAGGCCGCTCTTGCCGGTAACGGAGATGATCTTCGAAAGGTCCATGCGTAAGTGTATCGGGACAAACATAACCAAGCGCCCGGCGACCCGCACTGTCAGGTTGAACGAACCACCATTCAGGTCTTCTGCTTCTTCTTCCGAGCAGCCGGGAAAAGGATGTTGTTCAAGATGAGTCGATAGCCCGGGGAATTCGGGAAAAGGCTGAGGTCCGTTGGTGGATCGCCTACCATGTGCTGGTAGTCTTCTGGGTCGTGGCCACCATAGTAGGTCCATTGGCCCAGACCGAACTCGCCATGGATGAACTTGGTGGTGCCCTGTGGTTTGTTCTCTCCCATCACCAGCGCGCCGGGTTTCACCAACGACTTCCGGAATGCGGTGGTCTGGCCCATGAAACCATGGATCACTTGTTCGTGGTTCTGGCAGAGCATGCTGGGGATCACGTCCCACTTGGCGCTGAAATCGAACAAGGTGAAAAAGTCCCGTGTTTCACCAATGCCACCGTGGATGTCCGTGGCATCGATGTCGCTGAACTCGTAAACGTTCGGGTCGGTGATCAACCGATAATCCTCGAACGCGAAACCACTGCCATAGTTCAGCTTTTGGGGCCATGCCGGATCGTAGGGGTCGTGATCGAATTCAGGCGCGCAGATATCCACACCTGCCGACGCGAGCGCGATGTCGTAGCTGTCCGTTCCGCTGCACATGGTAAAGAGATAGCCACCGCCGGCGACATAGTCACGGATGATGCCGGCCACCGCACCTTTCATGGAGCTCACTTTCGCGAATCCGAGTTCAGCGGCCATGGCCTCAGCGTCGCGGACCTGATCCTGGTACCATGGAGCATTACGGAACTGACGGTAGAATTTGCCGTACTGCCCGGTGAAATCCTCGTGGTGCAGGTGGAGCCAGTCATACTGGGGAAGCGCGCCTGCGATCACTTCGCGATCGTATATCCGCTTGTACGGGATCTCCGCGTAGGTCATCACCAACGCCACGGCATCATCCCATGGCTGGAATCCATCGGGGGCGTATACGGCGATCCTCGGGGCTTTCTCCAGTTTCACGATCTCCATGTTCACCTCTGGATCCGCTATCTCCATCAGGATCTGGTTCGCTTGGCCGTCGGCGATCACGTTGAACGTGACCCCCCGGATCGTGCATTCCTGTTCGATGGCCTGGAAGTGTTCGATGAGAAAACTTCCGCCCCGGTAGTTGAGCAACCACTCTACGGTAACGTCCTTCTCAAGTGTCCAGAACGCGATACCGTAGGCTTTGAGATGGTCTTTTTGCGTGTTGTCCATCGGGATCAACAGCTTGGTCGCAAAAGCGGATATGGACAGTACCACCGTGAACGCTATCGCGGTGATCCGTCGAAAGCCGGACAACCGACATGCGACGCCCGATACCAAAGGCTTAGAAAGGAGCGATATCGTCGTCGCCGTGGTCATCGTTCATCCGGCTCGGACGCGTGATCGTCGTCGGGCCTCCTGGACCATGCAAAGGTGGGGCCCCGTCGGACATCATGAGACCCGGGGCGGTCTCTAGATCCGCAAATTTTGCCAATTCGGGGATGAAGCGGAGCAGGACCGAGTCCAGGGCACCGTTCCGGTGCTTGGCAATAATGCATTCCCCGATGCCGAGAGTGCTGCCGTAATGGTCCTCATAGATCTTGTAATACTCCGGGCGATAAAGGAAGCAGACCAGATCGGCGTCCTGCTCGATGGCACCCGATTCGCGCAGATCGCTCAACATGGGGCGCTTGTCACCACCACGTGTTTCCACGGCGCGGCTCAATTGGCTGAGTGCGATAATGGGCACGTCCAATTCCTTCGCGATGCTTTTGATGGAACGGCTGATGGAACTGATCTCCTGTTCACGGTTGCCGCCTTTGGAACCATCCCCTCCTGCGGTCATGAGCTGCAGGTAGTCGATGATGATGAGTTCCACGTTGTGCTGGCTCTTCAATCGGCGGCACTTGGCGCGAAGTTCGAAGATGTTGAGGGCGGGCGTGTCATCGATGAAGATGGGCGCATTCGTAAGGCGTGCGATGTGCTGATGAAGTATGGCGAACTCCGAATCGTTCAGGTCGCCTTTGCGGAGCTTCTCGGAACTGATGGCGGCCTCGCTGGCGATCAAGCGGGTCACGAGCTGTGTGCTGCTCATTTCCAGGCTGAACACGGCCACGGCCTTCTTGTGCTCCACGGCGATGTTGCGGGCCATGCTGAGCACGAAGGCTGTTTTACCCATGCCGGGCCGGGCCGCCACGATGACCATATCACTGCGCTGCCAACCGCCGGTAAGCTTGTCCAGTTTTACGAAGCCCGTGGGTACGCCGCTCACACCGTCACCTTTGTTCTTCGCGTTCTCGATGTTGGCGATCGCGTCCTGGATCAGGTCGCTCATCGGCTCGTAATTGCGCTTCAGGTTACCACTGGTGATGGCGTACATCTCCTGCTCGCTCTTGTCCAGCAAGTCGAACACGTCCGTTGTGTCGTCATACGCGTCGCGCATGGTGTCCGCGCTGATGCGGATGAGCTCCCGCAGGATATGCTTCTGGCTGATGATGCGCGCGTGGTACTGGACGTTCGCGCTGCTGGCCACCTTGTTGGTAAGCTGGCTGATGTAGAAGGGACCGCCAACGATGTCGAGTTCACCCTTTTTCTTGAGCTGCTGGGTTACCGTGAGGATGTCAATGGGCTGGTCGGTGCGGAACAACTCCTGCACAGCACCGAAAATGCGTTTGTGCGCATCCACGTAGAAGCTGTCCGGCTGCAGGATGTCGATGGCCTCATTCACCGCGTTGCGCTCCAACATCATGGCACCGAGCACTGCTTGTTCGAGCTCCGGGGCTTGGGGCGGCAATTTGCCGGCCTCCAACGAAGTGTCGATCAAGGAGTTGGACGTCCGCTTTTTGCGGTCGCTGAAACGGGTTGTTGGAGAGTCGGCCATGCTGCTATCTGGAACCGTCAAGGGCGTAGTACCTCGCGGTGGAAGGGCGGCAAATGTATCCGGGCGTTGATGCCTATGAAGGTAAGGTCGCGCAACGATCAACACAACGCACGAACGCAGGCGGGTTGTTGATCCTGTTGGAAAATAAACTGGACCGCGCCCAGCGTTACTTTGCGACGATGGGCTATCAACAATGGTTGGTGCTGGCGACGCTCACGGCCATCACATTCATTTCCTGCAAGAAGGAAGAGGAAGAGCGGGCGCCAGTGGTCACCATTGTCTCACCCAGCAGCGGTTTTGCCCTATCCGTTCCGGATACGCTCAACGTGGTGGCGGATGTCAGCGGTGAGGGTGTCATCAATAGGGTCACCTTCACTGTCACCAACGCGAGCGGGATACCGGTGTTGGAGCCCCTGACCGTTTTCCCGGCAAGTAACCCGGTCCGGCTGGAAGTGGGGCTGCCGATCACCTCTGAGGCGCTTGCCAGCGGGGGCTATACGCTCACCGTGCGGGCGAATTCGGGGGAGGTGAGCGGCAAAGACGAAAGGGGGTTCGACATTGTCGCCGCACCATTGCGATTGAGGCGGGTGTTGGCGATCGGACAGCCGGATGCGGGATCGGTGAGCTTGGAGATGATCGACAGTTCAGGTACCATTTCGCTGGCCAGCACACTGGTCATGGACCTGGGCGGTGCCGCGGTGAGTTCGGCAGCACAAACGTTCGTTGTTGCCGGATCCATTGATGGCCCCCTCACAGCATTCCGATCCGATGGGGTCATGGTCCAGTGGCAAAAACCGAACCTCGGGAATTCAGGGATCCCGTGGTTCACCTCCTTGGATGTGTGCGATGATGGCCGCTTTTACGTTGGAACGACAGATGGACTTGTTCGAGGCTACAACGCGACCACCGGAGGCACCGAACGTGTGTGCGCACTTCTTCCCGCCAAGCGTGCTCAAAGCGTTGTGTTGGTGGGTGAACGGCTGCTCGTTGCTCAGGCCGATCAGCTAGGTGCGGAATGGCGGATCACTGTACACCAGGCATCTTCCGGGGCAATGGTCAGCGACCAGGCGATCTCCTTGTCCGTGGTGGCCATGTTCCGGCGCAATGATGGCCAGGTCCTGCTCTTCGGCGACCGCGACGGTAGCGGAGTAGTGAAAGACCACAATATCCAGGCAGGTGGTGGATGGGAGCCGTATTCGTGGAACGCCAGGATCGCTGCCGTGGAGCGAGTGGACGCGAATACGTTCCTGGTGGCGCTTGCAGATGGGGCCATCGAGCGCTTCAATTGGTCAACCGCCGCGTCCGTTACGATCGCCAACATCGTCGGTGTTCACGACCTGGCCTACGACCAAGTGAGCGGAATGGTGCTGGTGGCGGCCGCTTCGGATGTGATCACGCTTGATCCGCAAACCGGCGACATCGCAGCGGGCTACGCGATGGGTGCGCCCGTACGTCTTGTGCTGCCGTTGCTCAACAGGTAGCGAGCGCGCCTTACCTGACTTTGACGGTAACGCCCATGTCGCAGAATTTATCCACGCGTCGGGCAACGAGTTTCTCAGCGTCGATCTTGACAAGTTTGTCCAAGTGCTTCTTCACTTCGGCTTTTACAAGGGAAGTGGCCTTGTCCACATCCACGTGCGCTCCACCTTCAGGCTCCGGGATGATGCCATCGATGAGCTTGTTCCTGAGCATGTCCTCCGCGGTAAGCTTCAACGCCTCGGCCGCTTTCTCTTTGAAATCCCAACTGCGCCACAGGATGGAAGAGCATGATTCGGGTGATATCACCGAATACCAGGTATTCTCGAGCATGAGCACCTTGTCCCCTACCCCGATCCCGAGCGCACCACCTGAGGCACCTTCGCCGATGATCACACAGATGATCGGGACGCGCAATTGGCACATCTCGAAAATGTTGCGTGCGATGGCCTCGCCTTGTCCACGTTCCTCGGCTTCAAGACCTGGGAACGCACCAGGGGTATCGATCAATGTGACGACGGGCTTATTGAACTTCTCGGCGAGCTTCATCAGGCGCAGGGCCTTGCGATAGCCTTCGGGATTGGGCATCCCGAAATTCCGGTACTGCCTCATCTTGGTATTGATCCCCTTCTGCTGCCCTATGAACATCACCGTTCGCCCATCGAGCAGACCGAAGCCCCCGACCATGGCCTTGTCGTCCTTCACGGTGCGG
>JANOPI010000202.1:0-1734 GCA_031421755.1 Flavobacteriales bacterium | reverse complement strand
CAAGGCGGTATTCACCATGGTGCGGGCGATCCAACCGCCCAACGGACCGTCACCCCGGTAGTGGTCCATCTTCTGGAACACCTTCACGAAGCCGTCTTGCAGGATGTCCTGCGCTTGGTCCCTGTTGTGTGCGTATCGCATGCAAATGCTCATCATCTTCCGCGCAAACTGCTGATACAGCGCTTTTTGCGCGATCGGATCGCCCTTGACGCAACCACCAGCTAGCTGTTCATCCGTCATGGCCATCCGTGCTAATGATGCGATCCTGTTGGGAAAAGTTGCCCGATCCTGCCGTTCGTCGCGCTTCCGGCAAGTTACAACGCGTCCATGCCCCATTCGACGATCAGCTAGCTTTGCGGACTTTTTCGGCAACTCCTTGTCTTTGCAAGGAAGGCCTGTTGAACTGGTGTCCGACCTTCCCTTATGGAGCACATTCGCAACTTCTGCATCATCGCCCACATCGACCACGGCAAAAGCACCCTGGCCGACCGTCTTCTGCACATGACCGGCACCATCGCCGATCGCGACATGCAGGCGCAGAACCTGGACGATATGGACCTGGAGCGCGAGCGTGGCATCACCATCAAGAGCAAGGCCATCCAGATGGACTACACCCTCGATGGGAAGAAGTACATCCTGAACCTGATCGATACACCCGGACACGTTGACTTCAGTTACGAGGTGAGCCGTTCCATCGCCGCATGCGAGGGAGCACTGCTGATCGTTGATGCTACACAAGGGATCCAAGCGCAGACCATCAGCAACTTGTACCTCGCACTGGAGCATGATCTGGAGATCATTCCCGTGTTGAACAAGATGGACCTTCCATCGGCGAACCCGGAGGAGGTGAAGGACCAGATCGTGGACCTGATCGGCTGCAAGTTGGAGGATATCCTTAGCGCCAGTGGGAAAACCGGACTGGGTGTGGACAAAGTTCTGGAGGCTATCGTGGCCCGTGTACCGCCGCCGAAAGGCGACCCGGCCGCACCCCTGCAAGCGTTGATCTTCGATAGTGTGTTCAACAGTTTTCGTGGGATCATCGCCTACTTCCGCATCATGAACGGCACGTTGCGCAAAGGCGAGAAGGTGAAGTTCTTCAACACCGGGGTGGAGTACGATGCTGACGAGGTGGGTGTGTTGAAGATGGACCTGAAACCACAGGACCGGCTGAGCGCAGGTGATGTGGGCTATATCATCAGCGGGATCAAAACCGCGAGCGAGGTTAAGGTGGGCGACACCATCACGCACAAGGACCGCATGTGCACCGAAGCGATCCATGGGTTCGAGGATGTGAAGCCCATGGTGTGGGCCGGCATTTTCCCTGTGGATACCGACGAGTACGAGGAGATGCGCGATGCCATGGAGAAGCTCCAGCTGAACGACGCGAGCCTCACATGGACGCCGGAAAGCAGTGCGGCGTTGGGCTTTGGTTTCCGTTGCGGATTCCTTGGATTGCTCCACATGGAGATCATCCAGGAACGCTTGGACCGCGAGTTCAACATGACGGTGATCACCACCGTGCCTAACGTGGGCTACATCGTTACCAAGACGAACGGCGATGTGATCAACGTACACAACCCGAGCGAACTGCCCGAGGTGATGCACATCGCCAAGATCGAGGAGCCGTTCATCAAGGCGCAGGTGATCACGAAGGCCGAGTACACCGGTGCCATCATGACGTTGTGCATCGAGAAGCGCGGCATGCTCACGGGCCAGAACTACCTCACCACGGAT
>JANOPI010000201.1:0-21075 GCA_031421755.1 Flavobacteriales bacterium | reverse complement strand
ACTGGATCACGGCCGTGCCCAAACAGTTGCGCGCTATGGCCGGTGCCGCCTACAAGGGTGCCCGGCGTACAGCTGCCGCCAGTAAAGCAGCAGAGCTGTTGAAGGTGCGTTCTTTCGCCATCGAGGAAACATACCCGCTCTCCCGCTTGGCATTCACCAATTCGGAGCTGCGCGCTTTCGCTCCGGCCTTGCCCTTGCCAAGGAATGCGGTGCAGGATATCGTGGCCGATCTCCTGCACCATGAAGAAGGCTCCTCGCTTCCTCTGTTGTCCCAAGTTTCCCTGGCCGAACTCAGTACCTACCTCCAGAATGTACTGCTCCGCGATACCGACCAGATGAGCATGGCCCACGCGCTCGAAGTGCGTGTGCCCTTCCTCGATCACGAGCTGGTGGAGTTCGTTCTCGGCGTGAATGACCAGCACAAATTCCCGCGATCGCCCAAGCAATTGCTCGTTGACAGTCTCGGTGACCTGCTGCCACGAGAAATCGTATAACGGCCGAAGATGGGCTTCACCCTGCCGTGGGAGCAGTGGATGAAGAACGAGCTGAAGTCCTTCTGCGAAGAACGCCTCACCAAACTCGGCCAACGCGCTGAGTTCGATGAGGCCGGTGTTCGCCATCTATGGCATCGCTTCCTCGCCCGGGACAAGCGCGTTACCTGGAGCCGGGTATGGTACCTCGTCGTGCTCGCCGATTGGATCGAGCGCAACGCCATCGAGGGTTGATCATTTCACAACCACCATGCGCGTAGTTCCGATCCGGCCGTTCTCGGAACGAAGCTGCACGAGATAGCTCGCTTCGCTCAAACCGGTCATAGGAACTCGCGTTTCGCCGGTCAGCGATGCAGGGACATTGAGCACTTCCCCGCCTCGCACGTCCATTACGACGATCCGTGGTCGTTCAGTACCCGTTGCCAACGTATACCGGACCGTGATCTCACCACTGGAAGGGTTGGGGAATGCAGTCAGTGAGGACAACGCGTCCACCCTGTTCTCTTCCTCGCCAACGATGTACGCAGAGATGCCACCATCGCAGCCAATGCATGGCAAAGTGCCTGGCAGTGCGTAGAAGTGCGTTGCTCCACTACCAGATTCCGACAACTTCATGAAGGTGCCACCTGGGGTGTTGTAGATCGGCGGGGAATCCAGGATGTGATCAGGTGTACTTGGCCACATAATGCTTTGCTCGGCCGCAGCGAGAAGCAGGGTCCCATCCGTGCGGAGGATGATCGTGGATCCATGTGGGCTACCGCCAATGTTGGCGAATACCATGTACTCGATCGTCGAAGCGTCATCATCGAACAAGGTTTCGGTGACGTATAGCGGTATGCCACCATACGCACCGTAGCCGCCCACGGTGTAGCCGAGTCCGGTAGGATAGACCACGCTCATGTATGAGGTCAGGTCCGTGTTCAGGATCGTGAATCCGCTGGCGGAGCCAGTGATCAGTTTGGGGCCCGCGGAGGGGAGGCTACGCAGGAGCTGTATGGTCGGCTCTGAACTCGTGTTGACCTCAGTGATCTGAGCGGGACAGAGACCGGTCGTGACGAACAGACCGATCGCGAGGGTGTGCTTATGTGACATGGTCGGGTTGTTTGCTTATGTGTGCCGAAGACGCCTACCAGCAGGTGCGGTTGTCTTTGTTCCTCGTGCGATCGTATCATCCGTTCGGATGATTTTTGACGTACGTCGATAAGGGGGAAGCGTACAACGCTTGATCGAGACCGAGGTCATGACTTGGCCATTGTGCCGCACTTCACAGCAGTGGCGTCACTGATGCACTTCTGGACCTTAGCGATCGAATGTGTGCGTACGAGGTGCCAAGGAGGTGCGGCTCCGTCAACCCTTTTCATGCGGAAGGGGGCCATAAGCCCCCTTCCTGAGATACGAACCTGAAATGACGTCAGAATTTCGCCCGGCTCTTCCGCCCGATCCGCTTCTTGCCGCGCATCCAGCTGTACCGCTGGCGGTAGAAGTTGGACTGGCCCTTCAGCACATAGCTGTAGGTGAAGGTCATCGTCAAGTAGCTGTCGTTGTGCGTGGCATCGCCGCGCTTGTTCTTGCTGTCAGGGCTCGGGCCGTTGGACTCCCAATAACCGTATTGGAGTTGGCTTGGGGTCGTCACGATATCACCGCTCAACGTTTCCACCTGCGTCCCGGGATTTTCGATCTCCGCCGTGTTCGGATCGTCCAGACCAACATCGATCAGGTACGGATGCTGATCGAACATGAGTTGGGTCTCCGCATCGGCATCGCTTTGGTCGATGTAGAGTGTGCTCGCGTCATCCAAGTAGTCCGTGAACGTTGTCCGCCAGCCGAAGTCCCAACCGAAACGATGGCGCCGGTTCTTCGTGAAATGGAAGCCGATGCCCACTGGAATGGCGAACCCGAGACTACCGTAGTTCACACCCTCTGTTTGTAAGGGGCGGAGCGCAAGTACATCGCCAGATCCCAGAACGCCTTGGCCTTCCGCATCGGTACCGGTGAATTCGCCCCGGGGGTTGTGCAGGAATACCGCAGCCCCAGCGTAGCCGAACAGGCGGAAATCCGTGCGGTAGCGACCGCGGCCACCCAGGTCATTGTCCTGGAAGATCGTGAACTCCCCGCGCAGGTACCACTCCAGCATGTTGTTGCGGAAGTTCAGGTTGCGGCCCACACGCGCCGGGTTCTGGCTGTTGATGTCTGAACCTTGGATGCGGAAGAACAGAAGGCCCGAGTTGAGCGAGATCATCCGGTTGATCTTCCGGCGAGCAAAGCCCCCAACACACCATCGGGTCTGGTTCATCTTCAGATCCCAGATGAAGTCCTTGCGCGGATCTTCCTTGCCCCCCATTTCGCCCAAGTAGTTCGCACCACCCAAGTGGATGCCGAAGTCCCAAGCGTATTGCGCCTTCGTGCCCCCCGCAGTTGCGGTAAGGAAAACGAGCACCAGTGCACAGTTGCGTATCCGAGCGTTCATGAGGGTTGGCGTACGGGTTCAGACTATCGGGCAAACCTACAAGAATTCCCGCCCGTGCTACGGTAACCACCCTACGCAGGATATCAACGATCCTTGTCCTGATCATGGAGAGCGGACCGCGCATGGCACTTGGGCCTTGTCACGCGGTACTTTCGTCGGCCTTTTACCGCATGCCAAACCGTCTCACCCAGCTTTTCGGAACCCGCTACCCCTTGGTGCAGGCCGGTATGATCTGGTGCTCCGGCTGGGAACTCGCCTCGGCGGTAAGCAACGCTGGTGGGCTCGGCATCATCGGTAGTGGAAGCATGTACCCCGATGTACTGCGCGAGCAGATCCGCAGAGGCAAGGCGGCCACCTCCAAGCCGTTCGCCGTGAACGTGCCCCTGCTTTACCCCAACGTGGAGGAGCACATGCGTACGATCGAGGAGGAAGGCGTGCGGGTGGTCTTTACAAGCGCGGGAAATCCCGCCACATGGACCCGCCACCTGAAGGACAGGGGGATCATTGTGGTGCATGTGACGGCGAGCGTCAAGTTCGCCCGCAAAGCCGTGGACGCCGGTGCCGATGCCGTGGTGGCCGAAGGTTTCGAGGCCGGGGGACACAATGGACGTGAGGAAACAACCACCTTGGTACTCGTGCCCTTGGTGCGCGATGCCGTCCTGGTGCCGGTTATCGCCGCAGGGGGCATTGCCGATGGTCGTGCCATGTTGGCGGCCATGGCTTTGGGTGCCGATGGCATCCAGGTCGGAAGCCGTTTCGTGGCCAGCCAAGAAAGCAGCGCGCACCCCGCCTTCAAACAACACGTGGTGGATAGCAAGGAAGGGGATACGCTCCTTACCCTCAAGGAGTTGGCTCCGGTCCGCTTGATGCGGAACAAGTTCTTCACCGATGTGCAGAACGCCTATGCCCGCGGGGCTTCCGTGGATGACCTCAACACCTTGCTGGGCAGGGCGCGGGCCAAGCGGGGCATGTTTGAAGGTGATCTGGTGGAGGGTGAACTCGAGATAGGCCAAGTGAGTGCGGCCTTGGACGGCATTCTTCCCGCGGCGACCATCGTGGAACGTATCATTGCTGAGTACCGCGCGGCGAAGGCACGATTGACCGATCCCGATCACTTCTGAACTTCGCACGGCCGCAGTCGAAACGCGGCAACATATCCAAGCCCTTGAGCGTCTTCTTTCCGGCAACGATCCTACAAGCACGACGTTGTCCAACCGTGAGGAAGGATCTTACATTCTTGATGGCCCTGTTGTCCATTTCCGCCGCCGCGGATGTGCTGGATCCTCCATCCCTGCGGTGTGCTTCCGTGGACCTCGCTGGTGATGTGACCTTGACGTGGGTGGTTCCTCCGGATCCAGGGAATCTTTTCCAGGAGTACGCGATCTATTGCAGCACCGTGGCCGAGGCTGGTCCGTACGCTGTGGTGGGCACCTCGAACGTTTATGGCCTTTCGACCTGGACGCATGGCGGGGCCGGAGCCGATAGTGGTCCTCGCTGGTATTTCGTCACCACCCTTACCGTGGATCCACCACCGAACGAGTCGTTCCCCAGCGACACCCTGCAGTCCATTTTCCTTCAAGTGGCCCAGAGCACTCCGTTGGGGAGCGCGGTGCTGGATTGGAACATCCTGCACGATCCACCGCTGCCTACAACAGCCACCGCCCAGTTGGTGCTATTGGAACACCCGCTCGGCATTTGGGCCACCGAGGCATCCGTGGGCGCGTTGGAAGATCACTACGAACAGGTGATCGATATCTGCCAGGATTCACTCACTTGGCGCATCTCGGTGACTGACCAGCTCGGCTGTGTCAGCTACAGCAACCTCGATGGTGGGCAGTTCGCGGACGTTACCGCGCCTACCCCGCCAGTTGTGGCAACAGCGAGCGTGGATACGGCGACCAACCAAGTAGTCCTTACCTGGGATCCCAGCCCAGAACCGGATACGGATGGCTACATCGTCATCCTCATCGTGAACAACTTCCCCTTGATCATCGATACCATCTACGGCCAAGCTGATACCTCTTTCTCCTGGGTTGGCAGTGCTGCCGGGGCCGGTGCTGAATCGTGGACCGTGGCCGCCTTCGATACCTGCCTGGCCGGGAACCCGCCCGCCCCGAACACCAGCGCCACCGAGGCCGCGCACACGTCCATTTTCGCCAGCACCTCCTATGATCGGTGCCAAGCCAATTGCCTGATCTCTTGGTCCCACTACGTTGGCTGGGACGTCGTCTCCTACGAAGTTTACACCGCGCTCAATGGTGCGCCCCCGGTGCTGATCTCCACCTTGCAAGGGTTCGAGACCTCCTTCACCCATGACGGCCTCGAGCCTTTCGCCGAGTATTGTTATGTGGTGAAGGCCATCGGTGATTCTACATGGATGCGCTCCTTGAGCAATCAGGTGTGCCAAGTGACCGACTATCCCGCGCTACCCCAATCGAACTACTTGAGCCTGGTAACGGTGACGGCACCGGACCACATTACCGTGGTGGATCAGGTGGACCAATCCGCCAGCGTGCGCCGATACCGGTTGGAGCGCTCCAACAATGGCGAGCCTTGGGAGCTGGTGGCCACACAGCCCGGGGGCCTTTCGCCCACTGTGGTTTTCGATGATACCGATGTGCTCACCGACCAGCGCAGCTATATCTACCGTGTGATCGTCGAAGACAGTTGCGGCGTGGACGCCATCACGAGCAACGAGGGTACCAGCATCCTGCTGATCGCCGAAGCCGGAAATGACGGGGTGAACCGCTTGCGCTGGAACGGCTACGAGCAATGGTCAGGTAACGTGAGCGGCTATGCCGTGTACCGCAGCGTTGGTGATGGGCCTTTCACCCCGATCAACTTCAATGCACCTGCCGAATGGGAAGCTGAGGACAATGTGAACCTCCTCATCAATAGCAACGGCCGCTTTTGCTATTATGTGGAAGCCATTGAAACCGGGAACCCCACCGGCATGAACGCGCTGAGCACCAGCAATATCGCCTGTGCCATCCAACCCGAAGCCGTATGGGTGCCGAATGCCTTCAATCCGTCCAGTACCGAGCTGGAGAACATCGCATTCAAACCCGTGGTCGCTTTTGTGGACGTGAAGGGCTACGAGTTCGTCATCTTCAACAGGTGGGGCCAACAGATATGGAGCACCACAGATGTGAATGAGCCCTGGGATGGGCGCGTGAATGACAACTATGTGCCGCAGGGCGTATACGCCTATTACGTCGCTGTCCTCAACGGGGCCGGCAAGAAGTTCGAGGATCGGGGCACGGTGAATTTCTTGTGCTGCCCATAAGCGCCAACGAGTGAAAAGTGGTGGGTGGCTAGTGCTGCATCTGCCAGCAGCACTAGCCACTCACTCCTCGTTCTCGCCACTTTCAGACCTATCGCTATTTTTGGCCATGGAACGATCCTCTGCCGCCCCCGCCAAGCCCACTTCCTCGGCTTCCGCAAATGGGCATTCCTCCGCTCACCGCTTCGCTGTTGAAGGGCTCACGTATGATGACGTCCTTCTGGTGCCCGCCTATTCCGAAGTCCTGCCCCGACAGGTGGATATCCGCACCCGTTTCAGCCGGAACATCACCTTGAACATTCCGGTGGTAAGTGCCGCGATGGATACGGTGACCGGGGCCGAGTTGGCGATCGCCATCGCCCAACAAGGCGGTATCGGTGTGATCCACAAGAACCAGCCCATCGCTGAACAGGCCAATGAGGTGCGCCGGGTTAAGCGCAGCGAAAGCGGGATGATCCTCGATCCGGTCAAGTTGCTCGAGGCCGCTACGGTTGGTGACGCGCTGAAGCTCATGGCAGAGCATCGCATCGGAGGCATCCCCGTGGTGAACGATACCGGAAAGCTGGTCGGTATCGTTACCAACAGGGACCTGCGGTTCGAGAAAAAAATGGCACGTCCGGTCGTGGAAGTCATGACCAAGGAGCGCATCATTACCGCCAAGCCCGAAACAACCATGGGTGAGGCCGAGGGTGTTCTGCAGGAATACAAGATCGAAAAGCTGCCCGTGGTGGATGCGGCCGGCATGCTCGTTGGCCTGATCACCTACAAGGACATCCTCAAGCTCAAACAGCGCCCGAACGCCTGCAAAGACAAACTCGGACGCCTGCGTGTGGCCGCAGCTATCGGGGTTACTGGCGATACGATGGATCGAGCCGCCGCTCTTGTGGAAGCCGGTGTTGATGCGGTGGTGATCGATACCGCCCATGGACATACACGCGGCGTGATCGAGATGCTCCAGCAGGTGAAGAAGGCCTTCCCGAAGATCGATGTGGTCGTCGGCAACATCGCCACGGCCGAGGCGGCACGTGCGCTGGTGGAGGCCGGTGCTGATGCGGTGAAGGTGGGCATCGGCCCCGGAAGCATCTGCACCACCCGGGTGATCGCAGGGGTGGGCGTGCCTCAACTTACCGCCATTCACGACTGTGCCAGCGCCATCGAAGGAAGCGGTGTGCCCGTGATCGCTGATGGTGGTATCCGCTACACCGGCGATATGGTGAAGGCCCTTGCAGGTGGTGCCAGTACCGTTATGATCGGCAGCATGTTCGCCGGCGTGGAAGAGAGCCCGGGTGAAACCATCATCTACGAAGGCCGACGGTTCAAAGCCTACCGCGGGATGGGCAGCATTGAGGCCATGCAGCAAGGCAGCAAGGACCGCTACTTCCAGGATATGGAGGATGATATCAAGAAGCTCGTTCCAGAAGGGATCAGCGGAAGGGTGCCGTTCAAAGGACCGTTGCACGAGGTTACCCATCAACTCGTCGGGGGGCTGCGCGCCGGGATGGGGTATTGCGGGGCGGCCGATCTGGAAGCGCTCAAAATGGCCCGCTTCATCCGCATCACCAGCGCCGGTATGAAGGAGAGCCACCCGCACGACGTGTTCATCACCAGGGAGGCCCCGAATTACAGCCATCACTAGGAGGGGGAGCAGCCCGCTGGCCTTGCCTTTCGTCCAGTGCTTTCCTACGGTCGTCGATGTGGATGTGAAACTCATCGAAGGAGTTGGGCGTATCAGCGCCCCAAACTCCTTGCGCTATGCGCCTCGCACGTTCCTTCTCCGCCCCCTTCCTTTTGCTCCTGATCACCTCGGCCTCCGCCCAGTTCGGTCCGGAGTTCCAGTATTTCTGCGAGGCCCCGCGCAGTGTTGATCTGATGGACGTCGATGGGAACGGCAGCCTCGATCTCGTGGTCGGTTCCCGCCAAGGCCTTGGGGTGTACCTCAACTCCGATGGCCAAGGCACCATGGATCAGCCATTCTTCGTCGGTTCCGAAGAGACCGTGGCCTGCGTGGGTGATCTGAATGGCGACGGTGCACCGGACATTCTCGGGAGCCGCGAAGAGAACGCGGGCCTTTACGTCCACTTCAACGACGGGGCAGGCGCATTCACGGAATCCTACCAGCTTTCCGCTTCGCTGAGCGCCGATGAGATGCGCTGCGCCGATCTGGATGCGGACGGTAATCAGGACGCCATGTTCGTGCTGTCCACGGGGCAGCTCGCCATCAGCTACAATTATGACGGCGACGGCGAGCTCAGCGAACCGGTCGTTCTCGCCACGCTCACACAGATGGCCTTCGCCAAGGCGGTGGATATCGATGGGGACGATGACCTCGATATCATCTTCTCCTCGCGTGTGGCCAACCAGGTGCAGGTTTGTTTCAACATCGATGGGGAACTGCAACTGCCCGAACAACTCAGTGTTTCCGGTTTCGGCACCGCCGAAGACCTGGACAGTGACGGACACCCGGACATGATCGTGGCCAATGTGCCGGCCGGCCTCGTCGGTTGGCAGCGCAATGATCCGGATGATTTCGTCTTCGCCACACCTTCCTTTCTGGATCAGGCGTTCAACGCTCCAGAATATGTTACCGCCGCCGATCTCGATGGTGATGGCGACCGGGATGTGATCGTGACCTCCAGTGCGCTCCAGGAGGTCGCATGGTACGAGAACGTCGACGGTTACGGGGAATTCGGTCCGCGACAGACCGTGGCCTTTGGAATGACCGCCAACGCCATCGCTTCCGGGGATGTTGACAACGACGGGGACCAGGATCTTTATGTCGCGAGCGCCGACCTGAACAAAGTGGTGCGCTACACGAACATGAGCAACGCCACTGGCAAGATCATGGGCCGCGTATTCAACGACATCAATGGCGATGGCCACTTCAACGGCAGCGACCACGGCCTGATGAACATGCGCGTGGAGGTCGGTGATCTGGGCGCCACCTACACCAACGCGAGCGGCATGTACTGGTTCGATGCCGTTCCGGCGGACTACATCATCGCCAAACCAGCCGAGCAGCATTGGCAATTCACCACGCCCAGCTCCTACGGCGCCACAGTGCCCGAAATGGGTGTGTCGCAAGACAACGACTTCGGCCTGCAAGCCGAGGCGATCTTCAGTGAGTTGACGCCGGACCTGGGCAGTGCACCGATGCGCTGTGCGACCGACATTTCCTACTGGGCCACGGTGAGCAATACCGGAAACCAGGTCAGCGATGTCCTCTTCACCCTGGATCTGGACAACCTTTCCGCCTTCGTCGGCGCGATCCCCGCACCCGCGACCCTTGAGAATGGTGTGGCCACATGGCTCTTCCCGAACATGCAGCCCACGCAGCAGCGTGGGATCCACATCATCGTTCACTTGCCAGGAAGCGATCATGTGGGTGAAACACTGAACGATGTGGTTCAAGCCACCGCACTCATCGATGGGGTTCCGACCAGCGTGGATACCCGAACGTACTCACCGATCGTGCTTTGTGCTGTGGACCCCAACGACAAGCAGGTGGTTCCCGCTGGGGAAGGTGTGCAGCACCTGACCCCGATGGGAACCCGCCTGTTCTACCACGTCCGCTTCCAGAACACCGGAAACGCCCCTGCGGAGACCGTGACGATACTCGATACGCTCGATGCGGACCTGGACCCCGCAACGCTCCATATGCTCAATAGCAGCCACACCTTCCGCGCACTGCTCCAACCCGATGGCGTCCTGCGCATCAGCTACGACAACATCAACCTGCCCGATAGCGGAAGCGACTTTATCGCCAGCCAGGGTTTCGTCCGGTTCAGCATCGGACATCTGAATGATCTGGCCGAAGGCACTGGCCTGAACAATACCGCTGATATCTACTTCGATAACAACGCTCCCGTGATCACCAACACCACGCTCAATACCCTCACCTATGGATCCCTCACGTCAGTGGAGGACGTGGATGAGGATACAGGGCTGACTGTTTTCCCGAATCCTTCGCAAGGGAATGCCACGGTCCGATTGAGTGATGACTTCATCGGGCGTGTGGACCTGCAGCTGTTCGACCTGAAAGGCCAGCTGCTCCAACAACTGTCCCGCAGAAGCAAGACCCTGCTCATTGAGCGCGGCGGCCTGCCCAACGGGACCTACCTGGTGCGGGTGGTGGATGAGCGCGGTACCGAACGGGTGACCCGTCTGGTCTTCGAGTGATCGACCCCGATCCCGAAGAGCGCGATATCGTATTTCACCGGATCCAATGGGTCGAATTCGCGGAGCTTCTCCGTGAGTTCGACCACGCTTTTCCAGTCGTCCTGCGTCCGTTCCAACAAGCCCAGTTCCCGCGCTACGCGGCCTGTGTGAACGTCCAGTGGTACATGAAGCACTGAAGCCGGTATCTTCTTCCATAGCCCCAGGTCCACACCGCGATCATCCGGCCGCACCATCCACCGCAGGTACATGTTGATGCGCTTGGCGTTGCTGCCTTTTGATGGATCGGCCACGTGCTTCCGTGTCCGTGCCGGATGCTCGGGTTCAAAGAAACGCGACTTGAAGCGGGCGATCGCTGCGCCGAGATCACCGACCTCGCCGTTCGCCAGGAACGCGTTCTCGATCCCGCCATGTTCGGCGTACACGTGATTCAGGCCACGAATGAAGTGCCGTGCATCGATACCGTTGAAGGTGCGGTGCGTGAAGCGGTCCAGCCGCGTCAGCTCAGCCTCCGTTGCGTTCATCACGAAGTCGTGAGGCGCATCATCCATCAACAGGACGAGCTTCTTTGCGTTGTTTATGATGGTGACCCGTTGGCCCCAGGCGATCGTGGCGGTCAAAAAGCCGATGGTCTCGGCATCCGCTTTTTTGCTGAAGGAGCGCGGGATATGTATGGGGTCGTCCGTGATGAACTCCGGGCGCGCGAAGCGGTCGTAGGCTGTATCCAACAGTTCCTTCAGTTCCGCGTGCGTGAGCTTCGTGCGCTTTCGTGCCATCCTGCGAAGGAAGGGACAGGTTCCATAGCTTCCGCTTCCAAAGTCATTCCACATGCGGACATCCTTCTTCCCACTTGCCCTCATCCTGGCCCCCAACGCGTTCGCACAGGGTACATTCTGCAACGCGCAAGGCAACGTGGCCATCTTCAGCAACTATGATGGTGGCGGCCTCACGATCAACGTGGATCAGGACATCCCGGACCTGCACATCGGTATCGTGAGCTATGAGTTCGCGGTCATCGGCATCAACGGGCCGTTCGCCTCCAACGTGGTGGCCGTGCAATGGGCCGGTTACAATGGGAATAACGACCACTGCGGTACCGGGGCCATTACCCAGAGCACCGTGATCGGTGGTGTCACCTCCGGCATCTCGGATATCGTCGTGATCCCGCCCGCATCCCTTGCCAATACGAACGGCAACCCGAACATCATCTGTTCCTATAGTTGTGATATCAATACCCAGCAGGGAGGATGCAACACGGTGGACCAAGTGGCGCACTATTTCTTGGACCAATGGAACGGCACGCTTCTTTTCCACCTCACGCAATACGGCTGCTGGGGCGGCGTGTATGCTATCAGTGATGGAGGCAATTGTTGTGTCGATCCGCTTGCTACCGGCCTTGCCGATGACTCCCCGACAGCCTCGCTCTTCACATTCGATGCGACCGGTCAGTGGCTCGTCGTCGATGGGGGTGTACCGGGCAGGGTGTTCGATGCACAAGGACGGGTGATGGCGAACATCGGCCCCAGTGGGCGCACGAACGTGGCGGACCTGCCGGTGGGCGTCTATCTGGTGAGCTTGGAGGACGGCCGTACGGCCCGCTTCGCGCTCTCGCGTTGAGCCTTCGTCATCGGCTGGTTCGCCCGTATCCCCTTTGCCGCCAGTGCTACCGTTTCTTGTATACGTTTCGTACGCGTGGCTTCTGTCCTGGCATCCGAAACCCAACGGATGATCTGTTTGCGAACACTGGGCGGGAACGACTCGTAGTGCTTGTGCGCGCCTTTGTTCCGGTCGAGCGCGGCTTTGAGTTCCGCCGGCACTTCCATCGCTTCGATCGCATCCAATGCGGTCCACGAGCCGTCCAGCTTCGCGGCCTCGATCTTCCGCAACCCGGCCGGGGCCATGCGCTTTGCGGCGATGAGCCGGTCGATCTTCTCCTTGTTCACCTTGCTCCAGAGGCTTTTCGGTCGGCGCGGGCTCAAGTAGAGCATCCGGCGGTCCGCATCGAGCGCGCGGGCAGTACCATCTATCCAACCGAAGCAAAGAGCCTCGTCAACGATGTCTCCCCAAGGAAGGTACTTGTCAGGGATGTGCTTCTTGTACGACACCAACCAGATGCCTTCCGTGCGGGTGTGGTGTTTCTTCAGCCAAGCGCGCCATTCCGTTCGACCGGCCATTTCCACCTGTTCCAGCAGGTCCAGTTTGTTCGGTTTCGACGTCATCCCGCGGTGAACAATTGAACGTTCAGCCCCACGAGGATCGAATAGAGCACAGCGAAGAAGCAGAACAGCGCGTTCATGCCGTAGCCGCCCCATTTGAACAAGGCCCCAGGTGGTATCTGGTACATCGGGTAATACGCGAATTGCGTGATCACCTTGCCCACCCAATACGCCGCGATCAGCCCGGTTAACGCGATGGCGAGCGCCGTACCGTTCTTCAGGTCATCCGGCAGAAGGATGGCGATGAGCCCGAAGGCGAAGTTCAGCCCGACGATGTAGCGCCCATACGTCTTGGCGATCTCCTGGTTCAGTGGTTTCAGCTTCCGCACATCCGTGTACCAGTCGAACACCCGATGGCGGATGTATGGATATACCAGGGCCGTGAAGATCTGCCCGAGACCACCAGCGATGATAAGACTGCTCGGAATTTCCATGACCAGGACTTAGGGGCGCGGGAACAATGCTCCGCAGCAGCCTGCCGCATCAGGCAGGAAAACGATCACAGGCCGGATGTGTTCCGAGGGGATCATCGCCAGAGCCCGAGGATCAGCCCATACAGCGTGAACTGTACGGTGTGGTAGCCGCCATCGATCAGCAGAAGGGACAAGGGTTTGTTGGAGAACTGGTAGTTGATGGCGAAGCTCGTGGCCGCGATGCCCAGACCGCAGACGAAACCATGGTGCAGCCAGTGGTGAAGGCTGTGTGCCGAAGGGCCAACGAGTATGGCGAACGCGTACGCCGCGATCCATGCCATCAGGAACGCCACGCCATATACGGCGGCTGGATGCTTCGCATTCGACTTGTCGCGTGGTGCATCCGGATCGATGCCATTGGCCCGGGCCCACGGCCGCAGGAACATCGCGTTGGAATACCAGGGCGCGCCGAGCAGGAAGACGCTCACGGCGCAGGTAAGGATGGCCAAGTGGTTCATTCCGGAACTATTGCCCGAAGCTTGGCATCTCCATCACCTCATAGCCATCAATGCTGAAGACGCCCGCGTCCACAGGGCCCACCTTCAGTTCTTTTACGTAGCACACCATGCGGTCCGTGCCCTTGGCATCCACCCACTCGAACTCCAAGGGGAAGCCGTGCATGCCCTTGTGTGAGCGCATCATCTTGTCGTTCCCGCGATGCCCAACGCTCCGTGCCATGTCAGCGAACGGGGCCTTGATGTCCTTGGCCACCCAGCCCGTCCACACGCCGTCATCGCTCTTCACTATCGTCTTCGTGCAAACATGGCCGTCGATCGTCTTCGTTTCGGTGGTCGCTGTGATCACGGGCTCCTTGGTCCCGGGTTCTTCTTTCACCGTGATCTTCTTCTTCTTGCTCTTCATCGCGGTCTTCTTGCCTTCCTCGTCGGTCATCAACGTGTATTGCCACTTTTCTTTCAGGTCGGTCAACATGCGCATGTCACGTACAGGCTCCTCCGGTGCACCAGAACCTCCAGATGAGAATTCCATCTTGTTCAAGGTCTTGTCCGCACTGCTCCAGTACCGCAGGTTGGTGGGGCTTTCCTTTCTTTCCTGTTCCCCTTCGAACATGTGCATCTCCATGCGGAAGCTGCCGATGAACTCGTTCGGCACGAAGGGTGACTTGTCTTCCTCCATGATCACGCCACCGCCGCCCATGCGCTCCTGGAGCATTTTCGCGACGTCCGTTTGAGCGGTGCTGGTGAGGCAGAGGGAGAGGCCAAGCAGGGAAAGCGTGTAGCGCATCGGAAGGGTGTTGAAGCTCCGAAGGTATCATTCGTGCGGGACGGGACCGTTGGATCACGGATGGTGATCTCCGCGCGATCAATAGAGCATAGAAAGAAGAACTAGGGAAGCGTAGCCACACGCGTATTGTTCGGCGTGGTCGGTCCCACGTTCACCAGGATCCGGTCGCGGTCGTTGAAACTTCCCGTGTATTTCACGGTGCCGTCCATGTTCAGGTCTTCACGCCAGTAGCCCGCGACGGTATTGTTCGGCGTGGTGCTTCCTGCGCGGACCAGGACCGGATCGCGATCGTTCCCGCTGCCCGTGTATTGTACGGTTCCATTGAAGTTGATATCCCCCGCAGCAAGTACAAGCGCGCCGAATACGGTCGTGCGTGCGTCGTTGTCCCAGATGGGTGTCCCGGTCTGTGTGAAGTCTACCGTGATCCCGGAACCGGTACCGGTGATCGCGGCGGATGGTGCCAACATCACGGGCAAGTGATTGCGCGGCCGCAAGGCGATGCAGTAGCTGCCACCCGCCATGCCGGGGAACGACACATTGCCCGCTCCGTCCAGATCCACAACGTCGCCGTCGCGTTGGATCAGGGCAGGCCGTGAAGCCACTATCATTCCGGGGGCGGCTGACGATCGCAGTTCCATGATCACCCAATCGACGATGGCGTTGCCGCCTGTAACAACAAGTACGCCCGCATTGATGCTCGCACCCGTCGGATAGCCTATGGCCGAATAGCCCATGCCGGTGAACGGCTCTGAGAGCGGGAAGGATGGCAGTGTGCGCAAGGCGTCGTTCATCAGCCCGCCGCTCGCATAAGGGCCTTCGAGCAGCGCTTTCACTTGCACGCTCACGGGCGGAATAGGCGACGGCAAACTGAGCAAGGCGATGTTGTTCGCCGCTGTTCCATTGTAGCTTGTGAAGGTACCAGCGATCAGGACCTGACCATCCGGCCGCACGGCAACGGAGGTGACTGTGCCGTTCGTGCCGGCACCGGTATCGTATCCGGTGTCAAGGGTTCCGTCCGCGTTGAGCCGCGCAATGCCCGAACGAGGCACACCGCTGTACGAAGTGAATGATCCGCCGATCAGGATCTTTCCGTCAGGTTGCAAGGCCATTGCGTTGATGACCCCTCCGGCAGCCCCTGGTGGATCGAAGCCCGCATCCACTGTGCCATCCGCGTTGAGCCGGGCGATCTTGAGCCTCGTGGCTCCCGCATACGTGCTGAACGAACCCGCGATCAGGATCTTGCCATCGGCCAGCCGTTCCATGGCGAAGACTGTTCCGTCCGTTGAACCTACAGTGAATGTGGGATCGATCGAACCGTTGCTGTTCAATCGCTGCACGGAAAAATGCTCCTGGGTGAAACTGAAACCCCCGACCAGGATCTTGCCATCCGGAAGCAGGCTGATGCACTGGGTGTAGATGACGTATTCCGATGATGGAGAAAAATCCCATTCGGGGACACCCGAGGGGAGCACGCGGACCACATGGCCGAACCATAGACCACTGTACCCGGCGATACTGCCTCCGATCAGGACCTTCCCGGTCGAGGGGTCGGGGCGAATGGCCCATGCTCCCCACGAATATCCCGTGCGTGTGCCGATGGCGAATGCTGGATCGACACTGCCATCCGTGTTGTAGCGGACCACCATGGGAACTCCTTCCGGACCGCCATCGACCGTGCCGATGTCTTCATTCCCGATGAGCACTTTGCCGTCACCCTGGACAGCCAACGCCGAAGGTCGCGACATGGTCGCCCACCAGTTCGGAATGCTGGTGGGCGAGGGAACGAAACCAAGGTCCAATTCGCCTGTCGCGCTCAACCGGGCCGCATACGATCGGGGGACACCATTGAAGCTGGTAAAGGGCCCGACGATCACGACGTGGCCATTCGGCATCCGCACCATTCGGGTGATAGAGCCGTTCACACCGCTGCCGCCTGCGTTGAATGAAGGATCCAGTGCGACCTGCTGTGCGAAGAGCGCACAGGACATCGCTCCCGTCATGAGCATTGTGAAGGTCCAGCGTGGGAATATTGGCATGGCGTTCCTGGTCCGAAGCTAGGACGTTCACCCTGCCCGCCGGTTGCGTGTAGCCGGGTCGGTGCCGGCTTGGACAGGTCACGGCAGCGCAGCCACCCGCGTATTGTTCGGTGTGGTGCTCCCCACGTTCACCAGGATCGGATCGCGGTCGTTCGCGCTGCCGGTGTACTTCACCACACCGTCCATGTTCACGTCCTCGCGCCAGTAGCCGCTCAACGGGTTGTTCGGCGTGGTGCTTCCCACGCGGGTGAGTATCGGGTCGCGATCATTCCCGCTGCCGGTGTACAGCACGGCCTCATTGAAGTTCACATCCCCTGCGGCCAGTACCATTGTACCGCTCACGTTCTTGCGCGCATCGTTGTTGTACACCAGCGTGGTGGGTAGTGTGAAGTCGGCCGCAACGGTGGTGCTGCCGTAGGTGATCGGTGTCCCTGCGGAGAGCATCACAGGCAGGTGGTTGCGCGGCTTCACCGCCACGCAGTAGTTGCCAGCAGCAAGCCCGCCGAAGCCCACCGTGCTCACGCCATCCAGATCCACGATATCCCCATCGCGCTGCAACAGCACGGTACGCGAAGCTGCCACGGTTCCCGGTGACGCGACCGGTCGCATCTCCATGATCACCCAATCAACGAGCGCATTGTTGCCGCTTACCGCGAGCATGTGTGATCCGAGCGACATCCCCGCATCATGACCGCTTTCGCTGTAGCCCAGAGCAGCGTACGGATCCGTGATGGGGAAGGTGGGAAGGGTGCGCAGTGCATCGTTCATCAGACCGGCGTTGTATGGCCCTTCCAACAGCACGCGGCTGCTCACGCGGGACGTTCCATTGATGCGGGCGATGCGGTTGCGGCCCGTGCCGTTGTAACCGGTGAACAATCCGCCGACCAGGATCTTGCCATCGGGCTGTACGGTGATCGCGTACACCGCATCGTTCATCCCGGTCCCCGGGTTCAGGTCCTCGTCCAAGGTGCCATCCCGGTTGATGCGCGTGATCCGTAGCCGGGATACAGCGTCATACGTGGTGAAATTCCCGGCGATCAATATCCTGCCGTCCGGTTGCAGGGCGACCCGCTCCACGTCGTTGTTCGGGCCCGGATTGGTTGCGACAAAACCGGTATCCAAACTGCCATTGCTATTTACCCGGGCCAGCACATGCCATTGCATGCCGTTGAAGCTGGTGAACAGGCCCACCAGAACGATCTTCCCATCCGGTTGCAGGGCCAGGTCACGCACATAGGGGGTAACCCCGACCTGATGGGCAACGCCGGTGCCGGGGTTGAACGTGGCGTCCAAGCTGCCGTTCGCGTTCAGTCGTGCGATGTGACCGCAGGGGGTCCCGTTGTAAGTTGGGAAGTGTCCACCGATCACGATCTTGCCATCAGGCTGCAGGACCATCGCTTGTATCTGGACCTCACCGATGTTCGGACCCGTGCCGGTGCCAGGGTCGAACGTAGCATCCAGGCTCCCGTCGGGGTTCAACCGCGCTACGTCCATGCGCGCTGCACCATGGCAGGTGCTGAAACCACCACCGATCAGGATCTTGCCATCGGGTTGCAGGACCACCGTGCGGATATAACCTGTTTGAAGGGTATCGCGCACAAAGCTCCCATCCAGGCTCCCGTTCACGTTCAGCCGGAACAGGGCGCCGGTGGTGGTGCCATTGGTTCCGGTGAAGGAGCCTGCGACCAGGATCTTCCCGTCCGGTTGCACCACGACCTTGTAGATGGTCCCATTCGTACCGGTACCGGCGCTGAAGCTGCCGTCCAATTCGCCGTTGGCCGACAACCGCGCAAGGGTGTTCGCCTCTCCACCATTGTAGCCTTTGAAGGTCCCACCGATCAAGATCTTTCCATCCGGCTGGAGCGCGATCGTTCGAACTCCGCCTCCTCCTTTTACCCCCGTTCCAATGTTGTAGGTAGTATCAAATGCGCCAGTCGCCTCCAACCGCAAAAGTCCCCTCCGGGACATGCTGGTCCAGTTCTCGAAGGCCCCGCCAACGATGATCCTTCCATCGCTCTGGAAGGCGATGCTCATCACGTTATGGCTGATGGTCATACCGGCGTTGAAACCCGGGTCGGTGGTGCCATTGGCGTTCAACAAGACCAAGTGATCGGCTGCCACCCCGCCGTAGGTATCGAACGATCCACCGATGAACACGTTCCCATCCGATCGCTGGGTCACCGTGATCACGGTACCATTCGCACCCGTGCCGGGAACAAAACCCGTATCCAATGCACCGCTTGTGGTCAAGCGCGCGATGCGCGCACGCCCGGTACCGTTGACCGTGGTAAAGTCCCCGCCCACCATGATCGTTCCGTCCGGAAGGCGCAAGGCACATTGCACGGTGTTGTTCATGCCCGTTCCCGGGTCGAAGCCCGTATCAAGCGTGCCGCCCGCGTTCAAGCGCGCGATCTTGCTGCGCGCCGTGCCGTTGAAGCTGATGAAGGTTCCGCCGATGATGATCTTCCCATCGGGCTGGAGCGCGATCGCATTGATGTTCCCGTTCGGCCCGATATTCGAACTGAACGTGAGGTCGGCGGTCCCGTTCGTAAGCACCCGGGCGATGCGCACCATCAACCATCCGTCATACGTGGTGAACGGGCCCGCGATCAGGATCCGGCCGTCGGGCTGCAGGGCCATGCACGTGATCGTTGAGTTGGGCCCAGGCACTGGGGCGAAGCTGCCGTCCAAGCTGCCATCCGTGTTCAAGCGCGCGATATTGGGCACGGCCGTGCCGTTGTAGCTGGTGAAGCTCCCCGCGATAAGCACCTTGCCGTCCGGTTGCAGCGCAAGCGCACGGATCGTCCCGCTCGCGCCTGCTCCACCGCTGTTGAACGACTCGTCCACTTTGCCGTTCGTGTGTACACGCGTTACACGACCCACCTGCTTCCCGTTGTAGCGCGCAAAGTCACCCACGATGATGGCCTTGCCATCCGGCTGTACCGCACTCCCGTAAACGATGCCGCTGGTGCCATCCCCGTTCTCGTAGCCGATGTCCGTGGCGTTGAACGTAAGGTCCATCGCGCCTTCTTGGGCGGAGACGGTGCGGAGCGTACAACAACAGGTGAGCGCAGCAATAAAGGCCTTTGTGGCGATGGAACGCATAATGGAGGGGGAGTCAGCTTACTAAGACGAACGCATAAAACCCGGTAGAGGTTGGGTGTACCCGAGCGGGCGTGGGAAAGGTAAACGGAGCGATCACACGCAACGGCCAGCGCAACGGGAGACCACCGCGGCACCGAGCGGGGCAGAACACCCATGACCGCAGATGCCATGCGCCGAAAATCCCCTGCACTGGGTATTGCGATGCTGGAACACGACCGGGATCTTTGGCCACGTGCCAGTCGCCCTTCGCCCCGCTGCCTTTGTGCTCGCCTTGCTGCGGGACAAGCAAACGGAGTACATCCTGCTCGCCTGCCGCAGGCCGGAACCGAGCAAGGCACGGATCGCCGAGCAGATGCACATAGCCCCGGACACGGTGAAACGCCATTGCGAAGATGTGTACCGCCTACTGGATGTACACACCAAGGTGGAGCTGTACATCGAGGCGGTGCGCATAGGGCTGGTGAAGTGCCCGTGCCAACTGGCACGGGAAGCGCAGGAACAAGCCAAGAGAAAAGGGCTGGAAGGTTGACAGCGGTTCGCACACCCGAGCGAGCAGTAAGAATGAACAGGGGTGAACAAGTCAGCAGCCTCGGAATCGGACGCCCGTATACATGTAGGCTGCGCCGTATTGCTCCTGCGGCGTGTTGGAGAGGTTCAGTGGCATTCCGGCGAAAGCTGGCAGTGGCCGTTGGGCCTCTTCGGCTTTTTGGCCTTGGCCGGGCTTGGCTTTCGGCCGCGCTCCTGTCTGCCGGACTTGTCTGCCGGAGGCAGAGGCAGATCGCGGAAGGGCTTTGGGTGTATTCGGGTTCTTGGCGGCTTCGGCCTTCAGGGTTTTTGGGGCCGCGCTCCTGTCTGCCGGACTTGTCTGCCGGAGGCAGAGGCAGATCGCGGAAGGCTTTTGGTGCATTCGTGTTCTGGGCGACTTCGGCATTCAGGCATTCAGGCCGCGCCATACCTCCGGCATGCAAGCACGCGGAAGGGCTTTCGGTGGGTCAGGTTCTTGGCGACTTCGGGGTGCAGGTTCCTGGCCGCGCTTCGCGGAAGAGCTCGGTGGTCTTTGAGCTTGGGCTACTGGCCGGTTGGCGGATAGGCTCGGGATACCGCCAGAGGCGGATGCATGCGCGCAGCACTCGGGAAACACGCGAGCGTGGGAGTGGGTCTGAG
This sequence comes from Flavobacteriales bacterium, assembly GCA_031421755.1. GTDB lineage: Bacteria > Bacteroidota > Bacteroidia > Flavobacteriales_F > PHOS-HE28 > PHOS-HE28. The sequence goes on along the minus strand of JANOPI010000201.1, from coordinate 425 downwards.
CGTTGTTAAACCGCTCAAGGTGCCATCGGACTGAGCGCAGGGTCCCCGAAGCGGGAGACCCTGCGGGAGTTAGGCTTTTTGTGCGTTCAGGTTCTTGGGGTTGGCGGCTTTCGCCTTTCGGCCGCGCCATACCTCCGGCATGCAAGCACGCGGAAGGGGTTTCGGTGGGTTCGGGGCATTGGGCGGCTTCAGCGCTGCTTGATGGAAAGCACCGTGGTGCCCACTAGTGGCGGATGTATGCACAGCACGCGCGAACCATGCGAGCGCGGGAAAGGAGAAAAGACGTATGCCTTAGCAGCCGCGCCGCAGGCTGGGTTGACCAGTGGGGCCCCGTACGAGCGTCAGCGCGAGTGCGGGGTTCCGCTGGTCAACACACTCGTTGTGATCTGCTTTCAGTTCTTTCCTTTGGCCTAGGCTGATCCAAC
>JANOPI010000200.1:0-4382 GCA_031421755.1 Flavobacteriales bacterium | reverse complement strand
TGTTGCTGTGCTGTCCGGCGAAATGATGGAACGCGATGGCACTTGGGTGCTGAAGGAACCCGCGAAAGCGTTGGAAGGGATGAAGGTACCCGAAGTCGCCTGCCGCTGAGCCGCGGGTGCGCGTAGAGAGCGGCGAGCGGGTGCCGCCGCGTGAAGAAATTCGCCTACGACATCTGGGCGATACCGTGAATACCGCCAGTCGCTTGGACAGCAGTGGCGAGGCAGGCCTGGTGAACATCAGCGCCGATACCTCTGCGTAGGTGAAGGATCCGTCCGAGCTGTCCTTCACGCCACGCGGCAAGGTGAGCGTGAAGGGTAAAGGGGAGGTCGAGATGCGACCTCGGCGGCAACGCGGTGAAGTTCACCGAACATGGTGCGGTTACGATCCGTGTGTACCACGACAAAGACCCATCAGGGCGACCGGGATAGATCACCTTGGTGAACGACGTGATCGATACCGGTATCGGTATCCCGGAAGACCGGACGGAGAAGATCTTCGAGGAATTCACGCAGGCCTGCAGCGACACCACACGCAAGTATCGCGGGGCACAGGCCTGGGCCTCACCATCAGCAAGCGGCTCATCGAGCTGCAAGGAGGGCGCATCAGCGCGACGAGTTCACACGGTGAAAGGAAGCACCTTTACCGTGGTTATTCCTTACGCCGCAGGACCAGACGCCGGCCAACCGCAACGGCCGGACTGATCAACTACCTGTCCGGCCCTTTTTCTGATGCGTACCGCACTGGTAACGCTCAACGATCCACTAGCAACCGCTCCGCAAGCGATCCGGAAGGCCCTTCCAGAACCACCAGATAGCTCCCTGGCCTAAGGATGCTGACGTCCAGATCGGTACGACCGTCCCTGTTCCCGCCTTCGACTCGGCCACCAAAAAGAAGACAACGCAACTGGGCAGACGAATGGACCATGATGACCATAGATCGCTCTTACGTCATTTTGAGATCAAGCTTTCGTTCACTCGATCCGGCGCGGTCATCGCCCACGGGATCCGCACAGCATGGGCAGTACTTACGGCAGGATCGGGTTCCGGGCAACGGGCGGATAGTCACAACGAATTGTTGGTGGCTTTCCGGCCCAACCCCTGATGCCCGCTCCGGGATGCGCCAATTTCGCCACTCATCCATGCTCGACCGCGTGACCACTCTCCTCATTGACCGCTTGCGAGCGCTGGCCGCCCGCAAAGGCCGCTTCTGCTATGATGTCCGGGGCAATAGCCATGTATACGATGGCATCGTGGCCGATTATCGGGTGGAACTGGACGATCAGGAAACCAATGAACTCTTGCCCGTTCTTGAGCACGCACTCGTGAACGACGGAATGGTGACCGGCGTGAAGGACATGGCAACCGGCCGAACCCTCTTCACCAGTTGCCGCCACTATACGGACCTGGGCAATGCCGTGCGCTTTGCCCGCGAGCAGGGCCGTTCTGGCGTTTACAACTGGAACCGCCAAGAGGAGGTCGTGGTCTCAGGGCCTGCGGCGATCGCCAAAAGCGCTTCTGCCGAAACAAGCCCGGTGGAAGGCTGAAGCCGAAAGTTCCCAGCTGGCTGCTAGGCCACAGGTCCTTTACGATCCCTGCTTGATACGATCAGCCCGATCCGTTGTGCCCATGCCGATCCCCGAAATGCCATTCGCATCCTCCGGGAGCAGTATTATTTCGATGGTTAACCATATGTTATCTAAAGGACAACAAAAGACACGGTTCGTTAACTTCGACGTAATCACACGGTAATTCTTTCGCGCCCGCCAAACGCTCATCCATGCACTTCCTTTTCGCGGGAAGGTGGAGACGACCTTGTCGTACCCGCCTTGTACTTCTCGCCCTTACCGTGTTCGCTACCGGTCTGATGGCCCAAACACAAACGATCGCTGACAGCACGGTCAAACCGGAACGGAAAAAACCCTGGTACGAATCCTTCAACATCCGGGGCTACGGGCAGGTGCGGTACAATCGGCTGTTGGAGACGAACGATCAGCTCAAGTGCGAACAATGCGACAAGAGCTGGGGCGACAACGGTGGACTGTTCATCCGCCGCGCACGGATCATCTTCAGCGGCTTCGTCCACAAGAACGTGTACATCTACCTGCAACCTGACCTCGCTTCGTCAGCAGGGACAACCGGTCATCTGGCGCAACTGCGGGATTGGTACATGGACGTCGGCCTCGACCCGGATAATGAATTCCGCTTTCGCATCGGCCAGAGCAAGGTGCCATACAGTTTCGAAAACATGCAGAGCAGCCAGAACCGGTTGCCGTTGGATCGTGCGGACCCCACTAACAGCGCAGCGAGCAATGAGCGCGATCTGGGCTTGTTCTTCTATTGGGCACCCAAACGGATCCGCGAACGGTTCAAAATGCTGGTTGACGAAGGCTTGAAAGGCAGTGGTGACTATGGCGTGCTCGCAGTGGGCGCTTTCAATGGACAAACGGCCAACCGTCCCGAAGCCAACGATGAGCCACATGTGGTGGCCCGCCTCTCCTATCCCTTTGAGTTCAAGGGTCAGATCATCGAACCCTCCTTGGCCCACTATTCAGGCAAGTACGTGATCACTTCCGATCAACGCAGCGCCGGGGTGAAAGGCAAGGACGACTGGAACTATGACGACAGCCGTGTGCTCGGTGGGGTCTGCCTCTACCCGCGCCCGTTCGGCCTGCTCGCTGAATACAATGTGGGACGGGGACCGGAGTACAACCCCGCCACAGACAGCATCGAGACCCGCGACCTGAGGGGTGGTTTCGCCACGGCCACTTATCGGTTCAAGCTCAACCACCACACCTTCTTCCCCTTCGTGCGCTACCAAGTGTATGACGGCGGAAAGAAGCATGAACTGGACGCCCGCAGCTACGCCGTGAATGACCTTGAATTCGGTATCGAGTGGCAGCCCAACCGGAACTTTGAGCTCGTCTGCGAATACTACCTGGGTGACCGCCGGTTCGAGGACCATGCCAAGCCCGACAACCGACAGCAAGGGGAACTGTTGCGCATCCAGGCCCAATTCAACTTCTGATCGTCCGGTGCCGCCGGGAGACCCGGCCACAGCGTGGATGAGTGACCCCGCGTCCGTCCAACCTTGTTTCCCCGGAGCTACACGTCCGACCATGATGATCAGTGACGGGTTCCCCCAAGGGGACGTTCGAAGCGTATGGTAAACGTTGCGCCTCTTCGGCTGAAGGATGCTTCCAACGGGATCCATCTCCTACTCCCATATGCGAAGAGGCCGCCTCGTGTTGAGACGGCCCCTTCTGTTGACACTTGCTTGATCAGGGCACTTGCTGCAGGCGCACTCCCGTAGGCGTGGTACCGCCGATGATGTTCAGCACCGGGTCTCGGTCATTGTTCGTTCCCGTGTACTTGGTAATGCCGTCCATATTCACGTCTTCGCGGCGGTAACCGTTCACGCTGCTGGTGGGGGTTGTGCTGCCGATGGCGGTCAGGATGCCATCACGGTCATTGCTGGTGCCGGTGTATTTCACCTGGCCATCCGAGTTCACGTTCCCACTGTAAAGCGCACGACGGCTGCCGCTCACCTGCAGGGCATCCGTCCCATAAACCCCGGTGGTGGTCACCGTGAAGTCGATGATCTGTCCGTTGGTCGCCAGTGCACTGCCGGACATCACGCCCAAGTGGTTCCGATGGTGGATCACCAAGTGCTTACCCACCGTTGTGGTAGTAGCGAACGTGATCACCGGGTTGCCATCCGGGGTGATCACCGTTCCATCACGGCGCACCAGGCATGCCCGGCGGGCCGCCACCGGATATCCGCCGGTCGCATTCTTAAGTTCCACCATCACCCAGTCCACAGGTGCGCTGTTGCCTGTGGTGTTCAACACCGTGGACCCCACCGTGGCCCCGGGATTCTCCATGGTGTAACCCATGGCGGTGTAAGGCTCGGTGCTCGGTATCATTCCTGCCGAGCGCAAACCGTCGTTCATGGTGTAGTTCGTCCAGTTCAGGCATCCCCCCAGGAAAACCTTCGCACCCAGCGAGCCCGTGCTGCTCTGCGTGCCGCACTGGTTGTCGGTAACCTTGTAGTACAGTTTTGAGGTGTATGGCTGCAACGTAAAGCTCGTTCCACCAGCGCTGACCACGCCGGACATGTCGCTCCAGCAGCCGGTCGGCAGGGTAAAGCTCTGCGCGGTTGTCAGCTCGTTGATGAAGATCTTGTGCAAGGTGGTCGGGTCGGTCGCCTGAACGTTTACGCGCCGCACATCGACGTTGTCCACGAAGTAGTTGGCCTCATTGAAGTCCGTGATGAACCGCACCTGCCCATTGTCCGTGATGGTGCTCTGGAAATAGATCTCCAGATCGCGGCGTTCAGCGTCGAAGGCCACAAGCTGTTCGTACACCGCGTACGGGTTGGCGTA
>JANOPI010000199.1:0-3019 GCA_031421755.1 Flavobacteriales bacterium | reverse complement strand
ACTTTGCTCGGCATAATCGGAAAATGTGATGATACCCCCATCAGCCGCAACCCTCACCGCACCCCACCCCCCTAACTCCTCCCCGAAATGCCGCCGCCAAACCTCGTTGCCCAAGCTGTCCGTGCGAATCAGAAAGCCCAGGTTGGTCAGGCTGCCCGGCAGGCGGTAGCCCGCCAACACGTAACCACCGTCGGGATACTGGGCTACGCTGATGGCCTCGTAGGAACGGTCGGGATGACCATACTCTTGTTGCCATTGGATCGTACCCGTGCTATCCAGCTTTACCAACCACGCGTGGGCATAGGCATCCGAAGCATCGTAGAATCCGCAAAAAATGTAGCCGCCACCGGCCGTGGTTCGCATCTGTCGGACTCCGAAAACAATCGAATCCGATGGATCGGATGTTAAGAGCGTCGAAGTCAACGAGGTGACTCCATTTTCTTCAAAATACACCAGGTCGATCCGGGAGTCATAACCATCGAAGTGCTGCACAGTGGCTACATAACCCCCTGAGGGAAGCTCACAGATTGGATCGAAAAAGCCGTAGCTGGAATGATAGGGGGTTCCGGTTCCGAGTTCATAGTATCCTTGGTAGCCACCTTGATCATCCAGGTCGTATACACCGCAGCGAGTTCGGCCTGTTCCATCCTCCGATATTTTCAACGCGAACAGCACAAAACCACTATCGGTCTGCATGATCGACCGGCCCTTTCCGTCATACCCGACTTGGATCTCGTCCAAGTGCGTAATGAAAGTGTTCTGGCAGGGAGCAACAAAGCTCCCTGCCAGAACGAACATCAACCAAGTGCATAGACGCCTCATCGCGCCACCATGCATTTGGTTTCACCGATCACCAAGCCAGCCTCGTTCACTAAACGGGCCAAGTACAATCCGGGTGCCCACGAGCGCACATCCAATTCAACAAACCCGAGGAGGCTCGCGGTTGTGACCTTAACAGCAATGCGTCCCTGGGCGTCGAGCACCTCCAATGTTCCGATCACCTCCGAAGGGTACGTGATCATCAACCGGTCTTGCGCGGGATCGGGGTAGGCCATCAGCAAGGCCTTGGGCCCATTCACCGATGTCTCTTGGCCCGCAGTAGCGGATCGGTAAGGGAAGGGAAGCGTACCGTTGGGCAGACTGTCCGTGCCACCAATGGCGTACAAAACGCCACCAATCCGGCGCAAGACTTCCGGCTGCCCTCGCCCAGCGGGGGCAGGCGGGCGTCTCGTGCCCTTACAGAACCTGGTCCGGGCACGCTCCTCTACATCATAACTCTTCCAGTTTGAGAATTCCTGGTTCATGTGCGGATGAATAACAGTAAGCATCGGGTTCATCCACGATCCCTTCAACGGCCGGTTCCATGCGAATGTAGTCCACCACCCGTTCGACCTCACCTGTGCTCACCAGCATGGGCTGATTGTTCTGCTGCCACAACTGGAACGACGCGTTGTGCTTGTTGGCCTCACCAGCTTCCCTCAGCATTGCCAGCATCCACTCCTTTGGGCATTCTCCAAGATCCTCCCTGATGGCCGTGTGGATCTTTCCGCTCGTGAACTTCTTCTGGTCGCGAAGAATGTCTGAAAGCGAGCAACCCTCGGTGTCCGATGCGAGCAGATGGACATGGTTGGTCATGATGGTCCACTCGAACAACAGCAGTCCCTTCTTCACTTGGAAGTGCCGGCTACTCTCCACGACGATGTCCGTATACGATGGTCGTGTCAGAACATCGATCCAGCCAACGGTGGCGAAGGAGATAAAGAAAAGCCCGTCCGGATCATGGAACTTGTACTTGCGACTGCCGGGAGGGTATTCCTCGCGCACGATCACCAGGCTGTTTGGTCAGGCACGGGAGGACGGCCAGGGTCATTGACATCCAAGAGGCTGGCCTAACTCCCGCGCCAAGAGCTATCTGGAAGTCTCGCGCCAGTTGGGGGCGTTCATCATGATCGGGACCCTGAGGCTTCGCTGCTACTCGACAACCAGCTTGGTACCCGCCAACCAACGCTTCTGATCGGCGAGATGAACGAAGTACGTTCCGCTCAACAGTGTTCGTACGTCAACAGTAACGGTGTGCCGGTCCAAGTTATTGACCATGACTTGGCGTGAAAACACGTGTCCATCCACATCCACCAACAACAGGCGTACTGCTCCTTGTGGGGAAAACCCTTCGGGACACCGCAGCTCCACGCGCACTTGGTCGCTCGCAGGGTTCGGGGATACGCTCAACCGCCCTTGCAGGTCCGTGACCACCTCCACCATGCCCACGGTGTTGCAACCGGGCACCAGGCAACCGAGGCTATCGAGTTTCAAGAGCCACAGTTGCCCGTACGGGTAATCATCACTGTTGGCCTCGCCCGTGAGCACAAGACCACCATCGCTTGTGGGCTTTACGTCCCAGAACATCTGCCACGGCAGCACACCGCCAACTTCGATGTGCGAATACAAGCGGCTCCAGAGCACCTCACCGTCTTTATCCAACTTCACTACCGTGCCCTTGGTTTGGGTATCGGACCTTGAAAGCCAACCACAGACGACCAGTGAACTATCCAATGACTCATATCCGGCATGGAAGCGGCTCGCCCTTTCCTGGTCATCGCTTTGCAACAGGTCCCGTCTCCAGACGACCTCACCTGCAGTATCATACTTGATCACCAAGGAATAGCCACCTACAACACCATCGCCAGTTGAACCCAAGCCGACCAGGTTGGAGTCCCGCAAGGGAATAAGTGATGTGTATTGGCCATAGTCCGGCAATACCCGCCGCCAGATTTCCTGCCCGGTGGTGTCCGACTTCAAGAGCACTGCACGGTTGTTCACGTTCCCGCCCAAGCCCTTGCCGCCCACATACCACTTCCTATCCAGCCCCTCCACCACATCCTGGCCTTCAAGATCCGCGTAGCCGTGGTAGCCCTTGATCGTGCCGGTGCTGTCCAGATAGTACACGAATGCCTCGTTTCCACCATCGGACCAGCCGGGGTAATGGATGCCCGTGAGCAGCACATCACCCGCCGCCGTT
>JANOPI010000198.1:0-3658 GCA_031421755.1 Flavobacteriales bacterium | reverse complement strand
AGAACACAGCGATCCCCCGACTGGTGCCTACCCAGATCTGGCCCTCCAGGTCTTCGGCCAACGCAAAAACATCGGAAACAGGAAGCCCGCCCCGACCCGTTTCGTTGGTCAAAACCTTGTACTGATCATCGTCCGTGGCCTCCAACGAATTCCCACTATCATAGACCAAGATCCCGCTCCCACGCGGGCGTATGAACCACTTATAACCATTCCGGGCAGCCACCACGTCACCTAGCAGATGATTGCCACCCAGCAAACTACCGGGATCGAAGTTGTACCACGCTCCGTCCTTGGTCCATACCACAAGGGGTGCTTCGGAGTGGGCATTGGTGATCCACAGGTTGCCATCCTTATCATAGTCCAGACCGGACACGTAGAGGCGGTCTTGGTAGGGTGTCATGTCCAAGCCCAGGGCGCTGTTCTGTGCGTTGTAGATCTGGACAGGGACCCCATCGCGCAGCTCCAGAAGGCCTTCGTCCCAGCTGCCAATGAATGCATGCTTGGGATCATCGGGATCAACGATCACCGAGACAATGTCGCACACCGCACCGCAGAATTCGTTCACCCCGTTCATCAGCGGATATTGGATCCGATCGATCGTTGCCCAGCGGCCATCCAAGAAACTGTGTATGCCATCCTGAAGGTAGCGGCCGTTCCATGCTCCGGAAAGAGCTCCTGTGGCAACGTAGAGAGACCCTTCACTGCTGGCCATGCGCCAAGAGCTTGCCGTCTTAGGGCCGTTGGGTATGATAGCAGAACCTTGGTCCGACCCTGATGTCCGGATCAACCCTTGTTTCCGATCAGCTACCCATACTGCGCCCGATGATGACTTGACCGCTTGGGACGGAGAGACCCCGATGCCTGCATTGGCATTGATGAAGCCCACCTCGGTGAGCTGCTGGTCATACGTATGGATATCTTGATCGTGCGGTATGACCAGGAACTGACCGTCCGCAGAAACATTGAGGTTCCGATTCACCCGGCCGAACAGGGGTGCGAATCGTGTCCAGGTGCCGCTCTCCTCCAGCACTAAAAGACTATCGCCACCCGTGCCGCTGCGCTGTGCGTTGAGTACCACCCGAGTTCCGAAATGGGCTACCGCGTTGAACGGGCCAGAGGCCAGCGCTGTACCCATATCCGTGCGCCTTCTCCAACTATCGAACGAAGCAAGGTTTGGTGCGTTCCGAGCGGCGCTGAACAAGCCTGTTGTACAAGCCGCGTAGATCGAATCGGCCGTCATTGTAATACTGTTCACTTGCACCTGTGACCCGGCAGGACCAATGAACCAGGTTTCACGTACCTCGCGCTCCAGAAGGTCCAGCACAACAATACCAAAGCCGCATCCTAAATAGGCCGTAGTACCTTCCATATGGACACAGTAGACCCCCTTGTTGCCAATTATCGAGCTGCGCTTGATGTCCCCGATGTTGATACCGGTCTCCCCCACCAACAGGTCGAGGTTCCCGTTCGTGTAGTATACCAGCAGCGTTGCGAGCTGTTGGTTCCAGGCCAATCCTTGAATGCCAACATCACTTAGAACATTGGTCTTGTTCTGCCGCAGGATCTCCCCGCTGGCGGGATCGTACCGGAACAGCCCAATGGTAGAAGCGGCGTACGCCTTTCCATCGCCCTCTACGACCGCAGTGAGGTTCGTATAAGGGAAATGGTCGCGCCACTCACCTAATGCGCTTTGATCCTGCGCCCTAAGCCCGAGCGCAGCCAGAAGTAGTGAGAAGACGACCAGAGTGTGGGTAAAGCGCATGGTACAGTTCAACAACATTGCACACAACGCGGTTCGGCCGCGATCGGTATGGGGCAAGATACTATCGTGAAGGAACTGAGCCGGGGAGACTGGCCCGAAAAGCACGATGCCCCGGCTTACCGGGGCATCGTGTGTGGAGGTCGCGTGCGGATTCGAACCGCAGTAGCAGCTTTTGCAGAGCTGTGCCTAGCCACTCGGCCACGCGACCATTTGGGGCGGCGAAGATAGCAGGTTCGGTGGACGTGAGCGGGTATTGCAAAAGGCGGGGATCACCCCTCAAGGACATACACCGCTTCTTGGACATCCCCGCGCACAGGTGGGCGCTCCTTGACCAACACGACCCGCCAACGATGGGCCATTGACCACTCCGCCTTCAAGGCTTCGAGGATACGCCGGGCCACTTGCTCGATCAGGGCACTACGCAACGCCATTTGCTCCAACACGATGGCTGTAACGCGACCGTAATCCACGGTGCTGGACAATTCGTCGGAACCCTCGGCTATCGAAAAATCACCTTCCACTTGGACATCCACACGGTAGTGCCCGCCAATTTGTGCCTCTTCCGCTAGGCATCCGTGGTACGCGAAAACCCTGATCCCATTGATCTGGATCAGGCCCATGATGCACAGAGGCTGAGTCCCGCTTTCAATCGTAGGATCACCTCGTCCTTGCCAAGCAACGCGCTTACGTCGAACATGCCAGGCCCTTGCATTCGACCCGCCACGAACAACCGATAAAGCGGCATCACTTGGCCCACCTTCATTCCATTTTCCGCTAGTACTTCGTTGAAAGCGGGTTCAAGGGTGGTGGTTTGGAAGGATGAAAGCCCGGATAGTCTGGCGATGTAGGCGTCCAAAGCCGGCGCCGCCTCGGGCTTCCAACGCTTTTTGAGTTCTTCGGTAGCTGGGTCGTTGTCCTTCAGCGGCGAGCCTGAGGTGAACAGGTAGCTGCCCTCGAGCATATCCTCCACGAATGTGGCTCGTTCCTTTAGCAAGGCGGCAGCTTGCGTGGCTCGTTCAACCGTGGTGGCGATGCCGTTGGCTTTCAGCTTGGCCTGTAGTTGTGCGCCAAGCTCAGCATCGGGGCGCATGCGCAGGTACTGCTGGTTGAACCACTTGGTCTTCTCCGGATCGAACTTGGCGCCCCCCTTGTGAACGCGCTCGAGATCGAAAAGCTCAATGAGCTCCGCAATGCTCATGATCTCCTGATCGGTGCCCGGGTTCCAGCCCAGCAGTGCGAGCATGTTGATGAACGCTTCGGGGTAGTAGCCGCGTTCACGATAACCGCTGCTCTTCTCTCCGCTGGTGAGGTCGGTCCAGTTCAACGAAAAAACCGGGAATCCCAACCGGTCCCCATCGCGCTTGCTCAACTTGCCATTTCCGTCAGGCTTCAGGATCAGCGGCAGGTGGGCGAACTGCGGTCGCTCCCAACCGAAAGCTTCATATATGAGGACATGCAGGGGGGCGCTCGGCAGCCATTCTTCGCCCCTGATCACATGCGTGATGCGCATCAGGTGATCATCAACGATGTTGGCGAGGTGGTAGGTGGGCATGCCATCGCTCTTGAACAACACCTTGTCGTCGATGTTGGCGCTGTGCACCACCACCCACCCACGAATGATGTCCTCGAAACGAACTTCGGCATGACGAGGCACCTTCAACCGGATCACGTACTCATCGCCACGCGACAACCGTTCCTTGGTCTCATCACCACTTAGCGTGAGACTGTTCTGCATGTGCTCGCGCGTAACAGCGTTGTATGCGGGGGCGGCAACACCGGCAGCCTTCAACCGTTCGCGCATGGCCTCCAACTCCTCAGTGGTGTCGAAGGCGTAGTAAGCTTTGTCCTTCGCGATCAGTTCATCGGCGTACTGCTTGTAAAGCGCCTTGCGGTCGC
>JANOPI010000197.1:0-18693 GCA_031421755.1 Flavobacteriales bacterium | reverse complement strand
CAACGTGTACATGGTCTGGTCACGGTTCTCCAAGTACTGTTGGCGAAGTAGGGTGCCATCGGCATAGGTGCGCTCGAAGTGCTCATTGCGGTTGAGCATGCGTTGGGTGAGCAGATCCGCTTGCAGGTTGAAGTCCAGCTTCTCGCGGTCCCAGTTCAGGCCCAAGGAGGGGCCGAACTTGGGGGTGCTGGTGTATTGCGGGCGAACGGTGGGCAGGTCCGGCTGTTTCTGCCCCAAGGCACCCACCCCCGCCATTACAGAGGCCTTGCCATGCAAGCCGCTACGCTTGTCCTTACGGTAGATGATGTTGATGACCCCGGCCATGCCGTTCGCATCCATCTTGGCAGAAGGGTCGTTGATCACCTCAATGCGTTCAATGGCCGATGCGGGGATATTGTCCAACCCGCTCTGGTCCCCAAAACCGGTGAGCGCGGATTGTTGCCCATCGATCAGCACGGCCACCTTGTCGCTGCCGCGCAATTGCAGTTTGCCGCTTCGTTGATCAACGGTAACGCCGGGCAGGTTGCGCAGCGCCTGCAACACCGATCCGCCGCTTTGGCTCAGGTTATCGTCCATGCGGAAGACCTTCTTGTCCATGGCATCACCTACCTGCTCGGTCCGGCCCACTACCTCGAACTCCGCCAAGTCTTGCGCGGCGGTTGCCATAGGCAGGGCGCCCAGGTCGAGGTACGCGCTGAGGCTGCCCACATGGATCGGCTTTCGCAGCGGGGCATAGCCCAACCCGGCCACCTTCAACACATAGTTGCCGGGCGCCACACCAGCGAGCACCCAGCGCCCTTCATCGTCTGAGATCGTGCCGCCTTTCTGAACGCTGTCCGTTGCTGTTTGCAGCATGATCGTCAGGTAGGGAAGCGCCTCACGGGTTGTTGCGTCCAGCACGGACCCCGACAGGGTGACCGTGGTTTCCTGAGCTGTCCCACTGAAGCCCAAAAGCAGGAAGGCAGCTGCCCATCCCGATCTTCGAGCGTTACCACCTTTGCGTGACGAACCTTCCTGGATAGGAGGCCCATCTCCGCTGTTCACTTTGTTCGATGCGTTGCTATGCGACTTCAAACCCATGCAGCAAACCTATCCTCACGATCCTGTGCGGAATTTGCTTGTGTGTTCAGTGCGGAGCATGGCGCGTATTGGTGGGGCGAGCAATTGCGCATGCTTCGCGTGAGGGATAGAAGCGGAAAGCCCGGAGGCCCGTCATCGGGCCGCAGAGTTGTAGCGAAGAGCCGGACCCCTTGCCGCATTTGGCCAAGGTGGCACGCCCAAACCCTCCCAACCGTTCCCTCGATCCCTTCCCGTAGCCTCGGTCTTCCTTTCCCCTCGCCCAGCGTTGTCTTCCCTTGGTCGTGCAATTCCCACGATCATGCGTACCGCTCTCCTTCTTCCGTGCCTCGCAATGGCCTCAACGCTGTTTGCCCAAAGCAGTGGCAACGACACGTGCGAGGAGGCCTACCCCGTGCCGGTAACGCAAGGCGCCGTTCCCGACCCATGGGTACACTGTGATCTGGGGCACGAGTCCAGTGCGGTGGCACTACCCACCTGCGAGGGCACGGGGCTGTACGACGGCTGGTTCAGTTTCGTGGCCACGGCCAGTAGCCACACCCTGGTGCATAGCTGGTACACGGGTCCCAGCTTTCGCATCGAAGCGTTCAGCGGCACATGCGGCAGCCTTGTGAGCCTGGGGTGCAGCGACGCACAGGCGGCGAAGTGGGCGCTGAAGCTCACGGGGCTTGTGCCGGGCAACACCTATCTCTTCCGGTTGTATTCCACCATCACGCCTGCGCGCTTCACCGATGTGGGCGTGCTCACGGGTTTGTCGAACGATGAGTGCGCGAGCGCAACGGAGTTGGTCCCCACTGAAGGCGCATCGCAATTCACGCCGGGCGAGCAGTTCCTCACGGTGGGGGCTACGCAATCGCTACCTGGATGCGCTGTTGCCGCAGCCTCGGACGATGATGTATGGTTCCATTTCACGGCGGTGAGCACGAAGCACATCGTGATCCTGCGCAGCCAGAACGAAGTGGTGGTGCAGGCCTACAGCGGAGCATGCGGTGCGCTCACCAGCCTTTGGTGCGAGGATGCCTGGACCTACGACTACGAGATGAGCGGGCTCACCATCGGCGGATCCGTGTACCTGCGGGTGTATTCGCTGAGCGCCGTGCCGCAGGACTTTGTGGAATTCCGTATCGCTATAGGGGCACCGCCCGCGAACGATGAATGCGCGAACGCGACACCGATAAGCGTGAATACCGAAGTGGCCCCGGGACCGGTGTTCGCGGTGAACCTGACCAATGCAACGGCATCCGTAGTAAACGATTTCCCCAGCACGCGTGATGTATGGTACCAGTTCACCGCACCATCCGATGCCGTCGTGTTCAACAAGCAGGGAGCAGTGGCCCTCGCATTGTACGATGCAGGTTGCATGGACGGCATCATCAACGGACCCGGTAGTTCGGACCTGACGGTGACCGGACTGGTCGCAGGCACCAGCTACCGCTTGAAGGCCAGTGGGAATCCCAACCCGGAGACGGCATTCTCCACGCATGGGATCACCACGAACGACGAATGCGCGGACGCATTGCCGTTGACCGTGCAGAGCGCCAACGATCCGGTCACCTTCACCTATGCCGCCACGCATGGTGCAACAGGGGCACCATCGCCGTGCGCGGCCGCGGTGGACGATGATGTGTGGTTCACCTTCACAGCATCGTCCGCGCGAATGATGTTGTACGCATCACCTACCAGCTTGTCCTATGAGCTGTATGCAGGCACTTGCGGCGGCTTGGTCTACGAGGAGTGCGATGGCATAAGCAGCCAGGAAGCCTTGCTGGACAGTTTGGTAGTGGGCGGCAACTACGCCTTGCGCTTGTGGACCAACCTGAACTCGGTGCGTGAACTGCTGCGCGTGCGACTGGTGACCGTGGCGACCAACGATGAGTGCGTGGGGGCCCTTCCTTTGGTGCCGGTAGCGCTTGCGGACTACAGTCCAGAGGCGCGCACCCAGTTCAAGTTCGCGAGCAGTTCATTGCCGCAATGCAGCAGCACATCGGCATCGCGCGATCTCTGGTACAGCTTCATGGCCACAGGCACCACGGCGGCCCTCGTCGCACAAGAAGTCTACGTGCCCTTCACCCTGAGCATGGAACTGTTCTCCGGCACGTGCGGCGCATTGAACAGCATCGTCTGCACCACGGATCCGCAATACAACTTCACGGGCCTCACTCCCGGCAGTACCTATTTCTTACGCCTGTACACGACGGCCGGTGTCACGCCAAGCCAATTCACGCACCAGTTCTACCAGCCTCCGGCGAACGATGAACCGGCCGGTGCGGTGCAACTGATGCCCAACGGGAACGCGTTCGCACATCCCATGCGCCCCTTTGCGAACTACGGCGCCTCCATGAGCTTTCCGCAAGTGGCCTGCACCGGCACAGCGAATGCGGATACCTGGTTCTGGTTCGTCGCCACAGCGGCGCAGCATACGGTGGGCGTGGACGTGGGCAGTCGCCAGTACGACGAGACGGCGGCCACCTTCCGCATCGAGACCTTCCGCGGGTTCTCCACGATACCGGATACGCTGCTCGCCAACGAACTGGCATGTGGTACGAGCACCAACGGCATCAACGTGACCGGTCTCGCGGTCGGCGACTCGGTGATGGTGCGCTTGTTCCCGAGCGCCACTGGTGCGGAGTACATCCGCACCTTCCATCCGTGGGTGGGCGATGGCAGCGACCCCGACGACGCCAATGGCGCAACGCCGATCCCGTTCTACGATGCGTACAGCGTGGCCTTCGACACCGACGGTGCCACGCAAAGCCTTCCGCCGAACAATTGCGTGTACTTCGGTGAAAGCGCGGATGATGACATCTGGTTCTCCTTCGTTCACGATGGTCAACCGGCATCCATCACCTGCCACTTCCTGGACAACAACATCGTTACCGAACTCTTCAGCGGCCCGGTGGAAAGTTTGGTGCCGATCGCTTGTGGCAACGCCATGCTCGTTCTGCCCAGCGGGTTGATCGATGGCCAGACCTACTACCTCCGCTTGTACAGCCGCAACACCAGCGACCTCACCGGCATGGTGGGCCTCTTCCACACGCCTCTCCCGATGGCGACCGCTTGTGCGGATGTGGATTGCCTCGGTCCCAACCTCGTAGTGAATCCCAGCATTGAGCAAGGTGGGTTGTGCGCTCCGGAAGTCCCCGATGGCAACAGTCCGTACGACTACGAGATCACCCCGGGTTGGCACACGGCCATTTGGACCGCCGACAGTTATGCTTCGTGCGCGGACTACAACGACGATGAGCACCTGCCGTATCTGCCGGGCCTGCCATCGGAAGCGTTGGCATCGGATACCCGCCCGCGCAACGGAACCGGCGTAGCTCGGATCCTGGCGAGCACGGGCAATGCGGGTTACCACGAAGCGATCGGCAATGAGCTGAGCGCGCCCTTGGTGCCGGGCACGCCATACCTCCTCGCCTTCAACGTGAAGCTCCAAAGCGATCAAAGTGGATTGGACGGACTGGGCATACACATGAGCATGGACCGGATCAGCTATTTCAGTTCACCCGTTTACCTGCCCGCGCAGGTGGAGTGGCAAGGCGCCCCCATCAACGTCACCGACGATTGGGTCACCATCTGTGGCCAGATCATCGCCGACCAGCCCTATCGTTACATCAACATCAGCGCCTGGAAGCCCGAAAGCGAAATGATCGGCGGAACAGCGACCGTGGCCTACTTCATCGACGATGTGACCGTGGCCGAGATCATCGACGCGCTGTGCGTAACTGTGGATGTGCCGGAAGTGGATCCCGCGACTTCCACCACGACGATCGGTGATGGCCTGCGCGTATTCCCGAACCCGGCGAACGATCGGCTGAACATCGGTATCGAAGAAGAACTGATCGGTGAAGAGGCGGTGATCGAACTGTTCGATGTCACGGGAAAGCGCGTGCATGCGCGGGTGGTGCCATCGCTCACGAGCAACGTGGTGCTTGACCTTGCGGCGGCGCTGCGCGAAGGCTTGTATTTGGTGATGGTGCGGGTGGAGGGGCAAGAGCCGAAGTCGGCGCGGGTGATCTTGCAGAGGTGATCGAGGTAAGAGGTCGGGTCTGCCTGCGGTAGGCAGGCCTTCAGCCCTCCTGAACTTCGTTGTGCATCCCGGCCCATAGCGCTGCTATGGGCCGGGATGAAGTCGCGCCTTCAGCGCTCCACAATGAAGGAGCGACTACTTCAACCGCAGTACGAAGTGGGTTGAGGGCTAACGGCCCGACCTCATCCCCAGCCCATGGCGGCGCCCAGAGGGCTGAAGGCCCGACCGCTTTCCACCACGTAGTGCGCAGCGAAGGGCGCTACAGAAATCGGCGCGAGTGATCGCGCAGCTGGCCGTGCGAAATGCTTGACCATCGGAGACGTGCATATTTCTTAGCCGCCAAGCAATGCCCGCCTCACCTCTAAGCCCGCTCGACCGCTTCCGCTCCGCTAGTAGGCGCTACTCCGACTGCTCGATCCTCATGCACGAGGCCATCGCCCGAAAGGCTGATCTGCCGGGCACGGACCATAAGTACTTCGGGCTGATCATGCAGCAAGGAGCCATGACGGCCGGTGAGTTGGCCAAGGCTACCAGCCTAACTACGGGGGCGGTGACCGGTCTGATCGATCGCTTGGAAGGGAAGAAGCTTTTAGAGCGGCGCAATGATGACACCGACCGTCGGAAAGTGCTCATCGTTCCCCTGGCAGCGAATGTTAAGCGGCATATCCAACCGCTCTTTTCGGAACTCCAACGGCGCATACAGGAACGACTCGCTTCGTTCTCCGAAAAGGAGATCAAGACCATCGAGCGCTACTTCAGTTCGGCCGCGCTGATCATGGACGAGACCCGCCAAAACCTCAATGCAACCATGTAGCATGACCACCGAGGATACCATGTCGTCCTATTTGAGCCGAGCGAAGTCCTGACTCCTCAGCACCATGCTGGCCTACTTCCTGTTGAACGGCGCACAGCTCTTCGAGACCTTTGTGCTCGTACCCAAATGGACCGACGGGCCGCCGGAGAGTTTTGTCTGTTTCTGCGCACCGCACGGCATCGACCTCAAGACCTTTGGGATCGTAGCGCATTCAGTACACGAGGTCACCTTCATCCTTGCGCTGGTGTTCTTCTGAAAGCTCGATATCCGCAACGCGCTGGTCGCACTGTTCCTCGTCCATCTGGTAGTGCGCGTTTGGACATTGTTGTACTTCGCACCGAACGTGATCGACTTCCAAGCGATCGCGAATGGTGGATCATCCACGGGTGATCTGGTGACCCGCGCGAGGATCTGGCGGAACCTGAACTACCTGCGCGTCGACCTCTTCGTTGCCGTCTCGTTCGGACTTGTTCCGCTCTACTTGAAGGTGACGCGGCTGATTGGGCACTGACGGGATCACATTGGAGTCATCGGCTGTTGGGGTCTTCATCCTTCAAGTGCTCTGGAGCCATTGGTGGTTGAAGCGTTTCCGCTTCGGGCCGATGGAGTGGTCGTGGCGGAGCCTCACCTACGGGAAGGTGGGGGCGATGCGGAAGTAGCTTGAACGCAGCAAGGCCCCCTCATCGCTGAGGGGGCCTCGCCGCTGGTTCTGGTCAGAAAGACCTACTGCACGATCAGGCGACCGGTGGCGACACGCTCACCGACCATCACGCGATACTGGTATACGCCCATCTCCACCGCTTGGGCGGAGAACGGTATGCGCACATCCTGGCCCGCGTTCACATCCTGGGCGATCGGAGTGGTTACCGGGCGGCCGTTCAGGTCTGTGATGGAGATCACGGCGCGACCTTGCTCCACAGCCCGGAAAGCGATCACGCATTCCGTGCGGAAAGGATTCGGGAATACGCTTACTTCCATCGACTTCTCAGCGCCCTTATTCTCGCAGCAGTCGCCGATCAGGGTGATCTTCTGCTCGACGCTCGTGCTGTTGCCACAGTCATCCGTTGCCGTGTAAGTGCGGTTGAGGAAGCATGTCTTCAGTTCATCGTTGTACCCGTACACATCATCCACACGGACATCCAACTCCGTGTCGCAGACATCCGAGGCCTTACAGCCCAAGTAGCCTTCGAGTTCCTTGCAGTCCAAGGTGATGTCTTGGCCAGCACCGCACTCGAACACAGGCGCGCTGTTGTCCATCACGTGGATGGTCTGTGTCGCCGTAGTGAGGTTGCCGCAGTAGTCCATGGCATAGTACGTCCGCGTCACCATGTATTCGCACTTGCTGTCGCCCTCCGATATCGCATCGCAGTAGTGTACATCCATGGCACCCCAACAGGCATCTTCAGCCCACACGCCATCGTCCTTGCCAGGCAGATCACCGCATTCCACGGTAGTGTTCTCTGGAACACCATACAGCAGAGGCGCCACATTGTCCTCGATGTAGAAGATCTGTGTGCAGTACTCTGTGGCACCGGTCTCGTCCGTCATGGTCCACTCGCGTGTAACCGTACGCGGACAATAGCCGGTCGTGTAGTCGTAGTAGCTGGCGAACACGATGGCCGGGCAGTCCTTGTCCTTGCGATACTCAGGGTACCCGATCACATCAGGATTCAGATCAGTGCCGCATTCGACCGTCATTGGCAGCGGGCACCAGGAAATGATCGGACCGCACTCTTTCTCGCACTCTTCCTTGCCAACGGTCACTTCCACGGTCGCACTGCAACCGCCCTCGGCCACTGCCGTTACCGTATAGATCCCTTCCGTGTAAACCGTTACCTGGGTACCGGTCCCCGTGAATCCATCAGGACCGCTCCAGCTATAGCTCACCTCGCCTACAGCACTCGCGCTGATCGTGACGCCTGTGCCGGAACAAGGGACTTCCCCGCCTTGTGTGGTCACTTCAAGCGCTCCGCCCGCGTCGATCACTTCAGCCGTTGCTGAAGCCGAGCATCCGTTCTCGCCGATAACGGTGAGCATGTAGAGGCCGGCTTCCGATACCGTCGGGTTGGCATCGGTGCTGGTGAATCCGTTCGGACCCGTCCAGCTCAAGCTGCCCGTCCCGATGCCGGTGAGCTGCATGCTCGACTGGTCGCAGGTGATCGATCCGCCATAGGCGATGGCCACCGGAGGCGTGCGGTCTTCAATAACCACCGCCTGCGCTTCGCTGGTGCAACCGTTCGCCCCCGTCACCGTCAGCCCGTACGTTCCTGCCTCTGACACCGTCGGGTTCTGGTCGTTGCTCATGAAACCGTTCGGTCCGATCCAGTTGAAGCTGCCGTTGCCAACGCCCGTCAACTGGACGCTCAGCTGGGTGCAGGTCAACGTGCCACCAGCCGCTTGTGCGCCGGGCACGTTGGCATCCTGTTCCACAACCGCTTCGGCAATGCTCGTGCATCCATTCTCGCCGGACACGGTGAGAACATACACACCCGCCTCCGACACCGTCGGGTTCTGGTCGTTGCTCGTGTAACTATCAGGGCCGGTCCAGTTGAATCCGCCGTCGCCAACCCCCGTCAACTGTACGCTCAGCTGGGTGCAGGTCAACGTGCCACCAGCAGCTTGCACAGCGGGAGCTGTGTTGTCCAGTTCTACTACTGCGCTCGCCTGGCTCGTGCAGCCATTTGCGCCCAACACAGTCAGCACGTACGTTCCAGCCTCCGACACCGTCGGGTTCTGGTCGTTGCTCGTGAAGCCATTCGGTCCGACCCAGCTATAGGTTCCGTTGCCAACGCCCATCAACTGTATGCTCTGCTCAGTGCAGGTCAGTGTACCACCAGCCGCTTGAGCACCCGGGATGTTGTCATCCTGTTCCACCGCCGCCTCGGCCTGGCTCGTGCAGCCATTCGCACCGGTCACCGTCAGCACATACGTGCCGGCAGCGCCTACCATGGGGTTCTGCTGCGCGCTGATGAAGCTGTTAGGACCGCTCCAGCTGTAGCTGCCGTTGCCGCTTCCGGAAAGGGTGACACTGTTATTCGCACAGGTCAACACACCACCGCTCGCTTGCGCGCCGGGGAGCGAATTGTCCAGCTCCACTACCGCGCTCGCTTGGCTCGTGCAACCGTTCGCACCGGTTACCGTCAGCACATACGTGCCAGCTGCCGATACCGTCGGATCCTGATCGTTGCTCGTGAAGCCGTTCGGGCCGATCCATGAGAAGCCGCCGTTACCAACGCCTGTCAACTGTACGCTCAACGTGGTGCAGGTCAACGTGCCACCTGCAGCTTGCGCGCCGGGGACCGTGTTGTCCAGTTCTACCACAGCTTCGGCCTGGCTTGCACAGCCGTTCGCACCGGTAACCGTAAGCACATAGGTGCCAGCGGCTGATACCGTCGGGTTCTGATCATTGCTCGTGAAGCCATTCGGACCGATCCATGAGAAGCCGCCGTTACCAACGCCTGTCAACTGAACGCTCAACGTGGTGCAGGTCAACGTGCCACCAGCAGCTTGCGCGCCGGGGACCGTGCTGTCCAATTCTACCACCGCTTCCGCTTGGCTCGTGCAGCCGTTCGCACCGGTTACCGTCAGCACATACGTGCCAGCGGCCGATACCGTCGGATCCTGATCGTTGCTCGTGAAGCCGTTCGGACCGATCCAGCTGTAGTTACCGTCGCCAACGCCCATCAACTGAACGCTCAACGCGCTGCAAGTGAGTGTACCACCAGTGGCTTGCGCACCGGGGCTGTTGTCATCCTGCTCTACCACCGCTTCGGCAATGCTCGTGCAACCGTTCGCACCGGTCACCGTCAGCACATAGATGCCAGCAGCCGATACCAAAGGGTTCTGATCATTGCTCGTGAAACCGTTCGGACCGATCCATGAGAAGCCGCCGTTGCCAGCGCCTGTCAACTGTACGCTCAGCGCGGTACATGTCAACATGCCACCAGCAGCTTGCGCACCGGGGACCGTGCTGTCCAATTCTACCACCGCTTCCGCTTGGCTTGTGCAACCGTTCGCACCGGTTACCGTCAGCACATACGTGCCAGCGGCCGATACCGTCGGGTTCTGGTCAGCGCTCGTGAAGCCGTTCGGACCGCTCCAGCTGTAGCTACCGTCGCCGACGCCCCTCAACTGAACGCTCAACGCGCTGCAAGTGAGTGTACCACCAGTGGCTTGCGCACCGGGAACCGTATTTTCCTGTTCTACCACCGCTTCCGCTTGGCTCGGGCAGCCGTTCGCGCCGGTCACTGTAAGCACATACGTTCCAGCGGCCGATACCGAAGGGTTCTGGTCAGCGCTCGTGAAGCCGTTCGGACCCGTCCAGCCGAAGCTGCCGTTGCCACTACCGCTCAATTGTACGCTCAAAGTGGTACACGTCAACGTGCCGCCCGTCGCTTGCGCGCCGGGGACCGTGTTGTCCAGTTCAACCTCTGCGTTCGCCTGGCTCGTGCAGCCGTTCGCGCCGGTCACTGTCAGCACATACGTGCCAGCAGCTGATACCGTCGGGTTCTGGTCGTTGCTTGTGAAGCCGTTCGGACCCGACCATGAGAAGCTGCCGCTGCCGCTACCGGTCAACTGTACACTCAACGTGTTACAGGTCAAGGTGCCACCACCAGCTTGCGCGCCAGGGACCGAGTTGTCCAGGGTTACTCCTGCTTGGTCAATGCTGCTGCACCCTGTCTGCGGGTTGAAGACGGTAAGCGTGTAAGTGCCTGCAGCGTTCACGGTCACATCATCCGAGCTACCGCCCGACACGATGCCTGGACCGCTCCACGAAAAGGTCACCCCTGATGTGGGCGACGAACCATCCAGAACCAATTGGCCATTGTTCAGGCAGGTTACCACCGCATCATCACCAGCGTTCGCGCCGGGTAGTCCACTGCCCCCGATGGTAACGGGGAGAACGAGGACACATTGGCTCGCATCGGTGATGGTTACTTCATAGGAACCAGCTGCCACGTTGGTGAGCGTAGCGCCCACAACCCCCGTGCTCCAGACGTAGCTGTACCCACCGGTTCCGCCGCTGCCTTGGGCTGCGGCCGATCCATTGGTGTTGCCGCAGGTCGCGTTCGTCACGTCCGCGCTTCCGCCCACAGCTGCGGGTTGTCCCACGCTGAAGGTATTGCCTGCCTCGCAGCCATTCGCGTCAGTCACCGTCACGTTGTAGCTTCCCGCAAGCAGACCGGTGGCGGTCTGCGTCGTTTGCCCATTGCTCCATGCATATGTGAATGGGGCCGTGCCGTCCGCAGAGGCGGATATGCTGCCCGTGGGCGCACCATTGCAGACCGCATCGGTAACGTCGCCGGTGACACTCATGATGCGCACCGTAACCACCTGGTCAGCGGCACCCGCAAGTATGCAGGCATCCCCTGCGATGATGCGGCGGATGAATGTCTTCTCGTTCAATACCCCGATCTCAGCACCGGTCAAATTCTGTCCGGTCGAGCCCGCGATGTCGGTCCAGTTCACACTGTCGGTGCTGAGCTGCCACTGGAAGGTGGCGGCCGAAGGGAAGGTTGGATAGGCCGCCGCGCTGTTGTTGCGCACCACCGTGGGCAATGTGTACGAAGGCTGTGAACCCTGGATATCGCCCGGGATGCTGCCCGCGCAGATCGCCGTGCCGAGGTAGGTGATGCTGTTCCCAAGCAGATCGGGTGGGTTCGCCCATACCACCAGACCCGGCTCATACCGGCTGGTCACGCTGGTTTTCGTGGTGTTCAGCGCGCCTTGCGTGAGCGGGATGTTGTTGCTCTGTGCGGTGATGATCGTGTAGATGCGGCAGTTGTCGAACTTGATGCCGCGCTCGCCGACCGGATCGTAATCGTCATTGGTACCACCATAGTACGTACTGAACTCAAGTGCGCTCAAGTCGCTTTCCAGCTTGAAGAAGACCTTGTCGTTGCTGCCCTGGTTGGTGGTCTGCAGCGGCACGTTGGGCGAAGCGCTAACAGGGAAGTTGGTACTGTTCGAATACCCGAACACATACACGTCGTTGTTCAGGTCCACGTTCAAGCCCATCATGTTCACCTCATTGTTCGTGCCACCAACGTACGTGCCCTGCAAGAAGTTCTGGTCGATGTCCATGTGGCCCACATAGAAATCGTTGTTCCCATTGTGGCCCGTATCATAGGAACCTCCGCTGATGTTGGTACTGTTCAATCCTTCCGTGACGCCGCCGAAGTAGAGCTCGGTCCGCGTGGCGTTGAACTCCATGCACAGCAGGTTCGCGTCGTTGTTCGTGCCTGAGGAGTAGTATGATGACCAGGTGGTGGCCGCAGTGCCGCCGTTCATGCGTTGCAGGAAGCCTGCTGTGGTGCCGCCCCGTGTCGCCTGTCGTGGGCTAACGATCGGGAAGTTCGTACTGGCCGTGTTGCCCCCCACGAAGAGATCGCCGCTCACCGGGTCGTGCAGCATGATGCTCGCTCGGTCTGCACCGTTTCCGCCATAGTTGCGGACCCATACCAAGCTGGACAGGTCCTGGTTGATACGGAAGACCAACGCGTCGGTACCGCCGCCGTTGGCGTTGCCCGCACCGCTGCCCGCGTTCAATGTGAGCAGGTTCGTGCTCGTCGTACTACCGCACACGAAAACGTCGCCGTTCGGCGCGGTGCGCACGTCGAAGTTGTCGTCAGCCCCGTTGCCTCCGACGATCGCGGACTTGATGCTCTGGCCATCCTGCGTGATCTTCAGAACGAACACGTCGATGTCCGCTTGCGACTGCTGATTGATACTGCTGCCCGTGAAGGCACTGCCGCCGATCAATGGGAAGTTGGTACTGCTCGTTTGGCCAGTGATGTAAATATGGCCGTCTGGCCCTTGCTCCATCGCGTAAGGGTTGTCATCACCGCTGCCGCCGATATAGGTCTGCCACACACGTGTGCCTTGGCCACCCACCGTGGCGGGCTCCAGGTATTTGCCCACGATCGTCTCCAGGTTGCCGTTCGCGGTAACGTCGAAGGCTCCCACGGTAATGTTGTCGGTGGTGCCCACCACCCGTGCGACAACGTATACCGCATGATCAGTGGGGTCCACCCAGATCGCGTGGCCATGGTTGTCGCCGGAGCTGTTCGTGTTCACCCAGGTGGCCCAGCGCATGGCGATGGGGTCGATCACCAATGGCTGCGACCGGTCATAGGTCCCGAGCACGAAGCCCAGCACGGTACCGCTCCGCACGGTGTAGCGCGCTTCCACCGCGCGCTCACGTCCGCCGATACGCTGGTATACCACCGGCGCAGGATAGGTCATGTCGCCCAAGCTTGTTGGCAGCACCAGTTCCCCTTTTTCGTTCACCCGCATCCCATTGATGCCCTTGAACTCGATGGCGATGGCCTTCGGGTCGCTGTTCGGGG
Organism: Flavobacteriales bacterium; assembly: GCA_031421755.1. Lineage (GTDB taxonomy): Bacteria > Bacteroidota > Bacteroidia > Flavobacteriales_F > PHOS-HE28 > PHOS-HE28. The sequence continues at coordinate 5,423 of JANOPI010000197.1, read as the reverse complement.
CGCATACCACGTCATATTCCAACGAACCGTCGGCCGCCGGATAGTAACGCACGTCGATGCCGGAGTAGACCCCCGTGTACCAGACCTCTTGGCTGGAGCTCACATCCATTACTTGCTTACCGCCGGTGAAGTAGTTGTTCACCTCCCGGTGCCTGTCCCTTGCCTCAATGCGCATCGTCGGCAACGCGCCTTGGAAACTCATCAGCCAGCCGTGGCCGCGCTCGTTCCATACCAGCGGGCGGGCAGGTTTGCCATCGTGCTGCTCCTGCTCGATGCGCATGCCTTCCTCCTGCCGCTCTTTCACCGCGATAGGGTCGTACGCCTTCATCAGCATGCCCTCCCGCGTGGCCAATGCCTGGCCCGCTGGGAAGTCCGCTTTGAAGAGAACGGCCAGGTTGAACTGACCCCGATTCTCCATGAACTCGATGCGCTCATCGTATTTGTGCAGGAGCGCTTCCATGTCGACGCCCAGGTCGGTTTGGCCATGCGCATGGCCGACGTGGTCCGCCATGCGGCCACCCGTGCTCGCCAGCTGCGCGTTCGCACCCACGACGGCGGCCAGGGCCAGCGCCATGAGTGTGCCGCGACGGGCGCGGCCGGTTCGTGTTCGTGTCCTCATGATCGGGTATTTGGGAGTTTCTTGTTGTTCTTCACGTTCAGTTCGCAAGCCAGCATAACAGCCCGATGATGCCCAAGCACCACAGTTCGCCATCGTGCAGGTCCGCCTTCAGCGCGAGCGCGCTGGCCCGCAGGGTCGATCTCACGTTGCTCATTTGATCTGGTGGGCAGTTTGACCGACCGGGAACCACCGCAGCATGGAGCGCCGCAGTTCGGCTGCAACCATGAGCACTAGCAGCAGTGTCAACACCACTAAGCTGCCGTACCCGGCATTGCCCCATTCAAGACTTTCGGCCTTTGCCGCCTTGCGGGGATGCCAAGACATCCGTTCGTTCGCGTATCCCATAGATCGTGGTCCGTTGCTGGGTCCAAGCAGCCAAGGCCGATCCGGGGAGAGGGCGCAAATGAAATGGACTCAGGGGGTGGATGTCAAGGTTCGTCGATATCCCAGCCAGGTCCGTCGATGGACTTGAGTGGTGCTGCACGGTCATTGAGCCAATGCGGAAGGCCATTCCAGCAGACCCGCTAGCTCCTTCGAAACACGGCGAACGCGATGGTTGGACCTCACAGCGCCAAGCGCCAATGCGCCGGAAATCCACTTGGTCAAGTCCCTACATCGGCATCGTCGTTCCAGCTGCGTTATAGGAAGCTACTAAACGCCGCTCGGACGAGGTGTGCAGAACGGTTCGGAGGTGCTCAATGCCTTTCCGATCCGCATATCCTGCCGACAGGTCGCCAAACAGCCGTGGCGCTCTGTCCACCACCCCCATGGCCCTCCACATACCCTCCGACATCCGCATCCCGCTTCTGCCTCTACGACTGTGTGCCGTGCTCCCGGCCACGGCACAGATCACCGGGTGCAGCACGACCGCCATGCCCTACCTCCCTCCCTTGGCACCCGGCATGTGGAGCGATCCGGCAACTTCCAAGAATCGCCGTCTTACAAGCATATCGCAGTTTACACCCACCTGGAGCACCTCTGCCCATAACACGTTGCGACTTCCCTTTGGCCATGTCCACAGACTGAAGTGTGGAGACGTGCTGTTCTGACCGTGGAATGCGGGGTAGTCGAATTTCAGAACCATCTTCCTCCGCTCCAGCACAGCCGGTCCGACGTGGCGGGTTCTCATCGATCAGGCCGTGGGTCCTGTCCAGGGACAACAGGCGCAGGTGGCACCCGATCGCGAACCCGACCAGAACTACCCAGTGAAGGGTAGATACGCCCCCGAAACTGCCGATTTCCGGTCGATTTTACCCTCCACTGGGTATGCCCGGAAAAGAAAACACGGACTTGTTTCGCACTGGCCACCACAAACCGAACCCGTGGCCATAAACCCTGATCATCATGATCGATCGACCCACGCTTCTGGACCCCGCCAACCAGCGGATCCAAGACCTCATCCGCGAGCGGATCACCCGATTGCCTTTCGACCTGCATGAACTGCGACCCTGGTATTGGCGACCTTGTGTGGTCCGCATCCTCATGGTTTCGGACGGAACACTGGACTTCTCCTTGGCTGATTTCGGGTTGCGCACGCTTGTGGAGGTGATCCACGGCACACCCTTGCCCCATACCCGCTTCCAGATCACCGTAGCCCATCGCAGCACGTTCGCTTCGGACGCTATGGTCGCCACCGGTGTTCCCTCCGTAACGCGCGGCATCAAAGGTTTCCGCTTTGACGATCCCGACCATTTCGCTCCAGGCATGTACGACCAGGTCTGGCTCTTCGGCATCAACAGCAGTTTCCAATTGCCCAACAGCACATGGAGCGGGGCCCCTGGAGAGAACGAGTTGAAGGCGATCGCCCAGTTCATGGATGATGGAGGCGGGTTATTCGCTACTGGCGATCACGGTGCTTTGGGTTCCGCCCTTTGCGGCCACATTCCCCGTGTGCGATCCATGCGAAAATGGTTCGCCGGTCCCGGACCCTTCGGCAACGATGGCACTCCCGGCATGGGCGACGAGGATCGGCACGATACCAACCGCATCGGCCATGATGCGCGAACGGAATTCGATGACCAGAGCGATGACGTGCCACAACCGATCCAGCCCCGCTATTTTTACTCGCGGGCAGGTACTTTCCGCCGTCTCCGCTGGCCGCACCCGCTGCTTTGCGGGCCCATGGGCGTAATTGATGTGATGCCCGACCACCCGCACGAGGGCGAATGTGTCCTGCCCTATGAGACGGACCGTTCCTTCAACTTCGGCGGATACGCCGTACACGAATGGCCGATGGATGGATCAGGTAACCGGGTAATGCCGCAGCTTGTATCCTTCAACTCGGTACCCGCCGGCAATACAGCTTCAACGAAGGCTCCCACACGCGCCAAGACCTACGCCGGCATCTGCGCGTACGACGGGGATCGTACCTCCGTCGGGAGATGTGTGACGGATGCCACATGGCACCATTTCGTGAATGTCAACCTCGTAGGCGCTCTCGGGAACCCGGACCCGGTCAAGCGAGTCGGTTTTGCGGCGAGCGCTTCCGGAATGGCCGCATTCGAGAAGATCAAAGCGTACTACCGCAACATCGCCATCTGGCTCTCCCCTGTAGGCAAGCGCCAGTGCATGCGCAATGGTGGCATCTGGCTTCTGCTCTGGGAAAGCCGGCTAGTTGAGTCGGTGACCGATGGCCTCCACATCCCTTTGAAACGCGCTGAATTCTCCGTGCTCTGTGCCATCGGCCGGCATGCGAGAGATGCGATGGGCAAGTTCGCCAGCCAGTGCCAGAGCTTGATCTGGGCGCTCGATTGGATCCGCCCGCTGCTCATCAAGGAACTCTTTATACAGGTGGACCCTTGGCCTCCCGAATTCGAGAAGCCCATCCCCCAGCCAGGCCCGGACCCTGTGCCATGGGTCGACCTGGACCTCCTTCTGGACGCTGCGGTGGGGGGAGCTATCCTCGCTTTGCGTGAGGAATTCGCCGAGCCGGACGAGAAGTCCGGCGACCGGGCCCAGAAATCATTCGATAAGGTGGTGAACATCGGAGTGGAATATGGACTCGCCCTGGCAATCAAGGATCTCCGTAACAACAATGAGAAGATCCTCGGTCTGCTGAAGTAATGTACATCGGACATGTGCAAGCGGCCTCGACCCTAACGTCGGGGCCGCTCCGCATATGGACCTGTACGAAGAGTCCTCCCTTCGAGTATTGAGAACCCCTGTCCCGTGGCAGCGTTGTCGGGAACGAAGGTTATCGCCGACACCGGACCGTCGTCCTGGCCAAGCTCTTGTGAACGCCATTGGTTCAGGACCGCGTCCTTTGCCACCTCTATCTCATATCGAGCCCCATGACCGACCCCCGCAAAACCGTATACATCACTTTCGTCGGCGGCATCGACAAGCCGCTGGTGAACAAGTTCATCGCCTTCTGCAACAACGCCGTGCAGGAGCACCGGCCGGATGAGCTCTATTTCCTGATCGCATCCAACGGCGGTGACGTGGATTCAGGCTTCGTGCTGTACAACTACCTCACCGCATTGCACGGCGGATTGAAGCTGACGATGCACAACATCGGCAACATCGATTCCATCGCGAATGTGATCTTCCTCAGCGGACAGGATCGCTTTGCCTCGCCCAACGCCTCGTTCCACTTCCACGGTGTGTCCATGAGCGTGACCGGACCCATGAACCGGAATGCGCTGAAGGAGCACTTGAGCCGATGCGAGAACATGGAGAACCGCATCATTACCACCATCAGCGCACGTTCCAAGCTCAGCGAACCGGCACTTGAACAGCTCTTGAGCCAAGGCGAAGGCAAGAACGCAGGTTTCGCGCTGGAGCAAGGGATCATCAGCGAGGTGAAGGCCCCTGCCCTGCCACCCGGCGCGGTACACCTGGTATTGAACGCAACGGTGTAAGAGGACGTACGCTTCCGTCGCGATCAGTGCGCGTTCCGCCCTTGTGGCATGGAAGAGTGGGCGAGCTGCATTTTCCCACCGGGACCGAAGTAGTACACGAGCTCGCTTTCCTTCGCGCCCACGCCATCGAAGCCCGGATCGAACTCCGGACCATGCTGGATCATGGCTACCCCGATGCGCGTATTGATGAAGCGCGATACCCGGGCGAAGAGGTCCATGGACTCCTTGGTGGTGGTGAAGATCATCACGCCCTTTTCATCGGCTCGCACCACGTTCATCAGGTCGAAGTCCGCGTAAATGGCCTTGCCCTCCACGCGCACCAGGCCCTTGTCCTTGCCATCGCGCTCCACCTGCGCACCGGCCGGTAGCACGTCGGGGTTCCAGTTCGCCTTCGCCCGCTTGCGGCTGGCGGCACTGAACGCTTCCGGGCACACGGTGGGGTCCACGACCAGGCCCGCCAACGGGTGGTCGTGCTGGTCGGCGGTCTTCGCTTTCACCTTCTGGCTCTTGGGGATGAATCCGGAGCGGCCGATCCATCGGTCGGCAAGGGGATTGGGCTCGCGCAGGCCGATCCAGCAGTTGAACCGTTGTGCGGCCTCGAGGAAGATGCGGTGGTGTTCGCGTTTCATGGTCAGGGAAGATCCGTTCAACCTGTGAATAATGTACTACTCCTTTCAGTGATATTTCACGCAGCGGTAAGTTGTCGTTCGCGGCTGATCGATCTCGGACCGGCGGCGGCCCCCTCCCGGGAGCCGCCGCACGGATCCGTGCCGGATCAGATAGGCCACTCGTTCTCCAGTTTCTCGGCCCCGAGTTGGAGCTTGTGGGCGCTGAGCGTGAAGCTCATGCTCATGGGGTTGCCCCCCGTGCTGTCGAAGTTCTCGCTGAGGGCCACCACGTAGGCGGTCTCGAATTTCAGCTCCTTCATCTTGGCGTCCTCGTCG